>JBFHWX010000063.1:0-17237 GCA_041599275.1 Desulfobulbales bacterium | reverse complement strand
GCGTCGAGCCCGAAACTCATCTCCCGCAGCAGAAAATAGCGCACCGCGTCCACTCCGTACTCCGCCACCAGCTCGGCGGGCCGCACCACGTTGCCGATGGATTTCGACATCTTGGTGGCGTTGACGTTCCAGTAGCCATGCACGTGCAGCCGCTTGTAGGGCTCAAGCCCCATGGCCTTGAGCATGGTGGGCCAGTAGATGGCGTGGGGCTTCAAAATGTCTTTCGCGATCACGTGCTCCGCCGCCGGCCAGTAGCGAGCGAAATCGGCGCCGTCCGGAAAGCCCAGGCCGGTGAGGTAGTTGATCAGCGCGTCGAACCAGACATAGGTCACGTAGCGCTCGTCAAAGGGCAGCGGGATGCCCCAGGTCAGCCGCGTGGTCGGCCGCGAGATGCAGAGGTCCTCCAGCGGCTCGCGCAGAAAGGAAAGCACCTCGTTGCGGTAGCGCTCCGGGGCGATGAACTCGGGGTTCTGCTCGATGTGCTCGAGGAGCCAGCCCTGGTACTTGCTCATCCGGAAGAAGTAGTTCTCCTCGGTGATCTCCTGCGGCACCGTCTGGTGGTCCGGGCAGGTGCCCTCGGCGGTGAGCTCCTTTTCGGTGAGGAACCGCTCGCAGCCCTGGCAGTAGAGACCGGAATAGGAGCCGAAGTAGATGTCGCCCCGGTCGTAGACCTCCTGCAGGATTTTCTGGACCGTGGCCACATGGACCGCGTCGGTGGTGCGGATGAAGTGATCGGGCTCGATGGCGAGCGGCGGCCAGGCCTCGCGGAAGAGAGCGCTGATGCGGTCGGCGTACTGCCGGGGCGAGAGCCCTTCCTTTTCGGCGGCGGCCACCACCTTGTCGCCGTGCTCGTCGGTGCCGGTCTGGAAGCGCACGTCGTCGCCGCACAGGCGACGAAAACGGGCTGCGGTGTCGGCGATCACCGTGGAGTAGGCATGACCCAGGTGGGGCTGGGCGTTCACGTAGTAGATGGGGGTGGTGATGTAGAAACTCATGGATGCTCGGTTCTGCTGTCTGGATAGGGGAAAAAGGACTGCCCGCCGCCGGGGACGGGCAGGGTGCTTTTCTTGGTTCGTAGCGCCTCGTGCGAATTATAAAAACCCGGAAAGGGAATTCACCCCTTTTTCTTGGGAGGCGGCAACACCGGGGTGGTCTGCAGCCATTCCTCGCGGTTCAGGGTGATCTCCTTGTTGTCCGGATCGGCCACCACGATGGTCTGGTTCAGGGCGTTGTGGCGCCGCACCTTGCAGATCTGCTCCTTATAAACGATGCGCTTGCCTACCTTGGGCATGTTCTTGCGCAGGGCCTTGTAGGTGGCGAACTCGTAATTGAGGCAGCAGAGCAGGCGGTTACAGGCCCCCGAAATCTTGGCGGGATTGAGCGGCAGGTTCTGCTCCTTGGCCATCTTGATGGACACCGAATCGAATTCCTTGATGAACGAGGAGCAGCACAGCTCCCGGCCGCAGCAGCCGAGGCCGCCCAGCATCTTGGTTTCGTGGCGCACGCCGATCTGCCGCATCTCGACCCGGGTGCGGAATTCCTGGACCAGATTCTTGACCAGTTCGCGGAAATCCACCCGGCTTTCGGCGGTGAAATAGAAGATGATCTTGCTGCCGTTGAAAAAGCGTTCGACCCGGATGAGCTTCATCGGCAGGCCGAGCTTTTCGATCTTCTGCCGGCAAATCCCGTGGGCCCGCTCCTCCAGGTCGGCCAGATTGGCGAACCGCGTTCCCTCCTCCCGGCTGCAGCGCCGTTGGATGGTGTAGGTATAGGACTGGTCGCGGCCCTCCTCACCGGGCCAGCGCTCCGCCCGGGAGTGGACAAGAGCCGGTTCGGGGCCGTGGTCGGTCTGCACCATCACCGCCTCCCCGGTCCGCAGGTTGTCGATGCGGGCAGCGGCGGTGAAGGGCTGGTCGCCGGGCCGGAAACGGATGCGGTAGTAGGAAAGGGCCGGATCCTGGCCGGAGGAGGAGGACTCTTCCTCCGGGCCGGTAGCGGCCGCAGGTTGGCCGTCCGGCTGTTGTTCCGCCGGTTGCTCCGCCGCCTCCGTGGAGGGCTCGATGTGTTCTTCCGTGATTTCGGTTGTGTCCGTCATTGTGGTGCCTTAGAAATGGCTGCCGGCGCGCTTTACCGCCCGGCAAAAAGCAACCATACCATTATATCAGTTCAAAAAAAAGGACTTCACACACCAGGGCCCGGTTGCAGTTGCGGCGAAGCTCCCGTTCGCTCTGCTCGATGCGCCGCAGCCGGCGGAAGAGGGCCTCGGCCGGCCAGCGCCCCGCATTGGCGGCCAAGAGCGGCAGCAGATCGCGGTTGATGCAGCGCTGCTCCCCCAGGCCGTCGGCCAGCAGCAACAGATCGCGGAACAGGCTGCGCAAGAGAAGCAGCAGATCGGCAAGCTCCTCCTTGAGGGCCGCCGCCTTTTCGGCCAGCCCGAACACGGTGGCCACCGTCTCCGGCTCCTCGGCCCGGCAGGCCATGAGTTTTTCAACGAGTTCCCGCCGCAGGTCGAGAAGCCCGAGGCGTACCAGCCGTTCGGCCCGGCCGAGGCTGCCTTCGGCCACCCCGCAGAGAGTGAGGGCCTCTTCCCGGGAAAGCCCGAGGCGGGCCACCAGGTGGGTACCCATCTCATCGGCGGGCAACCCGAAAAAAGGCACGGTCTGGCAGCGCGAGGTGATGGTGGACAGCAGCGGCCGGGATTCGTCGGCGGTGAGCACGAAGAGATTGCCCGGCGGCGGTTCCTCCAGGGTCTTGAGCAGGCTGTTGGCCGCCTCCCGCCGCATGGTGTGCACGTCCTCCAGGAGCACCACCCGGGTGCCGCCCTCGAAGGGGGCCAGAGTGAGGGCGGTTTTCAGCTCGCGGACCTGGTTGATCTTGATCAGCTGGCCGTCGGGCCGGATATGCAGAAAGTCCGGATGGTTGTCGGTGGCGAACTTGCGGCAGGAGGGGCAGCGGCCGCAGACCTCGAGGCCGGCGGGGTGCTGGCAGTTGAGCCGGGCGGCCAGGAGCTCCGCCGCCTTCTTCTTGCCGACTCCGTCCGGGCCGCGGAAGAGAAAGGCATGGGCCAGACGGCGGCCGGCCAGGGCCCGGCCCAGGAGATCCTTGGCCTTCTGCTGGCCGATGAGGGCGGCGAACGACAAATCCATGGCGGGCCTTTGCTCAGAACAGCGACTGCTGCCGGGAATCCGGCACCGGCCCGGCCTCTGGCCGCGTTCCTTCGGCCGCCTCCCGCTCTCCCCCGCGGCCGCGGCCGTTGATGAACAGGAAGCGCTCCAGGGTGCGCTGGTAGTCGCTCCACTGGTAGCCCTCGTCCTGGGCGTTCTGTTCCAGGCGGGTGATGAAGTTCAGCTTGGCGTCGAGGTCGTCGATGGCGCTCAGCACGAAGGCCTCGCTGATCATCGGCAGGGTTGGGGAGCCGAAATCGTGGCGGCCGTGGTGGCTGAGGATGAGATGCTGCAGACGCCAGGCAAGATCCGCCGGGAAATCGCTTATCTTGGCCGCCGCCTCGGCCACCCGTTCGGCGCCGATCACCAGGTGGCCCACCAGGCGGCCCCGGTCGGTGTAGTCGAAGGGATAAGAATCGTAGCGGAATTCCTCGACTTTGCCGATGTCGTGCAGAAGCGCGCCGGCGATCAGCAGCGAGCGGTCGAGGCCAGGATAGCTCGCCGCCAGCCGGTCGGCCAACCGGGCCACCGCCAGGGTGTGCTCGAGCAGCCCGCCCAGATAGGCGTGGTGCATGTTCTTGGCCGCCGGCGCCACCCGGAAGCGCTCCAGCCAGTCGCCGGACCGAAAGATTTTTTGTAATAATTTCTTACAAAAAGGATCGGCCACCGAGCGCACCAGGTCGAGCAGTTCGCCGAGCATGAGGTCGAGGTCGCCGGCAGCGGCCGGCAGAAAGCACGCGGCATCGACGCCCGGGTCGTTCACCGACGGGGCCACCAGCTGCAGGGAATCGACCCGCAACTGGCTCACCCCCCGGTAGCTCTGGGCCTGGCCGCGCAGAAGGACCACGGCTCCCACCCCGCAGCCGGCGGCGACGGCCTCGTCGGCTCCCTCCCACATGCGGCCTGGCAGCTCGCCCGAGCGGTCGGCCACGGTGAGAATGAGGTAGGGCTTACCGGCCTTGGTCTCGGCCCGGCCGAGCTCCTTGACCAGAAAGAGGTCGTCCACCGCTTCGCCTTCGCGGATGTCGGCGACGAATTTTTTCTTTTCAAAGGCCATCGCGTTAGAACCGCAGGGTCTGCTGCCAGCTCTCCTTGAGCCCGGCAAGGTCCTCGGACAGCACGATGGAGCCGTCGAAACCGGAACAGACCAGCTTCTTGTCGGCGGTCACCGCACCCACCCTGGCACAGCCGGTGGCGGCCATGATTTTTTCAAAAGCCTGCTTGTGCTCGGGCCGCACCGTGACCACGAAGCGGCTCTGGGATTCGGAAAAGAGCAGCACGTCCTCGCGGTCGATCTCTTCCCGCAGCACGAGCCCGAGGTCCACCGCCATGCCGAGGTTTCCGGCAAAGGCGCTTTCGGCCAAGGCCACACCGAGACCACCATCGGAACAGTCGTGGCAAGAGGCAACCAGCCCCTCGGCCATGGCCTGGCCCAGGGCCCGGTAGCGGGCCAGCGCCTTTCCGGCATCCACCCGCGGCACCCGGTTGCCCACCGCGCCCAGCTCGGCTCCGTACTCCGAGCCGCCCAGCTCGGGGTAGGTGACCCCCAGCACGAAGACCAGATCGCCGGCCCGCTTGGCGTCCATGGTCACCGCACGGCGGACATCGTCGATCTTGGCGATCACCGAGAAGAGCAGGGTCGGCGGGATGGAGATTTTCGTGTCCCCCACCTGGTAGTCGTTCTTCATCGAATCCTTGCCCGAGATGCAGGGCACCGAGAAGGCCCGGGCATAGGTGGCCAGCGCCTCGTTGGCGCGCACCAGCTGGGCGAGCTTGTAGTCGCCGTCCGGGGTTTTTTCGGAAAGGATCGGGTCGCACCAGCAGAAGTTGTCGAGCCCCGCCATGTGGTCGAGGTTGGCGCCCACCGCCACCGCGTTGCGGATCGCCTCGTCCATGGCGCAGGCCACCATGTGGTAGGCGTCGATATCCGAGTAGCGCGGGCAGATGCCGTGGGTGACCACGATGCCCTCGAAGGAGTCGAGCACCGGCCGTACCACGGCGCCGTCGCTGGGGCCGTCGTTGGCGGCGCCGGTGAGAGGCTTCACCACCGATCCGCCCTGCACCTCGTGGTCGTACTGGCGGATGACGTATTCCTTGGAGCAGACGTTCAAGCGTCCGAGCAGTTTTTTGAGACTGCCGCCGAGGTCGGGCCGAGCCGGCAGCGCGGGCTCGGCATGCAGCGGCGGCGTCCAGCGGGCCACCATCTCCATGGCCGGCAACCCCTCGTGCAGGAAGCTCATGTCCATGTAGCCGATGGTGCGGCCGCCATACAGCACGTGGAACTTGCCGCTATCGGTGAAGGAGCCCAGCACCGTGGCCTCGACGTCCATTTTTTCACAAAGGGCCAGGAACCCGTCGAGCTTCTCCGGCGGGATGGCCAAGGTCATGCGCTCCTGGGCCTCTGAGACAAAGATCTCCCAGGGCTGCAGGCCGGCGTACTTCAAAGGCGCCCGGTCCAGGTGGAGCTCGAAGCCGCCGGTATCCTGCGCCATCTCGCCCACCGAGGAGGAGAGGCCGCCGGCGCCGTTGTCGGTGATGCAGCGGTAGAGCCCGCGGTCCCGGGCTTTGAGCAAACAGTCGAACATCTTCTTCTGGGTGATCGGGTCGCCGATCTGCACCGCGGTGGCAGGTGACCCTTCGTGCAGCTCCTCGGAGGAGAAGGTGGCGCCGTGGATGCCGTCCTTGCCGATGCGGCCGCCGGTCATCACCATGATGTCGCCGGGCATGGCCTTCTTGTGTTCCGAGGGCTTGCCGCCGACCAGCGCCGGCATCGCCCCCACCGTGCCGCAGAAGACCAGCGGCTTGCCGGCGAAGCGCTCGTCGAAAACGATGGAACCGTTCACCGTCGGGATGCCGCTCTTGTTGCCGCCGTGCTCGACGCCCTCGCGCACCCCCTCGAAGATCCGCTTCGGGTGCAGAAGCCGGGCCGGCAGCGGCTTGTCGTAGAAGGGCGAGGCGAAACAGAAGACGTCGGTGTTACAGACGAGCCGCGCCCCCATGCCGGTGCCGAAGGGATCACGGTTGACGCCGACGATGCCGGTGAGCGCGCCGCCGTAGGGATCAAGCGCCGAGGGCGAGTTGTGGGTCTCGACCTTGAAGACCACGTTCCAGTCCTTGTTGAAACGGATGACCCCGGCGTTGTCCTTGAACACCGAGAGGCACCAGTCGTTTTCGCCGCGGCTCGCCCGGATCTCCTCGGTGGGGTTGCGGATATAGGTCGCGAACAGGCTCTCCACCCGCCGCTTCTGGCCGGTTTCGTCCTCGTAGGTGATATTGCCGTTGAAAATCTTGTGCTTGCAGTGCTCGGACCAGGTCTGGGCCAGGGCCTCGAGCTCGAGGTCGGTGACCTTTTCACCAAGACCCATCTCGCGGCGGGCGGCGACGATGTCGGGCCGTTTGAAGTAGTCGCGGATGAGCTTCATCTCGTCAAGGGTGAGCGCCAGGATCCCTTCCTTGCTGATCCGGATGAGCTCCTCGTCGCTCACGTCGAGGTCGATCTCCACCACCTGGCCGCGGTTCTCGCCGGTGACCTTGGGGGCGAAGGGCTGCAGGCCGCCGGCGGCCACGAACTCGTCGCGGCTCATCACCGTCCAGCGCTGGATGAGCTCGTTGGCCAGCAGTTTTTTGGCTATGGTTTCGGCATCTTCGCGGGAGAGTTTGCCGGAAACAAGATGCTGCACCGAGGTGTACACCGCCTCGCCCGGGGCAAGCTTGCGGCCCAGCATGTAGGAAAGGGCCTGGGCCGCGGTGCGGCCCTCGTTGTCGGTGACCCCGGGCCGGAAGCCCACCTCGATCAGCCAGTCGAACCGGGCGTTCCAGTCAAGGGCCAGCGGCCCCAGGGAATAGTCCTGGGTGACCGGGTCGCAGTAGGGCCCGCGGGCGGCGTCGAACAACTGCTCATCGGTGATCTCGGCATCCACCGTGAACACCTTGATGGCCCGCACCTGCTCGGCTTCCAGGTGGAGGTCGGTTTTGATCCGTTTCTGTATCTTTTCGCCATAGGAATCGGCAAAAGCGGGCTTGATGCCGATCTGGATCCGTGCCAGCATGGGTAACTCCTTGTCAACTCACGATATATGAAAGAAAAAAGAAGGCGGACAGCAGGGCCTGGTCCGCAGAATGGGGACGATTATACCAGAAAGCAATATTTTGGAAACGGTTAAAAGGGGCAGACCGACAGGGGCAAAGGGTCAGAGGGACAACGGCTTACGGAGCCGGGCCGCGGCTACTCTTCCTCGATCCCGTAGCGCTTCATCTTCTTGTGCAGCCCCTGGCGGGTGATGCCCAGAAGGTCGGCGGCCTGCTGCCGGTGGCCGTTGGTTCTGGCCAGGGCGTCGCGGATGAGGCGGGTTTCGAGATGCCGGACCCGGGCCGGGATGGAAAAATCGGGGCTCTCCTCCTCGCCGTCCAGGCGCGGCACGATGTCGAGCAGTTCCCGGGAGCAACGCTCCGGGAGGATGGGAGTTCCCTCCGGGGTGAGGGCCACCAGCCGCTCCACCTCGCTGCGCAACTGGCGGACGTTGCCGGGCCAGCGGTACTCCTCGAAAAGATGCAGGACCTCGGGGGAAAAACCGGCCACTTTCTTGTCGAAGCGCCGGCAGGTCGCGTCGAGAAAGGCCAGGGCCAGCGGCGCGATGTCCTCCCGCCGGCGCCTGAGCGGCGGCACCGAGATCTGCACCGAGAACAGGCGGAAGTAGAGATCGTCCCGAAAGCGGCCGCCCTCACGCTCCCGCACGAGATCCTTGTTGGTGGCCGAAATGATCCGGAAGTCGTACTTGATCAATCGGTTGCTGCCCAGCCGCGAGCCCTCGCCCTCCTGGATGGCGCGCAGGAACTTGGGCTGCATGGCCATGGGCATGTCGCCGATTTCGTCGAGCAGCAGGGTGCCGCCCTCGGCCTCCTCGAAGCGGCCCTTGCGGGCCCGGTCGGCGCCGGTGAAGGCGCCCTTCTCGTAACCGAAGAACTCGCTTTCCATGAGATGCTCGGGAATCGCCGCGCAGTTCACCGCCACGAAGGGCTTGTCGGCGCGGTCGCCGCCGGCGTGGATCAGCCGGGCGATGAGCTCCTTGCCGGTGCCGTTCTCGCCAACGATCAGCACGTTCACCGGGGTCTGGCTGACCAGCCGCACCAGCTCGAGAATTTCGCGCATGGCCGGGCTCTCGGCGATGAACAGGCCGCCGGCCGGCAGGCCACCGGTAAGCGCCGCCACCTCCCGGTCGAGCTGGCTCGAGAGCTGGCGGATCTCCTGATTGAGCACGATGCTCTCGACGGCCATGGCCAGGTGGTGGGCGATCTCCTCGAGAAGCGCGAGATCGTCGCCGGCAAAGGGAGCGTCCTGCTTGTTGAGGAGCTGGACGGCGCCCACCGCCCGGCCGCTGGTGTGACCGATGATCGGCGCGCAGGCGGTGTTGCGGCTGGCAAAACCCACCGTCTCCGAAACCTGGGTGTGGTAGCCGGGGCGCGCCGCCAGCTCGTTGTCGACCACGCCCTGGCCCAGGGAGATCACCCGGCCGGCGATGCTCCCCTCCTTGGGCGGCTTGATCTGGCGCTCCTCGATGCCGGTGCCGAACATCGAATAGATGTCCAGCGAGCCCGGCTCCACCACGAAAATGGTGCAGCGCTCGCAACCAAAAACCAAGGGCAGGATGCGGACATAGCAGCGGATCAGCTTTTCGAAGTCGGCCACGCTCCAGGCGGCGGCCGCCGAGTCGAGGCGGCTGCGCAGGGCGGCCAGGCGCTGCTGGGCAAAGAGCTTCTCGGAACGATCGACACCGGTTGCCATAAATATCCCCGACCAGATGGGAAGCAAATTCGCTTTACGGTGGTGGCCGCTTTCTGGCCTGCACCTTGCTAAACTGATTCCTGATGGTAGCTTATGCGGCCGCGGTCGTCAACAACGTTGACAACCGCGGCCGGGAAAGTAAACGTTGATTCCAACGCGGTGCAACGAATTGTTTTTTCCTTGTTTCAACCGCCCCGCATTTCCGGGCAGGGGCGAAAAAACTTGCGTCCCGCCCCCTGATTGGCTAGGAAATAAGGAAGGAGCGCCCCGGAGACCCACTCTCCCATTCTCCGTCGCAATCTTAAAAATAACAGAGAAGTATGAGGTGCGCGCCCCATGTTCCCCACCCCGCCACAAAACCGCCGGAAGACCAGCTTGGGCTTTTCCCTGATCGAGCTCATGGTGGTGATGGTCATCGTCGCCATTCTCGCCACCCAGGTGATCTATTCCTTCACCTCGCCGGTGAGCAAGGTGAAAGGCGGTGCCTTCAACCTGCGCAGTGACCTCAACTACGCGCGAAGCGAGGCGGTGAACCGCAACCTGAATGTGGCGGTGGAATTCCTCATCAACTTCAGTGCCGACCTCGATGGCGACGGTGACACCGACGACGGCTACAGGATCTGGGTAGACGTCAACGGCAACAACTCCTTCGACTCGGGAACAGACACGCTGCTGCGCACCGTTGCCCTGCCCGATGGAGCCCAGTACTACAGCACCGACCTGTCCGCCAAGGGTGGGCCGACTAAGGAGTTCGACAATTCCGGTTCTTTTTCCTACCCCAGCAATGGCATATCCTTCTCCGGCTCGCCCCCGAAAGTTGTCATGCGGCCGGACGGCACCAGCAATGTCAGTGGCGCAGCGCACATCTTCATGTCGAAACCAGCCAAATCCCTGACTGGTGCGGCCACTGACATCCAGGTACCGCCCTATGCTGTGATTGTCGCAAGTACTGGCCGGGTAAGACTGTTGCGCTGGAAAACGGAATATACAGAATGGCGTACAAAGTGAGAGAGACAGGCCGGCGGGGTGACCAAAACACTGCATTATGCCAGCAGGCTTTAATAATTAAACAAGTTTTGTTCAGGTTGCAGGTCTGTTTTTTAGGGGTAAAATTCGACGGAGCGAAAGCATGGAAAAACGATTGATGGCCCAAGGCTTCTCCCTGGTCGAGCTGATGGTGGTGGTGGCGATCATGGGCATCCTGGCGGCGGTGGCGGTGCCTGCCTACATCAACCACATCAACCGCACCAAGCAGGCCAACGCCCTGGAAACTCTCTTCGAGGTAAGGATGGCCCAGGAACAGTTCTATGCCCTGAAGGACCGCTATGCCCGCACCATCGGCTCCCTCGAGGGTTTCAGCAACGTGGTGGGCACCACCTGGTACGACAACACCACCACCAAGGGCTACCGCTTCCGGATCATCGGCACGACTGCCTCGGCCACCTACTTCAACGCCACCGCTGAGGGCGAACTGGGCGGCTCTTCCAGCTCCGACTGGAGCGACAAGTGGCGGATCTCGAGTTCCATACCCGGCAACGCGCCGGTGCAGACAAGCACCAACAACGAAGGGTTCAAGTTCTCCATCGTCAAATTCAACTGAGTTGACCCATGCGCCTTTTTCCGTCACGAACCGCGGGCTTCACCCTGGTGGAGCTGATGATCGCCCTGGTGCTCACCTCGGTTGCGGCCATCGGCATCTACCGGAGCTTCGTGACCCTCTCCACCGCCTCCGACATCGAAGAGCAGACCATCGAGATGCAGCAGAACCTGCGCATCGGCATGAACCGGATGGTGAAGGAGTTGCGGATGGCGGGCTACAGGTTTAGCACCTCCGCCCCCACCTTCGGCTTCACCGGCGCCGCTGCCACCACCCTCTCCTTCACCACCAATACCAACGAGGACAACGTTGTCGACCCAGACGAGATTATCGCCTACCAGCTCGACACCAGCGAAAAAGCGTTAAAACGGCAGACCAACGGCGGCTACTGGTGGCCGGTAATCTCCAACGTCGATGCCCTCGACTTCGTCTACCTCAACTCGAGCGGCGCGGTGATCAGCAACCCCGGCGCCAACCTCGGCCAGATCTTCCGGGTACAGATCGCCCTGGTGGTGCGCACCGGCAACGAGGACTACTCGTACCGCAACTTCGATTCCTACCAGAACCTGCAGGGCGCGGTGATCTATACCGCCACCGGCGACAATTTCCGGCGCCGGCTGATGACCGCCGAAGTCACCTGCTACAACCTGGGGCCCTGGTGAACGTCATGACCGGCTCTTCTTCCCATTCCCACGACAAAGGCTTCAGCGTCCTCGAGGTGCTGCTCGGGGTCTCGGTGTTCGCCATCGGTCTCATGGGGGTGATGGCCCTGCACATGTATTCGCTCAAAGGCGTGGCCTTTTCCGGCAACCTCACCGAGGCCAACGCCATTGCCGCCAACCAGCTCGAGCGACTGATGCGGGCCGACATCAACACCCTGGTGGACGGGCCGAGCCCCAACAGCCCCAACGGCCTGGCCGGCCTCAACGACACCGGCAACGCCGCCGACGGCCTGGCCACCGGCGTCGGCACCAACGGCAAGTACACGGTCTGCTGGAACATCGCCCCCAACCAGCCGGCCAACACCCTGCGCACCGTCCGTGTCCACGTTCTCTGGTCCGTCCGGGGCACGACCCAGCAGATCTCCATCTCCGGCATCCGGCGGCGGTTCTGAGCAAAACGGACCAGGCCGTTCTCCCGGTCACTCCGCCGGTGCCCGGCTCGGTTATTGCATCTTCTTCTCCAGAAACCGCCGGCCAACAGCCGGCGGTACACCAAACCAGAGCAGGAAACGGCATGCGTTCTTTCTTTTTTCCCCGTCTTCTTTCGCGCCAGGCCGGCCTTACCCTGGTCGAGCTGATGGTCGCCCTGGTGCTGGCGAGCCTCGTCATGGTGGGGCTCTACCGCACCTTCGTCACCATGAACACCTCCCACGAGGTGCAGCAGCAGATCGTCGAGCTGCAGCAGAACCTGCGCACCGCCGTCGGCCTCATGCACCGGGAGATCCAGATGGCCGGCTACGACCGCACCCTGGCCCGCACGGCAGGTGTCGTGACCGCCGCCGCAAACGACATCCGCTTCACCATGAACCTCAACAGCGACGGCGACCTCGCCGATGCCGGCGAGGACATACGCTACACCCTGAACGGCACCGATCTCGAGCGCAACGGAGAGGTGGTGATCGGTGGCGTCGAGGTTCTGGATTTCGTCTATCTCGACGCCGGCGGCACCGCCACCACCACCCCGGCCGCCGTCCGTTCGGTGCAACTGGCCATCGTGGCCCGCAGCACCAACGAGGATTATGCCTATACCAACACCGAGAGCTACCGCAACATGCAGGGCACCGTGATCCTCGGCCCGCAGAACGACAATTACCGGCGGAGGGTGCTTTCCACCCACATCCTCTGCCGCAACCTGCGATGAGCCCCTTCATGAAAGAAAAAACGCACGCCGATAAAGGCTTTTCCATCCTCGAGGTGCTGGTGGGCGTCACCATTTTCTGCCTCGGCATGCTGGGAGTGTTCGGCATGCAGATCAGCACCATGCAGCGCAACGCCTTCACCGCCGACTATACCGAGGCCACCTTTCTGGCGGTGAGCCGGCTCGAGCGGCTCTACACCCTGCCGGCGGGCCATGCCGACCTTACCGACAAGCAGTCCTCCGGCGCCGGCAGCGGCCTGGCCGGTCTCGATTCGGTGGATGCCCTTGCCGATGGCACGCAATCTGCTACAGGAAAGAACAACATCTTCACCGTTTTCTGGAACGTGGCCAACAACCAGCCGCGCCAGGGAGCAACCACCATCAAGGTCACCGTCCGCTGGTACGCCAAGACCCAGGAACGGACGGTGGCGGTGCGGTCGATCCGCGAGTTCTAGCAGGGAGGGCAGGCACATGGCCGTTTTTTTGAATACTCTTCGCTCTTCCCGGGGCTTTGCCCTGAACACGGCGCTGCTCATCCTGATGCTGCTCACCATCATGGGGGTCTTTGCGGTGCGGGTGACTCTTACCGAGACCAAGATCGCCACCAACTACAAGGCCTTCAGCTCCTCGTTCTACGCGGCGGTGGCCGGGGTGGAGGAGGCCCGCAGCAGGTTGCGCGGCCTGGCCTCCGCCTCGGGCTACGGCGGCGACCCGCTGGGCACCGACCCCGCCTGGTCGGCCTACATTTTGTCGGCCAACGGCAACTGGAACCCGGCCACCGATGATCCGGACTACAGCGGCAGCATGCGCAACTACATCCCCCAGGGCACCAACCTCACCAGCACCACGGTAACTGCCAACAGCCTGCAGAGCGAACTGCCCTACATGGTGAAAGTCCACCACATGCGGGAGTACGATGCCCAACGCGCCGGCCACGCCCCGGCTTATCCCCACTACCAGGACCTCGACGGGGTGATCGGCGCCACCTTCACCGCTGCCAGCCCTGGAAACATCGTTTACTACGGCTACCCGCCGGGCTCCGCCTCCGCCAGCCCGACCCTGTTCACCACCAGCCTCGCCACCGACATGCAGCCGGTGGAGATCGTCACCGTCCACAGTGGGACCGAGGGCTCCAGCCGCCAGCTCCAGGCCCTGGTCGCCAAATACCCCGGCCCCCGGGTCGTCTCCCCCCTCTATGCCCGGCAGAACGTCACCGGCAACGGCTCGTCGATGACGGTGAACGGCAACAATGACCCGACCTGCAGCACCTCGGCTCCATCCCTGCCGCCGGTCTACACCCTGAGCCCGGCGGTCACCAACCTCAACGGCTCACCGACCATGCTGGGCAACCCGCCGGCACCGGTGCAGGGCCCCATCGATATCGATATCCAGAGCATGGTCACCGCCATGAAACCCTCCGCCACCCAGATCATCACCCAGGACTCGGCCAGCAACAACAACCCGCCCATCGGCAGCCCGACCAATTTCGTCACCGCCTACTCCAACACCAGTGACCCGTACAACGTCAACGGCCTCAAACTCAACAACGTCACGGGCTACGGCATCCTGCTGGTGGACGGCGACCTGGTGCTGGGGGGCGGCTTCGTCTGGCGGGGGCTGATCCTCGCCACCGGCACCGTCACCTTTGCCGGCGGCGGCTCCGGTATCAATATCCGGGGCGCGGTGCTCGGCAACCAGACCATCGACATCAACGGTGGCCTCGACATCGGTTACAACCGCTGCATGATCGACAACGCCGTGGGCCAGCAGGCCACCACCGTGCTCTCCTGGATGGACGTCTACTGATTCGCCACCTTCGGCGCCTCAAACGGCAAAGGGCCGGCTCCCGCACCACGGGAGCCGGCCCTTTGCGTGGGGCCCCAAAAACCGCTGTTCAGTCGCCGCGCTGCTTGAGAATGGTTTCGATGTGGTCGGCCATGTTGTAGAACTCGAGGACCTCGCCGGCATAGACATCGCCCTTGCCGGCGGCCAGCACCTCGTCGCGCAGGGCCACAAGGTCCCGGGCAAAGGTGTGGAGCTGCTCCGAGGACATGACCTCAACGTCGGCGTAATCCCGGCGCACCGTCTCGAATTTGGCCTGGAAGGCGGCGTCCGCCTCGTCTTTCTGAGCTGCCGCGGCCGGCGCTTCTGCCGGAGCGGTCTCTCCATCCCCGCCCGCCGCCTCCTGGGGCTCGGCAACGGGCTCGGGCCGGTCTTCCACCTGGTCCTTGACGATCCGCTGCACCTTGGCCTTGTCGATGCCCATCACCCCGCCGTTGTGGGAGAACTTGATGAGCCCACCCTCTTCCCACCAGGCATCGGCGACCAGCTTCGCTTTGTTCTTGAGCTCGATCACGTAGATGGTGCCGCCCAGCGCCGGAGCGGCAAGCAGGCACAGACCGAGGCAGGCGGCGATAACGATGGATTTCTTCATGAAGGCACCCCGTTTCTTTGGTGAGGGAACCGCAACAGGTCCCCGGTTGCTGTCGGTGCAGATTACCCCATGCCAGGGCCACCTTTCTTCCTCAAGCAAGAAGCGAACCGCCGCCTCAATTTTTTTTCACGAAAAACGCCGGTTGGCAACCATAGCCCCGCAACCTCC
Source organism: Desulfobulbales bacterium (assembly GCA_041599275.1). Classification (GTDB taxonomy): domain Bacteria; phylum Desulfobacterota; class Desulfobulbia; order Desulfobulbales; family BM004; genus JBFHWX01. The sequence continues at coordinate 2,232 of JBFHWX010000063.1, read as the reverse complement.
GGGGGGCTCGGTTCACTGGTCCCACCAGGCAGGCAGCCGGCCCTGGTTGCTGCGGCGGACATCGGCTTCCAGGGCGGCCAGCTCCAGCTCCACCGCCTTCAGCACGGCGACGAGTTCCTCCTGCCGCCCGTCGCCACCGAACTTGCGGGCCTCCCGCATGTCGTCGTACCGCAAACGCTGCAGGGCGATGAGCGCCTGCCGCGCCCGCCAGTACGGGCGGTCGGCAGCGGGCACTTCCGCGCCGGGACCGCTGCTCACCCCCCTCTGCCGTGGGTCATGGGTCGGGTTCCGGTGAACCGCGTTCAGGGTTTCCGCTGCCCCACCCCCACCTGCCACGGCCGGTCGCGCCAGAGGCCAGGAAAAAATCTCGTCGGCATCGGGCTGCTCCTGCCGGTAAATCCGCCGCACCCTGGAACGCTCCACCCGCCCCTCGCCGTTACGGACCACGAACCGCACCTCCTCGCCCGCCATCCAGTAGCGGGGCGTTGGCAAGGCGGTGCCGTTCAGCAGTTCGATGTGGTAGACAAAGCCGGCTCCTGCCGGCCAAGCCAGCAGCAGGTTTGCCAGCAGCACGAGAAAGGAGAAGATTTTCTTCATAACAGACCGCCAACAAGCCCGGTCTCCAGGGCGTGGCCCTGCCGAGCGCTTTCCGTTTGCTCAAAACTGTTGTCTAGGCCTTCGCCACCATATTACAATGAAGAACTCTGCCTGTTAAGGGCTCTTTGTTTTTCTGCCTTTCTTTTAAGAGAGACAGGTCATGCCGCCAGATCCGAACCTGAACCGCGGCCAACCCATGCTTTTCAATTTCCGTTGTAAAAAAACAAATTTTATTGAAACACCCTGGCGAATCTTCCCGTTCTTTCTTCTTGCACTGTTTCTACTTTTCTGTTTTCGTTGATATTTCAAAATAATCACCAGTAACCCCACCACTGGTCCGCTTCTTGCTGCTACTGTCAACAGCGAAGAAAAACCGCAGGCCCGCACCCTCCATCATGGCGGGAAGACAAGGACAGGTCGGATGACGAAAGTGTTCACGCAGAAAAAAGAATCGGGTTTCACCCTGATCGAACTCCTGGTGGTGGTGGTCATGCTGGCCATTCTGGCCACGGTGGCGATCCCGAGCTTCAATTCCTGGTTCGCCCTCACCCGGCTGAACGGCGCCGGCCGCCAGGTCTTCACCGATCTGCGCACCGCCAAGGCCCTGGCCATTGCCAAGGACAACGACGTGGTGGTGACCTTCGACCCGACCACCAGCAGCTACTCGATCTACGACGACGTCGACGAGGATTTCGACACCGCCGGGGTGGAGAGCGCCGAATGGGTGAAGACCACCTACCTCACCCTGTCGGAAACCACCTTCAACGCCTTGCCGGCGGCGGACCAGGCCAAGACCTCGGTCTACATGCTGACCAGGGCCGGCGACCAGTCGACCCGGGTCGTCATGGACTTTCTGGCCGGCAACGACCCCGACGGCACGGCCATCGCCGAGGCGGTGACCTTCGGCTCCGGCAGCGCCTTTCCGGTGAAGCCGAAGCACGTGATCTTCGACGCCACAGGGCTTGCCAGCCAGAGCGGCTACGTGTTCCTCAAGCCCAACACCGCCACCCAACTGGACCGGCAGCGGGCGGTGTCGGTGCTCACCACCGGCCGCGTGCGCCTCTATTCGCACACCGGCGTTGCCAACACCTGGGAGTAACGAAGATGCGTTTCGCCAGCCTTTCAACATACAAGCAAAACGGCTTCACCCTGGTCGAGGTGCTGGTGGCCACCGTGGTGCTGACCATGGCCTTCCTGGGCACCCTCGGGCTGTTGGTGTCGAACATCAACAACAACCGGTTGGCCAGCCAGATGACCGAGGCCACCACCCTGGCCCAGGACCGCATCGAGCGGATCAAGAACACCGCTTTCGCCAACGTCACCGCCGCCAGTTTCCCGGCCGAGGCCAACATCGATGAAAACGGTGCCGGTGGCGGTATCTACAGCCGGACCACCACCATAACTAACCATGTGCCGCCCACCGGCAGTCAGGTGCGCTGGAAGCAGGCGACTGTGACGGTCACCTGGACCCGGGACGGTACCAACCACAACGTCACGCTGCGTACCACCCTGAGCGAATGAAAAAACAAAGAGGCAACCCAATGGCAGCCCACAACGAGCCATCTAGGAAAAAAGGCTACTCCCTGGTGGAGGTCATGGTGGTGCTGGTGCTCTCGCTTATCGTGCTGGCCATTC
>JBFHWX010000062.1:0-17260 GCA_041599275.1 Desulfobulbales bacterium | reverse complement strand
GGAGGAGGACATCGACCGGGCCTGGGCCGACCTCGGCCTGCCGCCCGGCGCCGCCGTCGGGCTTTGCGTACGGAGCGTGAAGGCCTGCCCCGGCACCACCTTCTGCCGCCTTGGCCAGCAGGACTCCCTGGCCGTCGCCGGCGAGCTCGACAAACGGCACCATGGCCGCCAGCTACCCGGCAAATTCAAGATCGGCGTGGCGGGCTGCGTCAACCAGTGTTCCGAAACCTGCATCAAGGACCTGGGCCTCGTCGGTAAGAAGGACGGCTGGACGGTGATGGTGGGCGGCAATGGCGGCTCCCGGCCGCAACTGGCTGAGACCATCGCCGAAGGGCTCTCCGACGCCGATGCCCTGGCCCTGGCCGACCGGATCGTCGGCTATTTCGAAGAGAACGCCAAGAAAATGGACCGCATGAGCAAGTTGCTCAAGCGGGTCGGCATGGACGCCTTCAAGGAGGCGGTTCTTTAATATGGAGGGGCAGGGCAGCGCCGACATGCTGCGGGTGATCGGCGACTTTCTCGAGCTCGGCCACGTCGAGAACATCGTTCTGCTCTTCCGCCAGGACCCCGCCTACTATGAACTGGCAGGCGACCTGCTGCGCGACGAGCGGTTCATGGTGCGGCTCGGCATGGCCATTCTCTTCGAGGAACTGCGGAAAGGACGGCACCGGGAGATGGAACGCGCCGTTCCCCACCTGCTGCCGCTGCTTGCCGAGGACAACGCGCTTTTGCGGGGCGAGGCGGCGACCCTGCTCGGTATCATCGGCACCGAGACCGCCCTCGCTCCTCTGCTGCCCCTTGCCACCGACCCCGACCCCGGGGTGCGGGAAGTGGTCACCGACATTCTGGGCCCCGACGCATGAACAGCACCCCGCCTCCCAACCTGGCGCCGCCCCTGGCCGAGCTGTTCGACCCGGCCGGCGGCCTTGCCGCCGCCCTGCCCGGCTACGAGCCGCGGCCGGCCCAGCAGTTCATGGCCCAGGCGGTGTTCGACATCCTCGACTCCGGCCTCGACGCCTCGGCCGCCGACGGCTGCGTACTGGCGGCCGAGGCCGAAACCGGGGTCGGCAAGACCCTCGCTTATCTCATCCCGGCGGTGCTCTCCGGCCAGAAGGTGGTGGTTTCCACCGCCACCCTGAACCTCCAGGAACAGATCCTCCACAAGGAGATCCCCTTTCTTCTCGAGCACGTCGACCCGCGGCTCACCGTGGTCTGCGTCAAGGGACGCCAGAACTATCTCTGCCTGTACCGCTGGCAGCGGCTCGCCCAACGGCCCGAACAAAACCTCTTTGGCGAGGAAAGCAGGCTCTCCGCCATCGCCGACTGGCTCGCGGAAACCGAAACCGGCGACCGGGCCGAGCTCGACTGGCTGCCCGACAACGCGCCGCTCTGGCGCGAGCTCTCCGCCACCACCGCCCAGTGTCTGGGCAACCGCTGCCCGGACGAAGCCGCCTGCTTCATCAGCCGGTTGCGCAAGAAAGCGGCGGCAGCCCGGTTGCTCATCGTCAACCACCACCTCTTCTTCTCGGACCTGGCCCTGCGCCGCCACGGCCACGGCGAGGTCCTGCCCCGCTACGAGGCGGTGATCTTCGACGAGGCCCACCACCTGGAGGCCATGGCCACCCGCTATTTCGGCATCAGCTTCAGCTCCTACCAGCTCCTCGACCTGGCCCACGACCTGCTGGCCGCCGGTGATACCCTGCCCCGGGACGAGGCCGCCGCCCTGCACCAGGCGGTGCAGGAAGTCACCGCCAGTCTTTCCGCCTTTGCCGCCGTCTTTCCCGCCGCCCGCGGCCGCTTTCCACTGCCGGATTTTGCCAGAAACAACCCCGACTGGGCGCCGCTCCTCACCGAGCTCGACCGCTTTCTCGCCCGCCTTGCCAGCCGCCTCGACGGGCTCAGCGTCCAGGGCGAGGCCTGGTCCGCCCTGCTGCAGCGGACCGCAGATCTTCTCGGCAGCCTGCGGCAGATCACCGGGTTCGCCGACCAACAAACCCATGTCTACTGGTACGAACGGCGGGAGAAAACCGTGGGCCTCACCGCCTCGCCCATCTCCATTGCCGGCGAGCTCGCTGAAGCCCTCTACGAACGGGTGCGGAGCTGCGTGTTCTGTTCCGCCACTCTTACGGTAGGCGGTTCCTTTTCCTATTTTTTCGAGCAGATGGGCCTGCCGGACGACACCCCTACCCTCGCCCTGGCCTCGCCCTTCGACTATGCCGGCCGCACCCTGCTCTATGTGCCGGGGGGCGACGGCGACCAGGATTTTCCCGCTCCCGGCGACACCGCCTACCCGGAGAGGGTCGGCGGCCGCCTCCTGGAACTGCTGGCAGCCACCAGCGGCCGGGCCCTGGTGCTCTTCACCTCGGTGCAGGCCATGCAGGCGGCGGCCGAATTCCTCGCTCCCCGCCTCTCTTACCCGCTGCTGGTCCAGGGCGATGCGCCCCGCAACCGCCTCCTCGCCCAGTTCACCCGCGAGACGAGTTCCGTGCTCCTGGCGGTGGCCTCGTTCTGGGAGGGGGTGGACGTGCCCGGCGAGGCCCTGAGCGCGGTGATCATCGACAAGTTACAGTTTGAAGTCCCCAGCGACCCTGTTATTATGGCGAGGATCAACCGGATTCGGGAAAACGGCGGCAACCCCTTCATCGACTTTCAGGTGCCCCGGGCCGTGCTCTCCCTGCGCCAGGGGGTCGGCCGCCTGATGCGGGCCTCCTCCGACCGCGGGCTGCTGGCCCTGCTCGACGTCCGGCTTTTTACCAAGAGGTACGGCAAGCTGTTCCTGAAAAGCCTGCCGCCGAGCCCGGTGAGCCGCTCGCTGGCCGAGGTGCGCGGCTTCTTTCAACACGATTGAAGCCCCCCCTGGCCGACCTGAAAACACCTTCAACTTATCTGCTGGAATTGCTGTGAACAAAACGGAACTGCTGGCCGCCATCGCCCCGCAAACCACCGAGATCGACCTCGCCATGCGGCGCGACCTTGCCGGCATAGAGGCCCCGGAACTTGCCGAGATCCTCGACCATGCCCTGTTCGGCGGCGGCAAGCGCATCCGCCCCCTGTTGGCGGTCCTCGCCGGCCGCCTGTGCGGCTCCTCCGACCCGCAGCTCTACCGGTTGGCCATTGCCTTCGAGTACCTGCACGTCGCCTCCCTGCTGCACGACGACGTCATCGACCGGGCCGACACCCGGCGCGGCAAGAAGGTGGCAAACGCCATCTGGGGCGCCAGCGCCGCCATCCTGGCCGGCGACTTTCTGCATGCCCGGTCCATGCATCTGGTGGGTACCATCGGCGGCGCGGAGTGTCTCGACATCCTCTGCCGGGCCACCACCGGCATGGTGGAAGGAGAATTCCTCCAAGCCCGCTCCGCCCTTGAGAGCAACCCATCGGAAAAAGACTATTTTTCCGTCATCGAAAAGAAAACCGCCCTGCTCCTCGAGGCGGTTTGCGCGGTGGGCGCCAGCTTCGGCGGCGGCGACCGCCTCCAGGTGGCGGCCCTGGCCCGGTACGGCCGGAGCCTCGGTCTCGCCTTCCAGATCGTCGACGATCTCCTGGACTACCAGGGCGACCCCGGCAGCACCGGCAAGATCGTCGGCAACGACTTCTTCGAGGGCAAGATGACCCTGCCCCTGATCCACGCCCTGAGCCAGGGCAACGAGGCGCACCGGCGTCTTCTCGCCGCTCTCGTTGCCGGCTCCGGGGAGGAGAAGCGGCAGAATTTCAGCAAAGCCCGCGAGCTCATCGCCACCAACGGCGGCTTCGACTCGGCCCGGCGGAAGGCCGAGGAGTTGATTAGCGAGGGCCTTGCCGCCCTCGACCTTTTCGGAGCCAAAGAAGACCCGGCAATCCTTGCCACCCTCACCGGTTTGGGCCATTACATCCTGGCCCGCCGCCACTGATTCCGCAAAGCCCGAGGAGGCCACCATGGCTCAAGGCGACGACAAACATTTCCGACGGTCAAAAAAAGAGGCGGCCTCCGGCTCCGGGCTTCGCCGTTTGCTGGTGCCGGGGCTGCTCGGCCTGCTGTTCGCCGTTTCCCTGGCCGCCACCATCTACTTCATCTTTCTGCGCACGGCGTCGGTGCCGGTGCCGGTGGCGGAGCCGGTGGCCGATGGCGAGGCGGTGGTCGAGCAACCCGCAGCGGCAACGGTGGAGGAAGCTCTGCCGCAGCCCCCGGAAACCGACCAAGCCCAGGCCTTCGGCGACGGGGACACCCTTATCCTGCCGGAAGCCGAGCCGGCGACGGGCGACGAGACCGCTCTCCCGGAAGAGGCCCTGGTCCAACCCGGGCAAAACTCTTCTTATGAACCTTTCCCCTTTGCCCAGGAAGAAACCGCTTCCGGTTCGCCCCCGGCCCCGGAGACAAAAAAGAAACCAACCAGCCAACCGCAGCCGGCCAGCCAGCCACCGCCCCTGATCCTGGACGACGACGCCGCAGACCACAGCGTCCCGCAAAGCATCCCGCCGCTGGTTGCCGAACCCACCCCGGCAAAGGCTGCGGCACCGCCGCCCGCCGGCAGAAAACCCCGGATCGCCATCCTGGTGGACGACATGGGCTACACGAAAAAAATTGGAGAACAGCTTCTTGCCCTCGACCTTCCCCTCTCCTTTTCCTTTCTGCCCGGCACGCCCCACCTGCGGGAACTCTCCAGGGCAGCAGAAAAAAAAGGCCGGCAGGTCCTTCTGCACCAGCCCATGGAGCCAAAAGACGCGAAATACGACACCGGTCCCGGCCTCGTCCGGCGAAGCATGGCCGACCAGGAAATCCGCGCCGTGCTTACCGCCAACCTCGCCCTTCTGCCCATGGCCGCTGGGGTCAACAACCACATGGGGTCGGCCTTTGGTGAAGACCCGCAGAAAATGACGGCGCTTCTCGAGGAGCTCGGCTCACGCGGGCTGTTCTTCCTCGACAGCCTCACCTCCTCCGGTTCCGTCGGTTACGACACGGCCCGCCGCCTCGGGGTGAAAACCGCCAGGCGCACCCTCTTTCTCGACAACACCAAGAGCAAAGACGCCGTGCTGCGGGAACTGCGCCGGTTGGTGGCCATAGCCGAAAAGACCGGCACCGCCGTCGGCCTCTGCCACCCCCATGCCGCCACCCTTGACGCCCTCAGGGAATACCGGAACGAACTGCAGCGCCGGGTCGAACTGGTCCCGGTGGGCGACCTGGTCCGCTGACCGGCGAAGGAGCGGCAGATGCCCCTTTACAAACGACAGGATCTGGGCCGGCTGCTGGCCGACACTTCCAAAGGAACGGTGTATCCGGTCTACCTGCTGTTCGGCGACCGTTTTCTCTGCCAGTCGGCGGCCACCGAACTGACCGGGGTCCTCCTGCCGGCAGGGGCCGGCGGCGGCAACCCCGGCCAGTTGACCAGTATCGACGGTGACCAGGAAAATGTGTCGAAGACCCTGGCGCTGCTCAAGACCTACAGCCTGTTCGCCCGCCGCCAGGTCTTCAAGGTGACGGACACCAAGATCTTTCTCTCCAAAGGCGTGAGCCGCGCCGTGCTCGACCGCACCCGCAGCGCCGCCCTGGAGGGCGACGCGGAGAACAGCCGCAAGGGCCTGGCCCAGCTTCTGCACGCCGCCGGGATCGAGGCCGCCGAGCTGGACGAGGAGGGTTTTTCCGGACTGAGCCCGGCCCGCTGGAAAAAGCTCTTCGGTTTTGCCAAACCCCAGGAAGAGCTGGCCTGGCTCGACGAGCTTTTAACCCGTGCCGGTTCCACCATTGTGGAAGGATCGGCCACCGCGCCGGCGGCGGGGGATCCGGCAGCGCTCTACGAGCAGGTGCTCGCCGACGGTCTGCCGCCCCAGAACATTCTGCTGCTGCTCGCCGAAACGGTGGACAAGAGGAAAAAACTCTTCAAGTTCATCCAGGAGCACGGTTGCGTGCTCGACCTTTCGGTGGAGAGCGGGGCCGGGGCGGCGGCCCGCAAGGACCAGCAGGAGGTCATCCGCGAGCTGGTCAAAAAGACGCTGGCCGGGTTCGGCAAGAGCATGGAGCCCGCCGCTTTCAACCTGCTGCTCGAACGGGTCGGCTTCCATCCGGTGGCGGCGGTCATGGAGACGGAAAAACTGGCCCTCTCCGTGGGCGAGGCCCGCTCCATCTCGGCGGCGGACCTCGACGCGGTGATCGGCCACACCCGGGAGGAAGCGCTCTACGAGCTGACCGAGGCCTTCACCGCCGGCCGGCCGCAGCAGCTCTTCGGCCTCCTCGCCCGCCTGCGGGAACAGGGGATCCACGGGCTTGCGGTACTCGCCACCTTCCGCAACCACATCCGCAAGACCATGCTCATCCGCGCCCTGCAACAGCAGGCACCGGCCTATTCGGCGGCCATGCCCTTCAACACTTTCCAGCAACAGTACCTGCCAGCCGCCAAAGAGGCCCATCCCGAATGGCAGGCCCTGCTCTGGAGCGGCCATCCCTACGCACTCTTCCTGCAGTTCCGCCAGGCCTGCGGATACGAGCTCTCCACCCTGCGCCGGGCGCTCGCCGAACTGCTGCGGGCCGAATACCGTTTCAAGGGCAGCGGCCTGCCCGACGAGCTGATCCTCGACCTCTTCTTCCTCAACCTGCTGCTGCCACAGGCGGTGTGAAACAACCGCCCCGGCCCTGCCGGAATCCCGCTTTCGGACGTGCATTGTGTGCCACCGGGGAGTAGAATAGGCTTGGGCCGCTGAAGGACTCCCATCCGCTTGCGCCCCGAGCATCATTCCCAGAAAATAACGGTTGGCAAACTAACCGGCCGTACTTACTTTCCTAAAAAGCCATGGGCCGAACACACAAAGACCTCGAAGGAGGCGTCGTCACCGAAAAGCGGCAGAAGGTACAGGAACCGCCCATGTACAAGGTGCTGCTGCACAACGACGACTACACCTCCATGGACTTCGTGGTCTATATCCTGGAACGGATCTTCCACAAGAACACCCAGGAGGCGACCCGCATCATGCTCAACGTCCACCAGCAGGGCCTCGGCATTGCCGGCGTCTTCACCCGCGACGTGGCGGAGACCAAGATCGCGGTGGTACACGACATGGCCCGTAAGAACAAATTCCCGCTGCGCTGTACCATGGAAAAGGCATGAAGGCACGGCGCGGCAAACCATACCCCACGGAGTAGCACCCGATGTTCAACAAGAAACTGGAAATGGCCCTGGTGATGGCGATCCGCGAAGCGAAATCGCACAACCACGAGCACGTCACCGTCGAGCACATGCTCTACGGCCTGTTGCACGACGACATGACCACCCGGATCATCAGCGATTGCGGCGGCTCCATCGACAAGCTCAAACACCGTCTGGAACGTTTTTTCCTCTCCGACGTGCCCACCCTGCCCGCCGACCGCCAGGGCGACCCGACCCAGACCATCGGCTTCAACCGCGTGCTGCAGCGGGCCATCAACCACGTGCAGAGCTGCGGCAAGAAGGAAGTGGACTCGGGCGACGTGCTGGTGGCCATCTTTTCCGAGCCCGAGAGCCACGCCGCCTATTTCCTCGGCACCGAGGGCCTCGACCGCCTGATGGTGGTGGAATACATCTCCCACGAACTGCCCCAGGGCCCGCCGGGACCGGCGCCGGCCCGGGACGGCAAGGAGAAGCAGGCCAGCAGTGATCCGGATGCGGTGCTCGAAAAATACACGGTGAATTTTGCCAGGAAAGCGGCCGACGGCCTCATCGACCCGCTCATCGGCCGCGAGCGCGAGCTCGAGCGGCTCACCCAGGTTCTCTGCCGGCGCCGCAAGAACAACCCGCTCTTGGTGGGCGAACCCGGCGTCGGCAAGACCGCCATCGCCGAGGGTCTGGCGCTCCACATCCACCAGCACAGGGTGCCCGAAATTCTTGCCGACACCGAAATCTATCTCCTCGACATGGGCTCGCTGCTGGCCGGCACCAAGTACCGGGGCGATTTCGAGCAGCGCCTCAAAAAGGTGATCCAGGCCGTCGAGAAGAAGGAGAACGCCATCCTCTTCATCGACGAGATGCACACCATCATCGGCGCCGGCGCCACCAGCGGCGGCTCCATGGATGCTTCGAACCTCCTGAAGCCCGCCCTGCAGTCCGGCACCCTGCGCTGCATCGGTTCCACCACCTACGAGGAATACCGCAACCACGTGGAAAAAGACCGGGCGCTTTCCCGCCGTTTCCAGAAAATCGACATCGAGGAGCCGTCGGTGGCGGAGACCGTTCATATCCTGACCGGCCTCAAGGAACATTACGAGGAGCACCACGGAGTGCGCTACTCGGCCCCGGCCATCAAGGCCACGGCGGAGCTGGCGGCCCGCTATATCACCGACCGCTTCCTGCCGGACAAGGCCATCGACGTGCTCGACGAAATCGGCGCCTCCTTCCGCCTGGCCGCCAAGGGCAGCAAGAGGCGAACGGTGACCGTGCGCGACGTGGAGAACATCGTCTCGCGCATGGCCCGCATCCCGGCCAAGAGCACCACCGGCTCGGAAACCGCCCGCCTCAAGAACCTGGGCGAAACCATGAAGGGCGTTATCTTCGGCCAAAACCAGGCGGTGGACGCCCTGGTCACCGCGGTGAAGCGTTCCCGGGCCGGGCTCGCCAACCCGCAGTCACCCACCGGCAGTTTTCTGCTGGCCGGCCCTACCGGGGTCGGTAAGACCGAGGTGGCCAAGCAGCTCGCCGCGGCACTCGGCGTCCATTTCGAGCGCTTCGACATGAGCGAGTACATGGAAAAGCACGCCGTGGCGCGACTGATCGGCGCTCCCCCCGGCTACGTGGGCTTCGACCAGGGCGGCCTGCTCACCGACGCCATCCGCAAGCACCCCTACTCCGTGCTGCTTCTCGACGAGATCGAGAAGGCCCATCCCGACATCTTCTCCATCCTGCTGCAGGTCATGGACCACTCGACGCTCACCGACAACACCGGCCGCAAGGCGGACTTCCGCAACGTCATCCTGCTGATGACCACCAACGCCGGGGCCCGCGAGCTCTCCGAGCGGGCCATCGGCTTCGTCTCCGAAGCCAAGGGCCGCGACCAGAAGGCACTGAAGAACCTGTTCTCGCCGGAGTTCCGCAACCGGCTCGACGCCATCGTTTCCTTCAACGCCCTGCCCATGGAGGTTGTGGAACAAATCGTCGACAAAATGGTGAGTGAACTGCAGGCCCAGCTGGCCGACCGCAAAGTGAGCATCGCCCTCACCCCCAAGGCCCGCGCCTGGCTGGCCAAGAAGGGTTTCGATCCGGACTACGGGGCCAGGCCCTTGCGGCGACTGATCACCCAGAAGCTGGGCGACCCGCTCACCGACGAGATCCTTTTCGGCCACCTGGTCAAGGGCGGCAGTGTCAAGGTCGGAGTGAAAGGCGACGAACTGACCTTCACCTACGATTCACCCACCAGCGGCTGAGCCTCGAGATTCCGGCAAAACGTTACTGCTCAGGCCGGTCCAGGAGATCCCCTGGGCCGGCCTGTTTCTCGTCCCTCCAGCAACCTCCCTTTCCCTGTTGCCGTCTGCCATCCTCACCCGAGCCGGGGCGCATTTCCGGCCGCGGCCCTCGATTCCACTCCGCCCTGGCAAAAAAAAGGACAATCTGGTAGTACTACGCCATCAGGGCGTTTTTGACCTCTGCCCCCACATCCACCCGCAGGGAGGTGAGCCATGGCCCACATGCCGCGCCGCCGGGTGGGATTTTCCTCCCACCCGCTTCTCCTGCCGTTCTTTTCGTGTCTTGTCCTCTTCCTCGCCGCCGCCTCGCCGGCAACGGCCGGGGAGGCGCCGCTCTACGCCGGTTCCCGGAGCTGCGCCCCCTGCCATCCGGCGGAATACGAAAGCTTCTCCTCCCACGCCAAGAAGAGCCGCTCGTTCCGCAGCATCGAACGGCTGCGCAAGGGTCTGAGCCCCGAGGACCTCGAACAGTGCTATTCCTGCCACACCACAGGTTACGGCAAGCCCGGCGGCTTTGTCTCCGAGGAAGAGACCCCGGAGCTCAAGAACGCCGGCTGCGAGGTCTGTCACGGCCCCGGCTCGCTGCACGCCGCCGGCCAGGCGCCGATCCCCATTCCGCGGCCCACCCGGGAGGAATGCGCCGGCTGCCACACCTCGGAGCGGGTGCGGGCCTTCCGCTTCACGCCGCTTATCCACGGCGGAGGGCACTGAAATGTTCGGCCGCCTGCTCGACTCCATCCGCCGCCAACTGGCCCTCAAAATCCTGCTCGCCCTCACCGTCGGCGCCGGCATCGTCATGGGGGTGGTGATCTCCCTTGCCATCACCAACCAGCGCACCCAGATGCGCGAACGGATGACCACCTTCGGAGCCGAGCTCAAGTCCCTGGCCTACGCCGGCATCAAGCACCCGATGGCGGTGGGCGACAGCCCCTCCATCGAAAAACAGCTTCTCGACATCCGGGACGAACTGCAGGACACCGAGATCGCCCTCTGCGACTTCAACGGCCGCATCGTCTTCGCCACCCACGGGCCGCTGATCGGCGAAGACGTCTCCCAACTCATCGCCGGGCCGCAAACCCGCCAGGCCCTGGAATCCATGCTGGCCACCGGTACCGAGACCGCCTCCTCCTTCGAGGAGAAAACCCACGGCCAGCGCTATCTGGTCACCATGCACAGCATCAGAAACGAGGAGGAATGCCACCACTGCCACGGCACCAGCCGTCTCATCCTCGGAGGACTGCTGACCCGCCAGTCCACCGACGCAACCTACGCCGCCATCGGCCTGCTGCGAAACCGCACCATCCTCATCAGCGTGGTGGGCATCGGCGCCCTGGTGGCGATCATCTACCTGCTCCTGGCCCGGCTCGTCACCCGGCCGGTCACCGAACTGGCGACCAAGGCCGAGGAACTGGCCGCCGGCAACCTGGAAGCGGCGGTGCCGGTCCACTCCCCGGACGCGGTGGGGGTGCTGGCCGCCTCCTTCAACGCCATGGTCCACTCGATCAAGGACCAGATCGAATACGCCAGCGGCCTGCGCTCGGCCATCGCCGACCCCCTCTTCGTGGTGGACACCGACATGGTGATCACCTTCATGAACGAGGCCTGCGCCGAGCTCACCGGCTACACATGGGAGGAGGTGGAAAGAGAAAAACTCACCTGCCGCGAGGTCTTCCAGTCAGCCATCTGCGACACCGACTGCCCGCTCCGGCAGTGCTTCGCCTCCGGCCAGGCGGTGAAAGGGGTGCGGACCACCATCACCCGCCGGGACGGCCGCGAGATCCCGATCATGACCAGCGCCAGCGCCTTGAAGGATGCCCGCGGCAGGGTGATCGGCGCGGTGGAGATCTGCAAGGACATCTCGGTGGTGCTGGAGGCCGAACGGCTGCGCTATGCCCAGAAGAACGCCGAGCGCGAGGAAGAGCAGCGCCGCTACCTGGAGGGCCGCGCCGACACTCTGCTCGCCACCCTCTCCCAGGTTTCCGACGGCAACCTCACGGTGCGGGCAGAACTGGCCGGCACCGGCGAGGTGATGGACAAGATCGCCAGCCACGCCAACCACATGCTCGACAACCTCGAGGAGATGTACGACAAAATCTCTTCCTTCAGCCGCGAGCTCGAGGTGGAGGTGGCGCGGCGCACCATGATGCTCCGAGAGCGCACCCTGCTTCTGGAGCGGGCCAACCGCGAGCTGCGGGAGCTCGACCGCCTGAAGTCCTCGTTCCTCGCCAACATGAGCCACGAACTGCGCACGCCGATGAACTCGATCATCGGCTACACCGATCTGCTCCTCGACCGCATCGACGGCGAAATCAACGAAGAGCAGGAAAAGAGCCTGCAGAAGGTCAACAACAACGCCAAGCACCTCCTGCAGCTCATAAACGACATCCTCGACATGTCGAAAATCGAGTCCGGCAGGATCGAACTGGCCATCGCCGAAACCGATCTCAAAGAGCTGGTGGCCTCGGTGGTGGCCACCTTGCAGCCCGCCCTCGACGGCAAGGGACTCTTTCTGGAGTACGATTTCGCAGAGAACCTGCCCACGGTCTTCGTGGACGACGACAAGGCCCGGCAGATCTTCAACAACCTGCTGTCGAACGCCATCAAGTTCACCAAGCGCGGCGGCATCACCATCCACGCCCGGCCTTCCCTGCAGGGCGCGAGCCCCGGCGAGGCGCCGCTCTTCGTGGAGGTGACGGTGGAGGATACCGGCATCGGCATCCGCAAGGAAGACATCGGCAAGCTGTTCGACAAATTCAGCCAGCTCGACGTTTCCACCAGCCGCCAGTACGAGGGCACCGGCCTCGGGCTCTCCATCGCCCGCGGCCTCATCGTCCTTCACAAGGGCATGATCTGGGCGGAGAGCGAATTCGGGGCCGGCACCCGCTTCACCTTCACCCTGCCGGCCCAGAAAAAGGTGATGGAAAAGCCGGCCGAGCCCCTGGTGGAGCCGGTGATGGCCGAGAAGCTGGCCGAGTACTTCGACAAGCCCGCCGAACTGTTCCTGCAGCCGCCGCGCTACGGCGGCAAGCAGGTCAAGTGCTGGGAATACATGCACTGCGGCCAGACCAGCTGCCCGGCCTACGGCAGCACGGAGCGGCGCTGCTGGCTCATCGCCGGCACCCACTGCAAGGGCATCGAGGTCGCCAAATGCCCGGAAAAGGCAGCCTTCTGCAAGGGCTGCGAGATCATCGAGAACCTCATCCTCGAGGACCAGCCGGCTCTCCAGAAGACCGGCTCCACGCCGGCGGCCGGCAGGATTTTCAAGAAAACGGTGCTGGCCATCGACGACAACCCCGAGGTCATCGAACTGATCAGCAAGAACATCGGCGCCGAGTACCGGGTGGTGGGGCTCTCGAGCGGCCTGGAGGCGGTGGCCGAGGCGAAAAAGATCCGGCCGGCGGTGATCACCCTCGATATCATGATGCCCGGCAAGGACGGCTGGCAGGTCCTGCAGGAACTCAAGAAAGACCGGGACACCAGGGACATCCCGGTGATCATCCTCTCCATCGTCGACCGCCGGAAGATGGGCTTCAGCCTGGGGGCGACGGAATACATGGTGAAGCCGGTGGACCGCGAGACCCTGCTGCGCAAGCTGCGCAACCTGGAAAAGATCTCCCATATCCAGCGCATCCTGGTGGTTGACCACGAGGTCGCCTCGGTGGCGGCGCTTCGAGGCGTGCTCACCGAGGCCGGCTACCGGGTGAGCTCGGCCTACTCCCGGCAGGAGGCGGTGACGGAGATCGAGAATTCCAAGCCGGACCTCATCGTCCTCAACCTGATCATGCCGGAGGAGTCTGGCTTCGAGGTCATCGAGTACATCAAGACCGCCGACGAGATCCGGGAAGTGCCCCTTATCCTCATCACCCGCCAGGATCTGAGCGCGGAGGACATCGATGCCCTAAACGGCCGAATCCAGGGAATCCTCAACAAGGCCGGCATGTCGCAGACCGACCTGCTGCAAGCTCTGAAGAGCACCATCGAAAAGCTGTGATATTCACTCCGGGAGGAAACAATGGCAGACGCGCCGACGATTCTGGTGGTGGACGACAACCGGGACAGCCGAGAGCTGGTCCTGAAGGTTTTGAGCCGGCAGGGCTTCCGGCTGCTCGAGGCAGCCGACGGCAAGGAGGCCCTGGCCGCCATCGCGGCGCAGAAGCCAGACCTGGTGCTCCTCGACCTGTCGCTGCCGGAGATGGACGGTTTCGAGGTGGCCCGCCACTTGAAAGCCCAGGAAAATTATCGGAACATGCCGGTCATCGCCATCACCGCCCACGCCATGAAGGGCGATCGGGAAAAGGCCCTGGCCGCCGGCTGTGACGGCTATATCACCAAACCGATCAACGTCCGGGAACTGCCGGGGCAGATCAGGGAATTCCTGGCCTGATCCCTGCACCGCCAAACCGAATTTCTGAAAAAACATGGGAAAAAGCGCGAAAATCCTCATCGTCGACGACAACGCCGACACCGTCGATCTGCTGCGCAAACGGCTGCGGTCCGAGGGCTACGAAACCGACGAGGCCCATGACGGCGAGACGGCCCTTGCGAAGGTGCGGGACTTCTGGCCGGATCTTGTGCTGCTCGACGTCATGATGCCGAAGAGAGACGGATTCGAGGTCTGCCGGCTCCTGAAAGAGGACGAAGAGACCAAGCAGATCTCGGTGCTCATGCTCACCGCCCGCAGCGAGGTGGGCGACAAGGTGCAGGGACTCGACTTCGGGGCCGACGGCTATATCACCAAACCCTTCGACTACAAGGAGGTGGCGGCCCGCATCCGCTCCATCCTCGCCCAGCGGGAGGAAAACCGCAGACTGGCGGAGCGGGAAAAACACGATGCCCTCGACCACCTGGTGGATGAAGTCTCCCACGAGGTGCGCAACCCGCTCACCACCATCGGCGGCCTTGCCCGAAGAGTAAGAAACAATCTGCCCGAGGACGACCGGAACAGAAAATATCTCGACATCATCCTGCAGAACGTCGAAGTCCTCGAAAAGATGGTGCACCAGCTCATTGCCCTGAAGGGCGCCACCTTCTCCTACTTCGAGGCGACGGAGGGCAACTCGCTGATCCGGGCGGTGCTCGATCGGTTGGCCCCGGCCCTGCAAGCGCATTCCGTGGAGCTCGTCACCCAATTCATGGCAACGCCGCCCCAGCTGCCCGCCGACCGGGAGAACCTGGAAACCGCCCTCGGCAACATCGTCGAGAACGCCCTGGAGGCGATGGACCAGGAGCGGCGTCGTCTCACCGTGAGCACCTCGGTGGAAGACGGCTTCTTCGAGATCCGCGTCGCCGACACCGGCAGAGGCATCGCCCGGGAGAAGCTCAAGAATATCTTCGATCCCTTTTTCACCTCCAAGACATACGGCCCGGGACTCGGCCTCACCTTCGCCCTGAAGACGGTGCAGAGCCACAAGGGCATGATCGCGGTGGAAAGCAGGGAACAGGAAGGCACCACCTTCATCATCAGGCTGCCGGTGAAGGGCCGCGTTCCAGATGTGAAAAGTTGAAGCCGGCCGGCCCCGGGGATACGGGCTCAGACCGGGTCGTTGCCCTGGTCGTCGCCGGACTCCGGATCCCGCCCGGCCCGGTGCCGCAGAAAGCCGCAGAGCAGCCAGCCGATGACGATGCCGGCGCCCAGCAGCAGAAACATGAGCAGGGCGCGGGGCATGGAGGTGGACCAGAAGAGAAAGGTGATCTCGACGGTGGCCACGTTCTGCAGGGTGACCAGCACCACGAGTCCCGCCAGCACGAGGCTGGCGGCGAGCTTGGCATTCATGGCGCGTCCCCGGGCATCGGCATCTTTTCAGGCTCGCAGAGCAGGGCGGCGTTCACCGCCGCCTTGCCGCAGTTTTTGCAACTGTAGCGCTCGTTGTTCACCCGGTTCTTGCAGAATCTGGGCGGTGGCAGGTCCTTGCTGCCGCACCAGTCGACCTTGAGCAGCCGGCCCGCCGGGTTGCAGATGTTGCGGGGATCAAGAGCGACCGCGCCGCAGTTGCCGCAATAAACGGCCGGGGTTTCCTTGGGCAGGGGAACGTGTTTCTTGATATTGGTTTCGAGCACGATTTTTCCTCCTCCTCGGGCGGGATCGCCCCATGGTTTCAAGAAATGTACCGTTTCGAGACACTACAGCGGGATCTGGTCCACGGCATCTGCCGCCGTGTCGATGGTGGCATCCGCCGCGTTGCCGACCACGGGCACCACCGAGAGCACGGCGCCACCCACCCGCATGGGAACGGTGACGGCCTTGGTCAACAGGCAGCCGTGGAGCAGCGGCGCGGCGAACACCAGCAGGAGCAGAAAGCCTCCCCGGCGCTTCACGGGCTTTCCTTTTTCTCTTCCAGCGCCTGCCCTTCGTCCTCGCCGGTGTACTTGCCGTACCGGAACTCGCCGCTCTTCACCCGGCCGTCGGCATGGGTGAAGGTGCCCTGGCCGTGCATCTTGCCGTCCTGCCACTGGCCTTCATAACGGCTGCCGTCGGGGCCGACGATGGTGCCGCGGCCGTTCACCAGGCCGCCACTGAACTCACCGGTATAGACCGAGCCATCGGGCAAAGTGAGAATGCCCTGGCCCTGCTGCATACCGTCCACGAACTCGCCGTCGTAACTGCTGCCGTCGGCCCCGGTCAGGGTGCCGCGGCCGTGAAACTTGCCACCCTGCAGGGTGCCGACATAAACGCCGCCGCCTTCCTGGGGCACGGTCTGCACCGCAGCCGGCCCCTCGCCGCTACAGCCGTGCAGCAGCAGGCCGGCCAGCAGAAGCACGCCAAATTTTCGCCATTTTTTCGTCATGATTCCCGCCTGCGCTTTTCTCATGGAGAGAACACCGCTTCCAGGCGGCGCGCCAATCGCGTCCCCGGCAGGTTCCCCCTGCAATCTTCCCCAAGTCGGCAAAAAAAGCAATGGCCCTGCATGGACCGACCGCCAGCCGGCCATGCCAACAGCCATCCCTACGGTTTTGCATTGACGCAAACAGGGGACACTGTTATTCTCCGAGGTTTCTGTACTTCTGTCGATATGACGGGATCTTTCCCCGCATCTCGATGCTCTTCCGTCGACGGCGCCGGTTTTACGGCCGGGCCCTCCCACAAACCACAACAGGCCCCTTCCGCTTTTCCGGACCAGGCCCACTGGAGTACCTGCATGACCATTCGCGAAGACGCACTCAAAGGCACCCTCACTCCCCTGTTCGAAGCCTGCGCCCGCCAGGAGAACATCGCGCCGGAAGTCCTGATCGACGGCGTGGCCCGCGGGGTGATCGCCATCACCAAGAACAAGAACCACAATTTCGACAAGGTCATCGCCATCGGCAAGGGCGTCTCCACCAAGATCAACGCCAATATCGGCTCCTCCAAGGATCTGCCGGAGCTCGACAGCGAGCTGCAGAAGCTCTGCGTGGCGGTGAAGGCCGGGGCCGACACGGTGATGGACCTCTCCATGGGCGGCGACCTCGACGCCATCCGCCAGGGGATTCTGGCCAACTGCCCGGTGCCGCTCGGTACCGTACCCATCTACCAGGCGGTGGCGGAAACCGTTGAGAGAGACAACAAGAGGATCGTCGACGTCTCCGTCGACCACATCTTCAAGACCATCGAGAAGCAGGCCGCGGACGGCGTCGATTTCATGACCATCCACTGCGGCATCACGAAAAACACCCTGGAGCGCATCAACCACCAGCCCCGGCTCATGGGGGTGGTGAGCCGCGGCGGCTCCTTCACCATCGAGTGGATGACCCACAACAACCGGGAAAACCCGCTCTACGAGCATTTCGACGACCTGCTGGCCATCCTCCGCGAGCAGGTCGTCGAAATGCTCGTAGAGCATTTCGACGACCTGCTGGCCATCCTCCGCGAGCACGAGGTGACGC
>JBFHWX010000061.1:0-17265 GCA_041599275.1 Desulfobulbales bacterium | reverse complement strand
TATCCCGGCATGCTCACCGGCCGGGTCGAGGGCCGTTTTCTGCAGCTGGTGGTGCAGCTCTCCGGAGCCCGCGACGTGGTCGAGATCGGCACCTTTACCGGCTATTCGGCCCTCGCCATGGCGGAAGTGCTGCCGCCGGAGGGCAGGCTGCTCACCATCGACCACGATCCGGAGCACGCGGCCATCGCCCGGGGATTTTTCGACCGCAGCCCGGCCGGCAACAAAATCACCCTGCACCGGGGCGAGGCGCTCGAGGTTCTCGAAACGTTGCCGGACGAAGAGACCGATCTCGTTTTCATCGACGCCGACAAGGGGAACTACGGCAACTACTACCGGGAAGCCATGCGCATCCTGCGGCCCGGCGGCCTGATCCTGGCCGACAACGTCCTGTGGTACGGCCGGGTGTTCGCACCCGGCGACGACGACTCCCGGGCCATCGCCCGTTTCAACGAGACAGTGAGGACCGACCAGCGGGCCGAGAAGCTCTTTCTCACCATCCGCGACGGTATCTATCTCATCAGGAAACGGCGGTAAGCCGTTCTGGCTGATTTCATGGGGGGGCGGGGGCTTGCCGGGCTGCGCGGTTTTTTCAACGAACACCCTTCTCCAGGAAAAAGGAGCCGTACTGGCGGTCGACTTCCATGATGTGGTGGGAGAACCAGTCGCGCAGCAGGGTGTAGAGCTGGCGGGGCACCTCCCTGTCACCCTGCTCGAGTTTCTTCTGCATCTCGGCCAGTTTCAGCTTGAAGTCTTCGTGCTCGATGCGGTGCTCCGCTCGCTTTGGAAAGTCGTGCAGCCGCATGTGTTCTTCTTCGTTGGTGAAATGGTACTTGGTGTAGGAAATGAGCTCGGTGATCGTTCGTTCTATTTTTTTCTTGTCGGCTCCACCTGTTATGCCGGTGTAGAGCTCGGCGATCATCTCGACGATGCGCCGGTGGTCGCTGTCGAACCGCTCGACCCCGGTGGCAAAGGAATCACGCCATTTGATGAGGCTCATGGCAGGGCTCCTCAGAGATTTTGCGGCGTCTCCGGCAATTTCTCGCCCAATGTCTCACCGGCCGGTGCATGGCCGCCACCGGCGGCAGCGGCGGCGACCGGTCCGCTGTTTTCGGCGAGGGTGATGCCGAACTCGTCGAGCAGGGTGCCTTGGGCCTTGCGCAGGGCCAGGAGCTTCAGGTTGTAGTTGATCACCGTCTTCAACCGGTCGGTGCGGGCGTCGGTCAGGAGGTCTTCGAACTGCAGGAGCTCCTCGCTGGTCATCTGGCCAAGTTCGAAACGGGTTCGGGTACGGTCCACCACCTGACCAAGGGTCTCCTGCACGGAAGTGGAGATCTCGATTTCCCTGGCGATGCGGTCGAGGTCGGCCAGGGCCAGGTTGATCTCGAGACCGATCAGGTCGCGGACCTTGTCCACCTCGATGGCGGCCTGCTTCTCTTCGTAGATCGCCTTGCGGTATTCGCTGGCCGCCTTGCGGTTGCCGAGCGGGTACTCGAATTCGATGCCCACCAGCCAGCTCGCGTCGTCGCTTACATAGGTATCGTCCAGGGCTCGTTCGAAGCTCTGGCCGAGGCTGTTCAGGGTATAACTTGCCTTGGCGTCGAGCCGCGGCAGGAGCCGGTGGCGGGCCAGGTTCTTGCGGACCGTGGCGGCCTCCACCTCGTTGTGGGCGAGGATGAGCTCCGGTCGGTTGCGCAGGGCCATTTCCAGGGTTTCCGCCGGATCGAGGAAGAGGGGCGAGGAGAGCGGTTCTTCGCTCGGCCTGATCCCGGCGGAATCAGCCGGGCCGGCGTCGGGCAGGCCCATGAGCAGGAGGAGCTGCCTGGCGGTGGCGGTTGCCTGGTGGCTCGCCTGGTTGAGATCGATGCGCCGCGACTGCACCTTGGCGAGAGCCCGGTCGACGTCGGCGGGGTTGGCAAGTCCCTGCTGCATGCGGGCCGATTCGCGCCGGTGCACGTCTTCGGCCATGGCCAGGGCCTGGCGGCGGATCTCCTCGTAGCCCAGGTCGTAGGAAAGCTGCCAGTAGGTTTTGGCCAGGGATTCCAGAATGTCGGCAAGATTCTGGCGGAATTCCTCGTTGCTGCGGTCGACGAAGAGGTCGGCCAGCTTGATCTTGGCACGGTTCGAACGGTCGCCGATTTCCTTGAGCAGGGCCTGGCGCAGTTGGGCGGTGAGCCGCGAGGTGTACTGAGGGTTGGGGATGACCAGTTCACTGCTGCTGTCGAGGTGGCCCGTTTCCATGAAGACCGACACCGTCGAGCCGGTGGGCAGCAACTTCTTGACGCCGGCCTGGAAATCCCAGCGGTCCTCCAGCAGCTCCGAACGGTCGGCGTCGCCGTTGTCGAGGATGCTCTCGATGGGGCGGTCGGTGTGGCTGAGGTTGGCCGACTGGAAAAGGGTGCTGTCGTATACCGAGCGGGCCGCGGTGAGGTCCTCGAGGGCCCGGGCCGGATCGTAGGATGAGCGCTGGATGTCCCGGTTGTGAAGCACTGTCTGGCGGGCTGCTTCCTGAAGCGTGAGCTGCAGTGCGACTTCGCGGCTTGCGGCGGCGGTTTCCGCCGAGACCTGCAGGCGGTCGGCCTCGATGGGCAGGGCGAGCTCCTGGCCGGCCTCGGCGCCGAAGAGCTCCTTCAGGACGAGGCGCGGCATGCTCCTGTCCTCTTCGGCGGCAACCGTTGCCGGGAGACAGTTGCCGGCCAGCAGCAGGGTGGCGGCGAGCCGAAAGGAGAGGGTGGAGAGGGCGCGTCGGGTCGTCATGGTGTCGGCTCCGCGGATGTCATGGCATTCCGAAAGGGTTCACTGTCAGGCTGGGCGAGTCTTCGGCGGGGCAGGGGGTGGCCTTGCCGTCAGTTGCCGGCCGCGTCAAAGGAAACGGTGATCCGTTCGCCGGCCGGGCGTCTGGCCTCGTTGCCCACGTTGACCCGGACCCGCAGGGTGTTGCTGGCCGCTTCCGCCACCGTGGCGATATGGGCGATTTCGCCCTGCAGGCGGGTGGGCTCATTGCTGCCCTCCAGGGGCGGGAAATTGACCCAGGCCGGCTGGCCGGCCTGCAACCGGCCGGCTACGGTCACCGGCACCGGCACATCGACCAACAGCGGGTCGGTCTGCACCAGGCGGATCACGGGATCGTGGGCCTGGACGGATTCGCCTTTTTCGATGGTTATCTCCTCGAGCCGGCCGGCAAGCGGCGCCACTACCTGCATGCGCTGCAGCTGGATGGCTGCTTCCCGGTGTTTCCTGCGGTCCTGCTCATGGTCGAGGCGGGCCTTGCGCAGTTCGAGTTCGGCCCGCACCATGTCGAGGAGGGCATGCTCGGCCTCCCAGGCGGTGGCGGCGTTGTCCCGCTGCGCCTTTTCGAGACGTGCCAGGTCCTTTTTTTTCTGCTCGAGTTCGGCTTCGCTCAACCTGATTTTCGTCTCGTCGCCGGCCTGTACGGCCAGCATCTCGAGCTGGATCCGTTCGGCCTCGTCTTCCTGGCGGGCAATGACGGTGCCCTTGGCGACCAGGTCGCCTTCTTTGCCGAGAATTTCGGTTACCCGGCCCGGCCGCACAAAGGCCAGGGTGATGTCGCTGCTCGGTCGAGAGACGGCCTCGAACTGTTCCGCCCCGGCCGGCACAGGCAGGGTGAAGGCGAAGAGCAGAGCGGGAAGAAGAATGCGGACGACGGAACGGGTCATCGTGAATCTCCCTGGCTGGATTGAGATCGTGCTGCCTGGCGGTTTGCCAAGCGGTCGCCTCTGGTTGGGAAAGGTAAGTATAGAGTACGATACGGGAATATTTTGGATTTTACAAGTGGTAGACGCAGCAGCCGAACCAAAGAGTAATGGCGTCGCGAAACGTCCGGTCTCCCGTGTCGTGGCGGGTTGTCAAACGCTCGACAGGCTTTGCGCCCTCGACATCACTCCTTCCCGGAGTCTCGCGGGTTCGCTTGCCTGCTTCGCCAGCTTCTGCGGTCCGATAAACTTTGGGGAAGCCCATCAAGCGGCGTTCCGGACCAACTGCCGGAACGAGAAGCTGCTGCCCCGGGAAAGGCTCACTCGCCGGAGCCGGAAAAGGCGAGCACGTCCTCGAGGGATTCGTCGAACTGCAGGAGGTCGTGACGGGCATGGAACTCCCGGCGTTCCACCAGAACCTGAACCAGGGTGGCGAGGCGGTCGGCCAGCCAGGCCGTGCCCGGCAGCCGGCTCAACAGGATTTTCTGAAGAAGCCCCCGGCCTGCGGGGCCCAGGTGGGCCTTGAAGATCTCGTCATCCAGGGCGGCCAGCAGCTCGCAGCTGCCCGGATCCCCTTGTCTGCCGCAGCGCCCGAAGAGCTGGCGGTCGATGCGGCGGGCGGTGTGGCGCTCGGTGGCCAGCACGTGCAGGCCGCCCAGATGGCGGACTCCCGGCCCCAGGTGGATGTCGGTGCCGCGGCCCGCCATGTTGGTGGCCACCGTGATCCGGCCCTGCTGGCCGGCGGCGGCGATGACTTCGGCTTCTTCCTCGTCCTGGCGGGCGTTCAGCACCCGGTGCTCGAGTCCTTCGCCTCGGAGCAGTTCGCTCAGATGTTCCGAGGTGGCAACGGAGCGGGTGCCGATCAGCAGCGGCCGGCCGCTCTGGTGGATTTCCCGGATCCGTTCGAGCACCGCCCGCCACTTGCTCTCTGAGTCGGCAAAGAGCCGGGACGGCAGGTTGGTGCGGCACACCGGCCGGTTGGGCGGCACCCGCACCACGGGCAGGCGGTAGACCGACCACAGTTCGTCAGCCACCTCGCGGGCGGTGCCGGTCATGCCGGCCAGCAGCCGGTAGCGCCGGAAGAAACGCTGGTAGCTGATGCGGGCCAGGGTGTCGCGCTGGCTGGTGACCTCGAGCCCCTCCTTGGCTTCGATCAACTGGTGGAGGCCGCGCTCCCAGGAGCGGTCGGCCATGGTGCGGCCGGTGAACTCGTCGATGATCTCGATTTTGCCGTCCCGGATGAGATAGTCGCGGTCCTTTTCGAAGAGATGCCAGGCGTGCAGGGCCTGGCGGATGATCTCCCGCCGCCGGTGGCGGCCGGTCCAGAAGGCGCCCTGCCCACTGCTCAGCTCCGCCAGCCGCCCGTCGCCGGTCTCGGTCAGTTCGACGGCGCGTTTGGCGCGGTCGATGCTGAAATCCCGTTCTTCCTCGAGTTCGGCGGCCAGTTCGCTGGCCTGCTGGTAGATGCGGGCCTCGAAGGCGTTGCTGCCGGCGCCGGAGATGATGAGCGGCGTGCGCGCCTCGTCGATGAGCACGGAATCCGCCTCGTCGACGATGGCAAAGGGGAGCCCCCGCAGGCAGAGGCGTTCGGCCTGGCCGTCGTTCTGCAACCGGTCGAGGCGCATTTGCATCTCGTTTGGCGCGCGGCCGAGGAGCAGCCGGTCCTTGAGATAGTCGAAAACCAGTTCCTTGTTGGTGCAGTAGGTGATGTCGCAGCCATAGGCGGCCCGCCGCATCTCGGGGCTCATGCCCTGGGCGATGATCCCCACGGAGAGTCCCAGTTCTTCGTAGAGCGGCCCCATCCACTCGGCGTCGCGGCGGGCCAGGTAATCGTTCACCGTCACGATATGCACCGGGATGCCGGCGAGCGCCGCGGTGCAGGCGGGCAGGGTGGCGGAGAGGGTCTTGCCCTCGCCGGTTTCCATTTCCGCCACCATGCCCTGCAGCATGATCCAGCCACCGATGAGCTGCACGTCGTAATGGGGCATGGAGAGGGCGCGGCGGCTCGCTTCGCGGACCAGGGCGAAGGTGCGGGCCACGCTGTCGCGTACCAGGCCGTGCCGCCGGAGAAGTGAGCGGCAGTCGGAGGTGGCGGCGGCCAGGGCGTCCGGGCTCATGCCGATGAATTCTTCGCGGTACCCCTCGACCACCGGCACGATGGAGGCAAAACCGGCGGGCCGCAGGCGCAGCGGGCTTGTGGTTTTGTGCTGCAGGGTTGAGAGAAATCGGCTGAGGGCCGATGGCCGCCGATCCTGGCGCTCCGGGTAGAAACCGCTGGCGATCCGGCTCGGCAGCAGAGCGCTGCCGGTGCCTGGCAGTCTGAATGTCTCGGCGTCTTGCGGCATCCCAGTCCTTTTCTCAGGCGTTGAATCGTTTCAGGAAAAGCTGGCGCAGGGACCGGTACCACTGGAAGGCCAGGGGTTCGCTGCCGTGCTCGAACTTGGCGTAGACCCGGCTTCCCAGGAAGATTGTGCCGGGCATGCCCTGGGGCTCGAGATCGAACTGGAACATCTTCTCAAAGGTCTTCAACTGCTGGCCGTCGCTCGGGTCGAGGGCGATGCGGCCGCCGCCGACAGTGGACAGAGTGGGGCTTGGCAGCTGTTCGAGGCCGCCGGGCACTTCCCGGCGGATGCTGGCGGCAATCTTTTCCTGGAGACGCTCGGCAAAGCGCAGCTGCACCCCGGTGGTGCGGCCGCGGATGAGATCGATCCGGGCCTGGGGGATCACCACCCGCACCACCGGAGTTTCCCGTTCCAGGATGTAGCCTATCAGCTGCCCCCGGCGCAGGTGGCGGCCCGGTAGGTCGGCGGCGTCCGGCAGCACGAAGAGGCCGTCTTTGGGGCTGCGCACCGTGAGATTGCGAACCTCCTCCTCGGTGCGGGCGAGCGCTGAGCGGATATGACCGATCTCTTCCTGGATGGTGGCGGCCTGCACAGGGTCGCGGACCAGGGCGGCGCCGTAGCGCAGCTCGTATTCCCGCAGCCGGCTGCGGAGCATGGCAAGACTTGTCTGCAGTTCCTGGTCCGTGGTTTCCGCCAGTACCTCGCCACGGCGCACGAACTGGAAGGGCTCCACGGTCAGGCGTTGCACGAAGCCGCCGGCCCCGGCCCGTACCAGGGAATCCTCCGGGGCCCAGACCACGCCCTCGGCGTTGGTCCAGAGCGGGAAGGGCAGGGCGAAGAGGAGAAGGGCGAGGAGTCCCAGGCCGCCGCCGGAGACCACCAGGGCGCGCAGCCGGTTGTCCCGCAGGCTCTTGCTGTGCATGACGTATTTCACTCCTTTGCCGAGGGGAACCAGGAACATGGTGACGCCCGCCCAGATGGCGAGCGCCACGCCGATGGTGAAGAATTTACCGGCGATGAACAGGATGATGGCGGCGTAGATGAAGAGCCGGTAGACAAAAGCGGCCACGGCGTACGTGCCCAGCCATTTGCGTTCCCCTGGAGCCAGATAGGGCCGTTCCGCATCCCGGGCCCGGAACACGTAGTGCTTGACCAGGTACTGGAGATAGTTGAGGCTGCGCTGGGCCAGGTTGGGGATGTCCACCAGGTCCGCCAGCATGTAGTAGCCATCATAGCGGAGAAGCGGGTTGGCGTTGAAGAGCAGGGTGGAGACCGAGCCGATGAGCACGACGTTGTAGGCCACGGTGCGGGCCAGGCCCGGTTCCAGGGAGATCCAGGCGAAGAGCGCCATGGAGGCGAGGAGGAGCTCCGCCATGATGCCGGCGCCGCCCACCAGCACCCGGCGCCGCTTTTCGCGGAAGGCAGAGGCGGTGGAGGCGTCGACGTAGGGCAGCGGCATGAGCACCAGGAGCATGACGCCCATCTCGTGCACCTCGCCGCCCCAGCGTTTCACCGCGTAGCCGTGGCTGAACTCGTGGACCGCTTTGACGCAGGGATAGACGAACCAGAGCACCAGAAGATTTCCGGCGGCCAGCACCCGGTCGGCGATGTTGTGGGTGAGCTCCTGCCAGTGGCGGCCGGCCAGCACGGCACCGCTGCCGACCACCAGCAGCCAGAGCAGCAGGCCGAAGAAGCCATAGAACGGTTTCAGCAGAAAGAGGGTGCGGCTGAGGAACCTTTCCGGGTCGAAGAGAGCGAAACGCAGAAAGAGCGGGCTCCGGAGGTTGGCCTTCCAGCGGGCCTGCTCCGCCGTCCTGCCGCGGCGCAGCAGCTCCCGGGTGTCGGGGGGCACGTCGCAGAGCAGGACGTCGGCCAGGTGCAGCTGGCGGAAGAGGCGGATCATGTCGTCCTGGGTGGGGGCGTCGTCGCCGAATTTTTCCTGGGCGTGCTCCCAGAGCTCCTGCACCGTGCGCCGGCCGTCCATGAGACCAATGATCTGGTAGGCGATGGGCGTGAAGCGATAGAAACGGCCGCTCATGTGGTCCTGCAGCACGTACCACTGCTCGCCGCGGTAGGCGTGGCGGTGGATCTCGCTGTGTGCGCGGAGCCGCGGCTTGAGCCGGGCGATGCGGTACCACGAGGGGCTGAACAGGGGTTTTTCCATGGCCTCGGGCTCCTACGGCAGCCATTCCCAGGCCTTGAGGCGCAGCCAGGTGACCAGGTCGTGGGACCAGATCCACAGGAGCCGCCGCCGGTCGACCAGGATCTTGCCGTAGCCCTCCATGCCGGGCCGCAGCCGGTCAGAGCTGGCGGCGAGGCTTGCCTCGACCCTGAAAAAGGAGCGGCCCTCCGCGGCCACCGATACCGGGGTGACGGTTTTCACCGTGAAGGAGAGCGGTTCCGCCGGCATGGCGCTCAGGACGAGCTCACCCGTCTGGCCGGGTTTGACGGCGCTGATTTCGGTTTCGTTCACCTCGAGCATGACCCGGTAGGAGTCGAGGGGCGCCAACTCGAAGAGCACCTGGCCCTTTTCCAGGGGAGCCCCCAGATTCTGGCTGAGGTCGCCGGACACCACCAGGCCGGCAAAAGGCGCCGCGATCACGGTGCGGGCAAGCTGCTCGTCGAGGAGCTGGAGCTGGCTTTCCGCCTGCCGCACCTGTTCGAGCAGGATGCTGGCCTGGGCGGTGTCTCCCTTGCCCATGGCCTGGCGGTACTCGAGCTGGTGCTGGGCCTGCTGGCTCACCCATTTGGAGCGTTCGAGCACCAGGTCGCGATCGTTCAGGCGGGCGAGCAGGGCGCCCTGTTCAACCACGTCGCCGGCCCGCACCTCGGCGGTCTCCAGATAGCCGTCGAAGGGCGCGGTGATGGCCCGCTGCACCGACCCCTCCAGGGCGGTGTGGGCGGTCACCCGGTAATCGCCCCTGGCCACGGCGAAGAACAGGGAAAGGAGCAGGAGGCCGGCGGCTGCCAGCTTGTAGGTGAGGTGCCCGCTGCCCACCAGCCGGCCGAACTGTTCCCGGCCGCTGTCGACGATCTTGCCGGCCAGCGGCCGGTCGTTTTGCTTTTTATCGAGCAGAATGGGGCCGATAAAAGCGGCCAGCGCATCGCAGAGAGCCACGGTCTCGCGGTCCCAGCCGGATTCGCCGCCGGTGTTGCGCTCCAGGGTGAGCCCGCCGTAACCGTGGCCATCCCGGTCGAGAAAGGGGATGGTGAGGATGGCGCGGCTGTTGTGGCGCTGGGCCAGTTCTTCGTGGGCCCGCAGGATGGTGGGCGCGCCGGATTCCGGGGCCGGGTGACGGAGCAGGCAGGCCTGATCGATGGCCTCGTCCATGGCGGCGGCAATGGCCCGCACCAGGTTCATCTGCTTTTCGAATTGGGCCGAGTGGGAGAGGGCCTGGATGCGGGTGGTGCCTTTGACCAAAAAGCCGATGGCCACCCGGTCGCAACCCAGGCGGGTGGCAAGTTCGGTGCAGCAGGCGGTGGCCGCCGCCTTGAAACGTTTTTCCCCGAGGCAGAGCCCGGTGATTTCAAGCGCGGTGCTCAACCGTTTGCGCACCATGTCTTCGCCGGCGGCACGGCTCTGCAGCACCCATTTCTCGAGCCAGGCGATGCCCCACTGCAACTGGCGCATGGCGGATTGCAGCTGGGCCGGCGGCCGGCCCTCGATTTCGAGGGCGGCGACGCCGTAGGCCGTCTCTTTGTAACGCACCGGAAAGGCGAGATGGAACCGGAGTTCCTCCGGTGGGAGGTCGGCCTCGGCGCCGGAATCGCTGCGCAGCACCACGCCCTTTTCTTCCCGCAGGGCCTGTTCGATGACGCCGGAGAGGTGGCGGTAACTCTGCTGGCCCGGTGGCCAGAAGCCGGCCGGGGCAAGGGCGGCGCTTTCTTCGTTCTTGAGGTGGACGACGCCGCAGACGGTGTCCTCGATCATCCGGCACTGGAGCTGCAGCCAGGCAAAACAGAATTCGTTTTCGCTGGCCGCCTCGCTCAACTGGCGCCAGAGGGCCGGCTCGAGATAGGTGATGAGGCCGCTTCGAGCGGCCCGGGAGCCGCTTCCGGTGGGAGTATTAGCCATGGCTGGTCATTGGTGCGGGGGAGTGGAGACAAAAAAAGCGGCACCGCCAACCGGCTGTGCCGCTTTTTCCCTGGTCGTTCAGGCGGGCAAACAAGAGGAGATCCTCTCAGTTGGCGCTCTTGTCAGTGGTTGCTGGTGCGGCGGGAGCAACGGCGCCCAGGTTGAGGTCGAGCACTCCGTAGCGCCGCTCGTATTCGCCCACCACCTTGCCGAGCAGAAGGGCCAGGCGCTTGGCGGCATACGGGTTCATGATCACCCGGTCGCTCAGCTCCACCGTCACCTCGTCCTGCCCGGCGTGCCAGGTCTGGTTGGTGCCGAAGAAGAGGGTCATCTCTTCCCGGGTGCTGGTGACATTGCAGACGTTGGCGTAGCTCGTCTTCATCTGCCCGTCGTTCCATTTCACCTTGGGAACGGCACCGGTTGCCTTGTCCACGGATTCACTTTTCTCCTTGGTCATCAACTTCTCCTCTCTCGTATGGTTGTTGGCGTTGTAAAAAACTCCGATCTCCTGCGTCGTCGCGGGATCCCGGGTGCTCGACATATCTTGATGTATGCCTTTGCTCCCTCGATACCACTACCTCATTGTCCATCAAAATCTTTGCATAACCATCTTTAGCGGTACGATGGACTTCTTGCGGGTCCACCATGGTTGGCCGATTGGATTGCCGGGAAAGCGGCAACGTTGCATTGCCCCCTGACATATTTACATATTACGGAATACGTTGTTCGTCAACAGCGCGAGCGTCAAAAGAAAAAAAGGAAATCCATCGGCCGGCTTCGCCCCCCGGGAAACCGGCGGCAGGGGTGGGGGGAGATGGCATTTCTGCCATCTCCCCCCGGTCTGCAATCAAAGGTTCTCCTCGTCGTCAATCACCCAGGTGATGGCGAAGGTCGGGTTGAGGAGGCCGGCTATGCTGTTGAGATCGAAACCCAGGGCTTCCGCCTCGGCGGCGCTATGGCCGAAGATCTCGAAGTTCTGGTCGTCGCCCCATACCGTCAGGTTGTCGAAAGAACTGGTGCCGCCCTTGGCGAAAAGACCGAGGTCGCCATCGTTCAGCAGACCGTTGTAGGTGTGGCTTGCCACCAGTGAGCCGTTAAGTTTGACGCTCACCTTGGTGCCAGTGAGGGCGATGCCCAGGTCATAGCTCTTGCCGGCCCGGACGGTTTTGCTCACCGCGGTGTCCGTGGTCCATTGGCCGTTCTTGTAGTGGCCGATCACCACGGTGCTGTTGTCCGGATTGAGGCCGGCGAACTTGAAGTCGTCGGTGCTGTAGTAGTCGAACACAAAGCCTGCCAGGCCGCGGACGGTGACCGTGGCCGACTGTTCGAGGTAGGAGGAGGGCGACACGTCGACGGGCAGGGTGGCAAGGGCGGTGCCCCCACCAGGCCGGGCCTCGATGACGCCACCGGTCATGATCCAGCCGCCACTTACCGGCTGGGCGATGGAACTGGTGCCGCCGCCGAAACCATCGACGATGCGGAAGGTCTGCTCCGGCGGCAGCTTCTGGGCGATGACATTGTCGAAGGTGCCGCGGGCGTTGTCGCTGCCAAGCCCCACCATGCCGGTGTTGAGGCCGAACTCGTAGCCGTCGATGAGGCGCGGCGCGAAGGTGTGGCTGAAGTACTGGGCGCCGTTCACCACCAGGGTGGCGGTGGTGCCGTTAACGGCCAGCATCAGGTTGTAGTAGGTGCCCGGCTTCAGGCGGCTCGGCGTTTTTTCCAGCATGTGCCAGCCGGAGGCGTCACGGTAGCCCATCTCGATCTGGTTGGTGGAGATGTTGATGCCGGCGTACTTGAAATCCTCCGGGCTCTGGTAATCGAAGATGATGTAGGCGTTGGCCTTCCAGCCAGCGGTGGGCTTCTCGGTCTTGACGCTGGCCAGGAGCTCGAAGTAGGAGGGCAGGGTCTCGCCCACATGGAAGACCGCCGCCGCATCGCCGCCCAGGGAGGCGGCGGAGACCGCCAGGGCGCCGTTCTTCACTTCGAAGATGCCGCTGTCGGCAAAGAAGGCCGAGCTCTCGGGCGTGCCACCGACATTGAAGCTGGCGCTTCGCAGCACGTCGCGGGGGCCGCCCGGGATGTTGCCTGCCTGCGGGTCGGCGGGGGCGCCGGTCTGGTCCTGCCAGGCCACGTCTTTCTGGATCACCACGCCAAGCTCGGCTTCCGGCTCGCCGTTGCGGGCCGCATCGGCGCCGGTGTCGGCGGAGCGGGTCGGGTCGGCGCCGTCGCCGGCGGAGAGTGCGTAGAGGAACTCGCGCAGGAACGGCTGCATGGTGCGGCTCACCGAGGCCTGGCCGAAAGGCGCGTAGGGCACCAGGTAGGAGTTGTATTCGCCCACCCAGTCGATCAGCCGGTCGCCGCCGGTGTTGCCGATCAGCACGTCGCGGCCGGCGCCACCATAAGCCCGGTCTTCGTAGGTCGGATGGGTGTCGGGCATGTCGTTCAGGTCGCCATTGGTGGTGTGGTCGTCGTCGGCGTTCAGCAGATCGTTGCCCCAGCCGCCGTAGAGGTTGTCGCGGCCGGTGCCGCCCACCAGCCAGTCGTTGCCCAGGTCGCCGAAGATGACGTCGTTGCCGTCGTCACGGACCTCGCCGTAGAACTCGGTCTGTTGGCCGGTGGCCTTGGGCACCGTGCCGGCGGGTCGCAGCACGCCTTCGTCTTCGTTGAAGTTGAGGAGGAATTGCTTCGACGGTTTGGCCTGGGTCGCCGGATCCCACAGGGTGCCGTTGTCATTGAGCAGGATCGTGTGGCGCGGGTCGTACTCGTTGTAGAGCGCGAACTCGCCGGCCCGGAACTTGCTCCCGATATCCACCGGGTTGTAGGCCAGCACGTTGCCCGGGTTGGTGTTGCCGAGGCCTGCCACGGCGTAGCCGAGATCCCGGACGCCGATGGGGTTGCCGCTCGAGTCATAGACCGGCACGTAGGCATGATCCAGGGCCTCGGCGCCGGAGATGGCGTCGTCGCCGGAGCCGCCGTGCAGAAAGTCGGTGCCGAGACCGCCGAAGATGATGTCGTCGGCGTTCGGTGTGCTTCCTCCCAGGCCCTGGAACTCGTCGTCCATGCCGGCCCAGAGCGGGTCGAAGCTGAACGGTGTGATGTTCACCGTCTTCTTGAGCTCGCCGCTCTTGTTGATCACCGCCTGCTGGATGTTGCCCGGCGTCTTGATGAACTCGTCGAGCACATTGCCGTTGGCGTAGCGCGAGCTCGGGTCACTGGTGAGCAGCTCTGCGATGTTGTTGAGCGGCTCGCCGTTGAGTCCTGTTGCGCCGTTGTTGCGGCTCGTGTAGATCCGGCCGTCGTCGCCCAAGACGCCGTCCTGGCCGGTGCCGCCGGAGATCCAGTCGTGGCCGTAGCCGCCGATCAGGTCGTCGTCCTGGCCGTCGCCGAACAGCACGTCGTTGCCAGCCATGCCGTAGATGAAGTCGTCGCCGGACTCGCCGCGGATCTCGTCGCCGGCGCCGAAGTCCTCGACGCCGTTAACCGGCGGATCGCCGTAATCCAGTCCGCCCGGCGTGTAGTCCAGAAGCTCGGCGGCCCGCGGGATGATCCGCAGGGTGCCGCGGTTTTCGTAGCTGGTGGTCTGGTCGTAGTTGAACTGCAGGTAGGTGGTGGCATCGAGCTTCGGATTGCCGCTCGTGCCTGTTGTCTTCACCAGCCGGTAGATATTGCCGTTGTCGCCCATGATCATGTCGGCGTCGCGGGCATGGCCGGTGGGATCGGTGACGATGGTGCCGGCCGGGATTGCCTGATTCGAGCCGGTGGCCACCGCGGCATCGCCCATGTGGTTGCGCATGATATCGATACCGGCGCCGCCGAAGATGAGGTCGGAGCCCGCCGGCCGCCGGGAATCGACGCTGGTCAGGCTGAAGAGGTCGGAGTTGTCGCCGACGATGTCGTCCTGGCCGAGGCCGCCGAAGATGATGTCATCGCCGCCGTTGCCCTCGATGTAGTCGTCGCCGTCGGTGGTCGCCTCGAAGGAGGGGTTCACCCCGAGGGTACCGTCGGGGTTGCGCCAGGCGCCGGCGTCGTAGGGTGTCTGGCCGTTCATCAGATCGATGGAGCCGTCGCCCTGGATGATGTCGTCGCCCAGTTGGCCGAAGATTTTGTCGTTGTTCTCGCCACCGGCGATGTAGTCGTTGCCCCACTTGTTCTGCTGGTCGGACTCATTGGCGCCGGAGTGGTCCATCAGGGTGATTTCCCAGTCCTGCCAGACCGGGGTGCCGGTAAGCGTGGGGATCAGCCGGTGGATGGCGTTCTCCATGGTTTCGCCGTCGGTGCCCGCATCCGCATCCTCGCTGTAGATCGCCGGGCCGTTCAGGGTCCGGAAGCGTGGGTCGGTGTAGTCTTTGTAGAAAATACCCCGCCGGTCGAGGCTGGCGTTGTCGCCGAAGATCAGGTCGCGGGCCAGGTCGCCGTCCAGCCGGTCGGAGCCCGCGCCGCCGATGATCACGTCCTCGCCATTGCCGCCGCGCACGATGTCGTCGGCGCCGAGGGTGCGGTCGATGGTGAACATCAGCTTGGCGTCGACGATCCTGCTGTCGACGATGTCGCCGCGGCCGCCGAAGCCGTGCACCGCGACGATCTCGCCGGTGGTGGCGTCGAAGTACCAGACGCGGCCGAAGTCGCCGAAGATGAGGTCGGCCGCGCTGCCGGAGTTGATTTCATCCTGGCCGATACCGCCGAAGATGGTGAGCGGCAGGGTGCTGGCGGTGGCGTCCACATAGTCGTCGTCGCCGGCGACCGAACCCTCGCTGAGGAAGAAGCTCGTGTGCGGATCCACCGACTGGGCGCCGCCCATGGTGTTCAGCACGAAGAAGCCGTCTTCGCCGGTGTCGAGGTCGACGGTCACCTGGTCGTTGCCCATGCCGGTGTTCAGCATGGTGGTGGTGCGCTCGCCCGGCCGGTAATGGGTGCCGTCGATGTCGATCACGTCGGCGCCGGAGCCGGACCAGTAGACGATGCCGTCGAAGAAGTTGCTGGTTGCCACGCCCTTGGCGCCATAGGTGATGTCGCCGAAGGCGAGGCCCTTCACCTGGATCTCGGCGGCGGTGGTGCTGTCGTAGCCGCCGGCACCGGTCGGGGTGGTGACCACGTCGCTGATCGTGACGTTTTCGTCACCGGTGGAAGCCGCCTCGTCGGAGAGGAGCAGCCGGTGGCGGCCGCTGCCCACGTCGATGTTGAGGTTGCCGGAAATGCGGTCGAGGTCGCCGGTGAGGAACTCGAAGACATCGGCCTGGCCCGCAGTCGTGAAGATGGTGTCGTGGTCGAGATCGGCGTCGGAGGAGATGAAGATCCTGTCGTTGCCGTCGCCCAGGGTGATGTTGGTGGCCGCGTGCACGGTGTCGAGATCGAGCTTGAAGCTGCCGGCGCTGGTGCCCTGCACGTTCAGCACATCGGTGCCGGAGCCGAAGCGGATGTCGACCTGTTCGAAGCCGTAGTAGTTGATGCCGTCCATGCGGGTCACAACGCTTGCGCCGCCCGAGTCGGTGAAGGCGGAGTCGCCCACCACCTTGATGAGGCTGACGCCGGTGCCGCCGTCAAGCTGGCGGGTGACGCCCTGGAAGCCGATGAGATAGGTGTTGCCGGTACGGGCCACCGAGAAGTCGGACTTGAAGGCTTCCCGGGTGCGGAAGAGGTCGGCGTCGGGGTTGAGGCCGTTGAGTTTCCTGGCCAGCTCGTGCTGCAGGGCCCGGCGCACCTGCTCGGCATCGGCGTCGTAAGGCAGGGCTGCGGTCACCAGGGTCTTCTGGATGGCCGGCAGGTAGAGTTCGAGGTGGTAGGTGCCGCTGGTGGCGCCGACCGTCATTACCTGGAAGTCGTTGCGGCCGGTGTCGAGGCCATGCTGCTGGTTGGCCACCGTTGCGGTGCCGCCGGTGAGAGCGGTGGTGTTGACCACCATCTCGGCCACGTTGGTGGAAGAGAGCTCGCCGGTGAATTCGATGTCGAACACGCCGGGCGCCACCTCCGCCAGCACCACGTCGCCGGGCACGATGGCGGGCAGGGCTTCCAGCGCCAGTTGCAGCGCGGCCCGGGTGACGTTATAGGGAAGCGCTATGGTGACGTTGGCCGGGTCGCTGTCCGGGAAACCGATGGTGAAGGTGCCGCCGGTGGCGCTGATGGTGAGGCGCTGCACCTCGTTTCGAGCCTCGGCGGTGATGCCGTCGAGGCGGGTGTGGGTCTCGACGGTGCCGGCTTCCGCCGTGACGATGGGGTCGAACTGGCCGGTGGTGTATTCGACCAGCCGCTCGAGATCGATCGAGGCGGCGGTGAGCTGGGCCACGTCAAGGTTGGAGAGCAGTCCCACGAAGCGGATGACGTACACGTCGTCGGCTTGGGAGACCGCCACCAGGCCGCCGGCGGTGTCGGTGGCGGTGAGCGGCGTCGCCTCGGGATCGGCGGCGAGCAGCAGGCCGTTCAGGTAGTCGAGATACATCTCTTCGAGCACCAGGTCGAGGTCAGCCGCCGAGATGTTCCAGTCGAGGGCTGTGCTTGCGATACCGGTGCCGTCGATGCCGAGGCTGAAGGTGCCGCCGGTGGCATCGACCCGCAGGGTCTGGATCTCGTTGAAGGTGGTGCCGGCGTCGCCCAGATCCCCCATGCCGAGACCGGTGAGGGAGGTCTCGGTGAGCACCGCCTGGGTGTTGTTGCTGTCGGCGCTGTTGTCAATTACCAGCAGGTCGCCCGGCGCGCCGCCGGTTTCCATGGTGAGGCCGAGGTCGCTGATGTCGATGAGCGGCACGTCCCGGTCGCCCATCTGGTCGGTGAAGGTGATGCGGTAGACGTTGCCGCCGCGGGTTACCTCGACGTCACCGGTGCCGTTGTTGGTGAAGCCGAAGGCCGCTTCCACCACGCTCTGCAGGGCGCTCTGCAGCGTCGCGGCCGAGACGTTGTGGGCCAGCGCCGGGGTGAAATGACGCACCCCATCGACGATGAAGCCCGCCTGCCAGGTGCCGCCGGTGGCGTCCACGGTGATCTGCTGGATCTCGTCGACCCCGGGCACGCTGGCCACCGGGTCGGGGGGCGAGCCCTTGCCGAGAGTAAGGGCCACGGCCTGGGGCACGTCGCCGGTCACGGTCAGCAGCGCGTTGATCCCGGAGACGAGGCCGTTGCTGGTGAGCATCGAGCCGTCGGCAACCTG
>JBFHWX010000060.1:0-17354 GCA_041599275.1 Desulfobulbales bacterium | reverse complement strand
GTTATAGTCCGGATCTCCGATGCCCTGAACGACCTTTCTCTCCTGCTGCTGTATTGCCAGGAGTGCCCCGTCCGGCGGCACATCTTCCTCAAGCAGTTCCCCGATCTGAACAACATCCGCAACGAACCAGCGGTGATCGCCTCGCGCCTCCGCAAGGAGATGCAGGAGGCCGCCGATGCCCTGGACAGGCTCGGGGAACGGTTCTCGAACCAGGATTTCCGCGAAACGCCGGATTACATGGAGGTGTTCGAGCGGGAGATGGAGCAGGTGATCGACGTGGAGCGAGGGATCGAGATCCTCAAGTTCGAGTTGATCCTGGGCGGGTTGCACAGCAGCCGGGACATGCAGCGGGTGTACGACCGGCAGCAGGCCAAGTGCATCGAGCACGGGCACCACAAGCCCGAGGGCGACGAGCAGGCGAGGAGGGTGGAAGGATGAACGGCGGCGAGGCGGTGCAGCTCAATTTGTTCGACGCTTTTCCGCCGCCGGCGGCGCCGGCGGCGGTTCCGGCCCCGGCCGTTGATCTGCCGTCCTTCGAGGAGCAGACGGGGTGGCGGCGCATTCATCCGATGCAGATCTGCCAGGATGTGGAGGCGCTGCAGCGGGTGAAGGTGTTCTTTTTCGACCTCGGGAACGGGGTGTTTCTCGACTATTACCGCCGCCGTTGGGGCTCGCACCCTTTGGAGTGCGAGTTACCGGATCTGGCGAGGGAAAATATCAGGTGGTCAACCGAGCTCCGCTGGAGCCTCGGGCGGGGGGCTCTGCAGGATATCTGGGAGCTTTTCGTCACTCATATCGAGCCCGGGGCCGCGCCCTCGGAGCCATGGACAATGGAGGAATGGAAATGAGCGGGAACCGTGTCACGTTGGAGTCTGGGCGCTTCGATTTCGCCCTCAGCAAGGTGGAGCATGCCCTGGTGTACCGGGCGCTCAGGCAGCACGACGGGCATTCTCTGTGCCCGGACTGGCAGCTCGAGAGCAGGGAAGCGCTGACCGCCGCGCTTGATAAGCTGCGGGGGCATCTGCTGACCGAGGCGCTGCCGGCCGGGGACAACGTATTGGCGTTCCCCGCGGCCCGCCGTGCCGCCGGCATCGGGGGCTAGGGTAATGGCCTGGATGAAGGCGCGGGCGGCGGCGCAGTATGCCGGGGTGAGTCTCGACGCGTTCGAGAAGTTCATCGCCGACGGGCTGCGTTACGCGAAGCCGCGCAAGCTGCGGTTGTTTCGCGCCCAGGACATCGACGAGTACATGGAGCGGTACATGGTGGACCGGACGGCCGAGGCCGAGCGGATCGCCGGTGAGATTCTGGCCGGATTACGGCGCTGAGAGGAGGGCCGGGCGTGGGCATGGAGTTCAGGCAGGTGGAGCAGCCGGAAGAGCGGCCCGAGGCCGTGCTGCTGGATGGGCAACCGATCGGCAAGGTGACGTGGCGCCGGTTCGGCCGGGGGCCGTACGAGTGGCATGCTGTGATGAGCTTCTTGGACCGTCCGCCACTGCAGCCCATTGGGTGTGGTGCGTCGCGGGAGGAGGCCGTCAGGGCGTCGTTTTTGAATGCCGAGAGGGTACTGGTTAAGCTCCTCGCCCAGGTTCGTGAGTTGAGAACGAAAATCTACGGAGGTTGACGGATGGCAATCGAGTTTCAGGATATGGCGCGGCCCGTTGAGGCCAACGAGGCGATCCTCCTCGCGGGGGAAAAGATCGGCGAGGTGAAGCGCTGCCCCTTCGGGCACATGCCCGGTGGGTGGCACGCGGTGATCAGCGTTCAGCCGGGTGCGGCCGGCCTCGTGCAGGGGTTTGCCGACACGAAGGAGAAGGCTGTGCTGACGGCATTTACGAACGGGGAGGCGATCATGCAGAACAACCTCCGGGCTCTGCGGGTGATGATGGAGAAGGCTTACGGCGGGCGGTAGATGACCTGCCTGGGAACGAGAGGAGGAGGGAGCCTTGATTGAGGCGATGACGTGGACATTGACCGGACTCGGTATCGCAGGCGCGTTGTTGAACGCCCTGCGGCGCCGGTCCGGTTTTTTTGTGTGGGCGGTGGCCAACAGCGGTTGGATCTGGCTCCACGCCTACAGGGGCAGGACTGCCGAGGTGGTGCTGTTCGGCGTTTATCTGGTGCTGGCCCTGGTCGGCATCGTTAACTGGCGTCGGGCGCCTGGTGTGGCCCCTGCGCGCCTGGAGCTGCCGAGGGTATAGCTATGTGGATCAAGACAAGAGAAAGTTTGCCGGCGGTGCTCGAGGATGTCCTTGTGGTGATCGCTCACGAGAGCGGCCCGGCCGTCGATATGGGATGCCGCTTGCCGGCCGGTGATTGGGTTTATGGAGGGCTCGGGCTGCAGGTGATAGGGGGGGCGGTGACTCACTGGCAGCCGTTGCCAGTGGCGCCTACGGAAGAGGACGAGGCACCTTGCGACGAGGTGCTGGCGTGATGGGTGCAGAGTTCAAGCAAGAACAGGAGAGGGGGCTGCCCTCGTTTCCTGGTTTGTTTCTATCCGATGTGCTCCCGCCAGGTCAGATGGCCTGCAGGTTGCTGCGAGGTTCGGCTAAGTGTGCCGGCGGCCGATGGTTGAAAGGCGGGAGCACGTACCTTCCCAGGGGGCGCTTTTCTTCCGCCCCCCGCGCCCCCCTTTCCCCAAAACACCCCTCCAGAACTTACGCCCTCCCCCCGAAACGCGGGTCCTTCCTGGCCTCCCGCCCTTCACGGGTCGCGACATCGCGGGGCTTTCGCGCGGAGAAGTTTTGAAAATGGTCGGAAAAACGGAAAATGGCCTGTGTACAGGTGGCGGTGCAACACGGGTTGAAGGTCGGCGCCGGCTCTGCCCGAAGTGCGGGTCGGCGAAGGTGTGGGGCAATGGTCGTCGCCGTGCAGGAAAGCAGGGGTGGCGGTGCGGGGATTGCGGCAGGGCGTTCGTTGAGGCTCGGTATGGTATCCCCCATGAGGTGCGGATCATCGCCGACCGTCTCATTGACGAAGAGGTCCCGGCGCCGGCAATAGCCTCGGCGCTCAGGGGATGGGTGTCCCGCCGGTGGGTGTATGACAGGCGCAAACGGAGAAAATCGGGAGAGGTATGAGTGCTGATTTGGAGAAGTACAGGCGGGAGGTCGAGGAAATGGTCGAAGAAGAGCAGGCCACGTACTCGAAAGAAGACGTCAGCGGGGACGGGGGCGACGACTCGGCCGAGCCGCCGATAGAATTCGTCCGCAAGTGTTACCATGCCAATGCGATCGGCGACTCATTGCTGTTCAACCTGCTCAATGAGGGGCGCTTCGCTTACAACGTGATATCCGGCCGCTGGCTTACCTACGTAGGCCCGCACTGGGAGCTCGACTACAAGGGCCGAGCCCTGGCAGCGATAGAAAACACGGTGGTCCCTCAATACCTGCGTCTCTTGGAGGAGACGCAAGACGAAATCTCGGACGACCCGGAGAACACCGGGCTGGTGAAAAAGCTGGCGCGGCGCAAGAAAGGGATCCTGGCCAGGATCGACCGGTTGCGCGACGTGCCCGGGCGGAAGAACTGTCTCACCTGCGCCGCCACCAACGAGGCGCCGCTGGTGGTCCACGAGAACGATCTCGACCAGCATCCGTGGTTCCTGGCCACGCCGAACGCCGTGATCGACCTGCGCACCGGCGAAGCCAGACCGGGTTCGCCCTGGGACTGGCTGACCAAAACAACCCGCACGGAATGGCATGGGATCGATGCCCCCTGCCCAAAATACGACGCCTTCATCCGCGAGGTACTTGGGGAGAACGAGGAGTTACTTGCTTTCTTCGACCGCCTGGTCGGCTATGCGCTCACCGGGCTGAATGTCGAGCGAATCTTCGTCGTCCTGTTCGGCGCCCACGGCCAGAACGGCAAAGGCACCATCATGGAGGTGCTCTACCATATCCTCGGTGCCCTGGCTGGTCCCATCCAGGCCGAGGTGTTGATCAGCAACCGCACGGCCAAGCAGGGGTCGGCGCCGTCCCCGGAAATTCTGGCGATGAAGGGAATGCGCCTCTTGTGGGCGTCTGAGGTTTCCGACTCTCACCGGTTCGCCGCCGACAAAGTGAAGCTGCTGACCGGTGGCGATCCATTGACAGGGCGCGGCCTGAACGACAAAGACCACACGACGTTCATGCCATCACACACCCTGTTCCTGCTCACCAACTGCAAGCCCGGGGCGCCGGCCTCCGATGATGCGTTCTGGGAGAGGACCTTCATCATCGACTTCCCTTTCTCCTTCGTCGCCAATCCAGATCCAGCCAAACCATATCAGAAAAAGGCTGTCCGTGGGCTCGCCGAGGAGCTACTCGAGGAGGCACCCGGCATCCTGGCCAGGTACGTCCGGGGCTGCCTGGAGTATCAACGCATAGGCCTGGCGCCTCCCGAGTGCGTCCTCGAGCACACCAGGCAGTATCGCAGGAGCGAGGACACCATAGAGGACTGGATAGAGGAGTGCTGCAGCACCGGGGCCGGCGAAGAGTTCAAGACCCCGTTCAAACAGCTCTACGACAACTTCCGCCTCTGGTGGGACGGGGTCAGTCCATACCGGCCTATGACCCGTAAAAAATTCGGCGAGCAGCTATCAATGAAGTTCGAGAAGATGAAAACAGGCGGAACCATTCATTATTTTGGCATTCGCGTCAAGCAAAACGAAGGATTCGCCACGCCATGACGAAGGGAGAAAGGGAGGATTGCCGGCATACGTATGAGGGCGGAATATTGAAAACATCGTTTTGCGATATTACGCCCTCAATATATTCATTCCCTTTGTCCCTTTCTCCCCAGAGAAAGAAAAAAGAAAAAAGACCATGAACGTATTGGAGCTGTACAGGGAGGACGGTTTCGACCCGCGCCGGGCCGGTGGCGAGTGGCAGGGCCCCTGTCCGGCATGCGGCGGCAACGACCGCTTCTGCGTCCGGGAGAACGCCAACCACAAGGAGGGTGGCGCCCGTGGCTGGTATCACTGCGGACACGGCAAGGGCGGCAACGGCTGCGGAAAAAGTGGCGACAATATCCAGTATCTCCGCGACTTTCGCGATATGGGGTACAAGGAGGCCTGCGACCGCCTGGGGCTCACCCCTGCCGACATGCAGTCCGACGCCTACAAGTACAGGTCGCCGAGGATGCCGAGGAAGCGGCAGGAGGGACAGCCGCACACTCCGAAATCATGGGAACACCCTGAGAAGGTCCTGAGCGTATCCACCTGGCGTGAGCACGGTATGAAGTTCGTCGATGCCTGCCACGAAGCGTTGCTCCAGCGGCCGAAGTCGCTCGATTGGCTGGCCGGCCGCGGAATCCCTCTTGAGGCCGTGCGCCGGCATAAGCTCGGGCTGCACCTTGGGGAGACCTCAAGGGGCGAGGCCTGGGCTCCCAGCTTTCGCCCCTGGAAGTCCTGGGGGTTGCGTGACGAGACAAAGGACGGCCGGCCGCGCATGTTCGTCCTGCCGGCGGGGATCGTCGTTCCATGGCTCCCCGGTGGCAAAGAGCTGCACCGGATCCGGATCCGGCTGGCAAAGCCGGACCAGAAAGACCCCAAGAAGCGTTACCATCTTGTCCTTGGCTCGTCGATCGATCTGTTCTACGCCGGCGCCCTCGGGCTCAAGGCCCCGGCCTATGTCCTGGTCGAGACGGAGTTGGACGCCATCATGATAGCCAACGAGGCCGGCGATCTGGTCACTGCCATAGGTCTCGGGACCTCGTCGGCGAAGCCTGACGCGGTGGTGGCCGGTCCACTGCGCAGGGCTGTGCGGGTGCTCAACGCCCTCGACTATGACAAGGCCGGCGCCGAGGCCACCGCCTGGTGGCAGGCGGAATATCCGAACTCCCGGCGCCATCCGGCCCCGCGGCCGGCCAAGGACGCCGGCGAGGCGTGGCAAAACGGGGTAGACATCCGCACGTGGATCCTGGCGGGGTTGCCGCCATCGTTGCACAGGGAGCCTCAGCCTGGCCCGGCTGACAGGATAAAAGTCCAGCGAGCCGCCCAGGAGGCTAGTGTCCCGGCCGGCGAGGTCGCCGAGGTGCTCGCCCTGCTGCGGGCCAGCGGTGGCAACATAGTCATCGGCGACGGTGGCCACGACCTGGGCGTCAATGTCGACGACGAATGGCGGGCGGCCAACATGGCCCAGGCCGATCGCCTCAGCTCGTTGGTGTTTTGTGGAGTGGAGGCCGGTGACTATCTGGCCACTCTGCCGGATGGGATATACACCGCCAGGAATCTGGTGCGGAGGGCAGGATGAGCCAGGAACTCAAATCGAAGGCGGCGGTCTACCGCTGGCTGCTCGACAACGGGCGGTCCATAAGTGAGAGCCAGTTTTACTCCCACTGCAAGGAAGGTCTGCTGCGGAAAAAGAAGGGCAGCAAGGTTTTTACTCTGGCCGCGGTCCAAAAGTACGCCAAGCTGCACACTAAATCAGCCGATACAGGAGAGCGCGATCGCGATCGCCTCGACAGCATCCAGGACGAGCTGAAAGAGATCGAGCTCGAAAAGGAGCGCCTGCGCCTCGAGGAGCTCCGCCACAAGCAGCTTGTCAAGCAGGGCAAGGTCATCTCCATGGAAGACCACGAGAACGCCATCGTCGGGCGGGTGGTCGCTTTCATGGCTCAGCTCTCCCACATGGTGCAGCGCTGCTCTCCGGAATGGATAGCTCTGGTGGGTGGCAATCAATCGATGGCGCCGGCCTTCATGGAGTCGATGCTCGAGGAGATCGGCCAGCGGATGAGCGCGTTTTCGGCCGACACTGAATTCGAGGTTCTGTTGGAGGGGGAAGAGTGATGGCTTTTCCGCAGCAGATAGATCGGCACAACACTGTCGTCCGGTTGCGAACCAGCCCGGAGTGGCTCCCTGAACGCTTCCGGAATAGACCTGGTCGGTTGCGCATCAAATTCCGCCCCACCAAGGGCGAGCGCCATGTACTGCGCCGCCACAAGATGATTCCGCCGTCCGCCTGGGCGCCCCGCCACCGGACCATCACCTATGGCCCGCTCGAGGGGGCCAGGTGGGACAACGAATTTATGCCGCACATGGCCGGCATCATGGACGCCAGTTTCTATCCGTCTGTCCGCGAGATCGGCAATGTCAAAACGCCGCAGGGGGCGAGCTCAGCAGGCCTCGAAACCATGCTCGGGTTTGCCTGCGACATGCGCCCCGGCCCGGCCCTGGTCGTCTACCCGGACCGTGATACGGCCAAAAAGCGATGCAACGACTACATGCAGCCCATGTTCCGCCGTTCGCCTCGTCTGGCGAGGTTGCTGACAGGGGTTGACGACGATATGGCAGGCCTGCGGGTCAAGCTGCGGACCATGTTGATTTACATGGGCTGGGCTGGGTCCCCGACTAGCATGTCGAACGTCTCCTCTATGTATCTGGTGGTTGACGAGGTAGATAAGATGGCGCGCACAGCCGGGGCCAAGGAGGGTTCTCTGCGCGACTATCTCCGGCAGCGCTGCAACGCCTACCCGATGGCGCACAAGATCTGGTGGAGCACGACGCCCACGGACCACGCCGGCCACATAAGCCGGTACATGACCGAAGAGGCACAGGTCATATTCGATTACTGGGTAGTCTGCCCCGACTGCGGGGTCGAGCAGCTCATGGCCTTCGATGGGATTATGAAATCCTTCCCCAAGGAGCTGGTTGACCCGAAGGAGATGGAGCTGCGGAAGTGTGCTGGGTATCTCTGTGAGGCATGCGGCTCGATATGGGACGACC
The DNA here is from genome assembly GCA_041599275.1 of Desulfobulbales bacterium. GTDB lineage: Bacteria > Desulfobacterota > Desulfobulbia > Desulfobulbales > BM004 > JBFHWX01. The sequence goes on along the minus strand of JBFHWX010000060.1, from coordinate 9,658 downwards.
GCAAGCGCGACCGAGCCGTGATAGCCGCCATGCACACGGGATGGAGAGCGAGGGAGGAAGATGGCCGCCGGATGTTCGATTATCTGCGGGCCGAGAATCCGGAGAAGATCTGTTTCCATTCGCCGGCCTGGATCTCGCCGCTGATCCCGTTATGGAAAATAGCAGCAGCTTGGCTCCGCGGCCGCAAGGACCGTGACGACATGAAGATTTTCGTCACCCAGTACAAGGCGGAGCCGTTCAAGGATTTCGCCACCGAGCGGCGGGAGACAAAAATTCTCGCGCTGCGTGACGACCGGCCGGAGGGCCTCGTCCCGGGGGGCGGTCAGGTCGCCGCCCTGGTCGCCGGTGTCGACACCCAGGACGACGGATTCTACTACTACATCATGGCCGTAGGGTGGGGGCTCGAGCAGGAGACGTGGCAGGTCAAGGCAGGGTTTGTGGAGACCTTTGATGCACTGGAGCGGGTGTTGTTCCACGACGAATACCGTGACTCCTCAGGCCAGGTTTATCCTGTCCATGTGGCAATGCATGACTCCCAGGGGCACCGGACCAGCGAGGTGTATGACTTTTCTCGTCTCTGGCCAGGTCGGGTGCTGGCCTACAATGGGCAGAGGCGAAAGGCCACCCCGGTGACTATTTCCACCATCGACACCTATCCAGGCACTAACAGGCGGATCCCTGGTGGGGTAAGCCTCTACAACTGCGACACGACGTTTTTCAAGAACGCTCTGGCTCGCAAGTTGGGCATCAACGCCACCGACGCCGGGGCGTGGCATCTGCACTCGGAGGCAACGGAAGAGTACGCCTCCCACATGTGCTCGGAATATCGTGACGCCGATGGCTTCTGGCAGGTGCCGAGAAACAAGCCGAATCATTACTGGGACTGCAGTTTTATGGCTCTGGTTGCCGCCCATGTGCTCGGTATCCGGACGTGGGCCAAGCAGCAACAGCAACAGGCAACGGGCAAAACGGCGGGAAGGGAAAGCGGCAAGGGGCAGCAGGGAAACCCATACACCGGCGGGCAGACAATCTTCGGGGGATGAAAAGGAGGGGGCGAGTGACACGAGCGGTGGTGATGATCGTGCGGGCGAAGCAGGCAGCGGAAAATGGAGTAGACTACTCTCCCCGGACAGGGGCGACATGCCCATCGTGCGGAAAGAAGGCCCGGATTTACAGTACAAAGCCCTGGGAGGGCACGGCCAGGATACGGTACCACCGTTGCGAAAACACCGCCTGCGTGCTGCACGCCCTGGGGGTGACGATCAAGTCGGTCGAAGTGGACGTCGTCGACCCGAACGGCGCGAATATCTCGTTCAAGGAGTAGCCGAATGGAGCGCGGGGACGACCTGAACGTTGCTGGTCACTTGCCGGGCGCTTTTCCCGGTCAAGTGCAGTAGCGTGGTTATGCACTTTTTGGAATGATTATGAAGAAAAACGACAGACTACAAACACCGCCCTGGGTAATACAGGAACTTGGTCCGATTGACCTTGACCCCTGTGCCGGGGTGAGCACCTACATCGGAAAGACGAATTGGGCGATTGAGAGAAACGAGAACGGCCTTGATTGTGGTTGGTTCGGATTTGTCTACTGCAACCCCCCTTTCTCCCAAAAAGAGATATGGACGCAAAAGATGATTGATCACGGAAGCGGCATATTGATTTTGCCAGAGCGCGGATCTGCGCCTTGGTTTGGCCCACTTGCCGAGGCTGCCGGAAAATACTGGGTGATGGGGAAGAAAATCAATTTCGTTGGTGGGCCGAGCAGCAACAATTTGGGGAGCTGTCTGTTTTTGTTTGGTGAGGAAGCGGTGAGACGTGCGAAAAATTGGGGACTGCCTGGCCACTTGGTAGAGGTATTGTCTTTCAGCGCACGCAGTGCTGCATAACGACTGAAATAACCGGCGGCTTCCGCCGTCCGATTGATTGACTTGTTATATTGCGGAGGTTGTATGAAACACGTTGCAGTTTCTCTTTTTGACTACACCGGAGTAATGCTTTTCCCTTGGCTTGCCGCGGGCTACACATGCTATGCCCTGGACTTGCAGCATGACGGGAAAAAACAGGATGGAATCAACAGGATAAACCACGATCTGTCAAAGCCGTGGCTCCCCCCATTCGGGCCGGATGATGTGGCCATTGTATTCGCCTTTCCACCTTGCGACCACTTAGCTGTGTCCGGGGCTAGGTGGTTCGCCGGAAAAGGGCTGCGGAAACTCGCCAGCAGTATAAACCTGTTCGCCACCGCAGCAGAGTTTTGCGAGTGGTCTAAAGCCCCCTACATGATCGAAAACCCGGTAAGCACAATAAGCAGTTACTGGCGCAAACCTGATTATTCTTTTGATCCGTGTGACTACACTGGTTTTTGCCGGGACGACAACTACACCAAGAAAACCTGCCTGTGGACGGGGAACGGCTTTGTGATGCCGGAACCATTCAGGGCGGATATGGGTGAGCCTGATGATAGAATCCACAGGATGCCGCCAAGCGCAGACCGTGCAAACCTCCGCAGTGCTACCCCCGCCGGGTTTGCGCAAGCAGTTTTTAACACCAATGGTGCGCCACTTGCAAAAGCAATATAACATCCAAATACGCGGCAAACAGTCCGCATAACCGTGGAGGGGGGATAGCATGCAGAAACCTAAGTTGTTGGACCAGGTAAGGGATCTGGCTCGTCTGCAGCGGAAGAGCAGTCGGACCATAGAGGCCTATGTCTACTGGATCCGGCAGTTCATCTTCTTCCACGACAAGCGGCACCCGAAGGATATGGGGGCCGCCGAGGTGGGGCGTTTTCTTACTTTTCTGGTCAGCGACCGGCGGGTGGCCGCGTCGACGCAAAAGCAGGCTTTGTGCGCTATCGTTTTTCTTTACAAGCAGGTTTTGCAGATAGACTTGGGCGATATTTCTTTTTTGCACTGCAAGCGACAGCCGAGGTTGCCGGAAGTGATGAGCCGTGCCGAGGTGTGGGCCGTGCTCGATCGGTTGCGCGGCGACTGGTGGGTTTTGGCCGCTCTGTTGTATGGTTGCGGCCTTCGTCTCATGGAGTGTTTGCGGCTCCGGGTCGGAGATATCGACCTTGCCCGGTTGACGATTACCGTCCGGGCCGGGAAGGGGGGCAAGGACCGCATCCTCCCTGTCCCGAAGATGTTGATTCCGCACCTGTCGCGGCAGATCGAGCGTGTCGAGCGCATGCACTCCAGGGATCTTGGGGCTGGGAACGGAGAGGTCAGCCTACCCGGGGCACTCGCCAGGAAGTATCCGTCGGCTCCGTGGGAGTTGCGATGGCAATGGCTGTTTCCGGCTGATGGGCTGAGTGTGGACCCGGCGGACGGCAGGCGGAAGCGCTATCATCTCCATGAATCGACCCTGCAGAAGCAAATCCGCAAGGCTGCCCGCCAGGCTGGATTGGTGAAGCGCGTCAGCCCCCACACATTCCGCCACACCTTTGCCACGCATTGGCTCGAGGACGCCGAGGGGGCGCAGGATATCGTTTTGCCGAGGTTGCAGCGTCTGATGGGGCACAAAAAAATAGAGACCACCATGGTCTATCTGCATCTGATCACGCCGGCGAAGATCGGTAGCCCATTGGACAGCCGGCCTATGGCGGCCGTCGTGTAGCAAATAAAATGCCAGAGGGAAAAGCGGCCGCCTCGGTCCTCGGGGCGGCCGCTTTTTTTTTTGGAGCGCATCGCCGGTCTTGGTTCGCCGCTCCTTCTGTAATCGTCCAACATAATAAATCGCAAGTATTGTGCCGTTCTCGCGTCGGCTTGTGCCACTGGTGGCACAATACCGCCAGTAGCACAAGCCACCCATGGAACTATACCACTGGTGGTATAGGCCATCTTTTTTTTCGCGCACGTTCCCCCTACACTGGCCCTCAACGCAAAACCGATACCGGGGGCCCCATGGCAACACTCTCAGAATTGCAAGAACGTCTGGCGCTGTACAAGAAGGCCGAGGCGGCCATCCTCGGTGACGCCCAGGAGTACCAGCATGGGCACCGCCGCCTGACCCGCGCCAACCTGGCAGAGGTGCAGAGGGCCATCTCCGACCTGGAGGCGAAAATCTCCATCGCCCGTAGCGGCGGCCTCTTCGGTCACTCGGTGGCCGTGTTCGGGGGGCGCCGTTGACCATGGGGGCGAGGCCGGACAGGGTGGGCATTCGCCGCCGGGCTTATGACGCCGTAACGTCTCTGGTCTGCGGCACCCTGGGTCTGTTTTCCCCGATGCGGGCCGCGTTTTACCGCCACGGCCGGGACGTACTCCGGACCTATGTGGCCGGCGAGCTGTCCGGGCCGAATCAGCGATGGCAGCCACGCAACAAGTCAGCCGACAGCGAGATACGCCGGGCCGCGAAGTGGATCACGGCCCGGGCTCGGGACCAGGTACAGAACAACGGATATATTTCCGGCGCCATCGACAAAATCTGCAACAACGTGGTGCGGCAGGGGATAAGGCCCCAGGCGGCATTTCGACTGCCGGACGGCCAGCCGGACACGGGGCTCAACGGACGGGTAGAGTTGTTGTGGCGCCGCTGGGCTCGCTACGCCGACATCACCGGGCACGATTCAGTCGCAGCCATGCAACGGTTAATCCTGCGGCACGTGTGGATTGACGGTGAGGTGCTGATCCACCGGGTGTGGGACAACAGCCGTAAGGGCCTCGTGCCCCTGGGCCTCGAGGTTATCGAGTGCGACCTGCTCGACGCCATGGTCGACGGCCCGCTGGCCAACGGCAACATAGGTCGCCGCGGCATCGAGGTCGACCCGCACACCGGCCGGCCGGTGGCCTATCATCTCCTCGACCATCATCCCGGGGATTATCTGTTCCTGGGTGCGTCCGGAGTCTCCCGGCGGATAGACGCTGCGGACATCATCCACGTCTATGATCGCCGCCGGGCCTCTCAGACCCGGGGCATCTCCTGGCTGGCCGCCATCATCATGGAGGCCTACGACCTCAGCGAGTACAAAAGTATCGAGCGGATCGGGGCCAAATTGGCGGCAGCGTTCGGGGTGTTCGTCAAAACCAACTTCCCAGATTTGCCCGGCGCCGGCATAGGCCTGCCTGGCGGGGCAGCGGCCCAGCAGTCAGCCGATACCGGTGTCGGCTGGGGCGACCTGCCGGATTACATCGACCCGGGCCGTATCCAGAAGCTGCCCTACGGGGCCTCCATCGATATCGCCGAGCACAAGCGGCCCGGCACCCAATATGAGCCATATGTCAGGGATTCCGTTCGTGGCATGTCGACCGGCGTCGGCATGAGTTACGAGTCGTTTTCCAATGATCGGTCAAGTTCGTCCTATTCATCGGGGCGTGACGGCTCCCTTGAAAATCGGCTGTCCTACGGCGGGCAGCAGTTTTTCCTCAATGAGAAGTGCAACAACCGCTTGTGGGCGTGGTTCATGGAAGCGGCCTGGCTGGCCGGCATGCTTCCCGAGTTGCGCGGCTACGCGCTCGACCCGCTGCCCTTCCACGAGGCGGTCACCTGGCAGAACCCGGGATGGACGTGGGTCGATCCGCTCAAGGACAGCAAGGCCGCAGAGCAGGGGATCGAGAACGTCACCACCACCCGGACGCGGATCAACGCCCAGCAGGGCGACGATTGGGACGAGACGGTAGACGAGGCGATCCGCGAAGAGATGAAGCTCGGCAGGCTTTATGAGCTGCGGGCCGAGAACCGGAAAAAATTGGAGGGAGCCAACAATGTTGACGCCTGAGCAGAAGAAGCGCATCCGCCAGGAGTTGGAGCGTCAGGGCCTGGCCTACGGTATGTCGGCCCGGGCCGCCGGCATGAGGGTGTCGCCGTCCACCTGGGATGACAAAACAAGGGCGGTCCGTTTCGTGGCCACTGTCGAGCGTCCGGTGACGGTATGGGACTGGGACCAGTGGGATTTCGTCGACGAGGTCCTCGTCCGCGACGGCATGGTCCTGCCGGCCGCCGGCCAGGTGCCGCTCCTCGATACGCACAGCCGGGCCACGGTGTCCGATGTGCTGGGCTCGGCGGCTGATTTCGCGGATTGCGAGGTGGAGGGTATGGCTGGCACGGACTGCCGGGTTTCGTTTTCCTCGGTGACCGAGGGGCAGGACGCCGCCACCAAGGTACGCGAGGGGCACGTCACCGACGTGTCTGTCGGCTACCTGGTGACCGAGTCGTACTGGGTCCCCGAGGGGTCGAAGCAGATCATCAACGGCAAGGAGTTCCAGGGGCCGGTTAAGGTCTCGACGCGCTGGGAACTCAGGGAGTTGTCCCTGGTGCCGATCGGCGCGGACAATCAAGCGAAGGTACGGTCCCTGCTGAAAGGGCCGGGAGGCGGCACGGGCCGTCATCAATCAATCGGAGGAAGAAGCATGAAAAAGTGTCCCGAATGCGGAAAGGATTTCGACGGCCGGCAGTGCGCCTGCGGCCACCGGGCCGACCAGGCCCCCGACAACAACAACCGTGGCGCCCAGCCCCCTGCCGCCCCGGCCGCCGGTGGTGCTCCGGCGCCGCTGACCGCAGAGGAGGTCCGGGCCCAGATCGAGACGGCCCAGCGTGCCGAGCGCGAGCGGGTCAACGGCATCAACGACGCGGTGCGCGTGGCCGGGCTCGACGACGACATGGCCCGCACGATGGTCGACCAGGGTATTTCCCTGGATCAGGCCCGGGCCAAGATTTTTGAGGCCCTCAAGGAGCGCGGCCCGGCCATCGGCGCCGGCGCCGGTCGCAGCCTCGAGGTCGGTACCGAGGCGAGGGAGAAGCTGCGGTCGGCGGCCATCGACGGTTTTGCCCTGCGTGGCGGGCTGCGGATCGAGAAGCCAGCGGCCGGCGCCTCGGAGTTCCGCGGCATGTCGCTGTTCGACCTGGCCCGGGAGTGTCTGGAGCTGACCGGGTTCCATACCCGCGGGGTCGACAAGCGAGCCCTCGCCGCCCGGGCCCTGAGCCCGGCGAGCTCGAGCGATTTCCCGGCGATCATGAGCGCGCTTACCGGCAAGCACCTGCTCGCCGCCTACATCGAGGCGCCGTCCACCTGGCGGCCGTTCGTGGCCATCGTATCCGCACCGGACTTCAAGGACATGTACGGCATCAAACTGTCCGAGTCGCCGGACCTCGACGGGCTGGACGAAAACGGCGAGTACAAAACCGCGAAATTTTCCGACAACCAGGAGAAGTACCGGGTGGTCACCAAGGGTCGCCGGGTCAAACTCACCCGCGAGATGGTGATCAACGACGACGTCCGGGCGTTCACCCGCATCCCGCAACTGTTTGGCATGGCTGCCCGCCGCATGGAGTCGGACGCGGTGTACAGCCTGATCACCAGCAACCCGAAGATGGCCGACGGCAAGGAGCTGTTCCACGCCGCCCACAACAACATCGTCACCGCGGCGGCTCTGTCGTCGGACGGGCTTTCCGCCGGCCGTGTGGCGATGAAGCAGCAGAAGGGTTTGAACGGGTCGACTCTGTCGATCGTCCCCGCCTACCTGCTCGTGCCCGACGAGCTGGAGACCACCTCGGAGATCCTGCTCCGCTCCATGTCCCTCCCCGATGCCGAGATGTCGTCCGGCGTCCACAACCCCTGGGCCGGCAAGCTGACGCCCATCGCCGAGACCCGGCTGTCCGACGCCTCGGCCACCGCTTACTATCTGGTGGCGCATCCCAACCAGGCGCCGGTTATCGAGGTGGCATATCTCATGGGCGACGAGCAGCCATTTATCGACGACGAGGTCGAGTTCGGTTCCGACAGCCTGGTGATCAAGGTCCGGCACGATTTCGGCGCCGGCCTGGTCGATCACGTCGGCATCAACCGTAACGCCGGCCAGTAAGTGAGGCGCCCGCCCCGGCGGGCGTTTCCTGAAACCATAAAACGAGGACTATCATCATGGCACAGAATCATATTCAGCCGGGCGAGACCATGCCCTACACCAACTCCACCGGATCCGACATCGCCAGCGGTTCCCCCGTGCTGGTCGGGGCCCGCCTCGGCGTTGCCCTCGGCGACATCGCGGACGGCGCCTCCGGGCAGCTCGCCATGTGCGAGGTCTGGGAAATCGCCAAGGAAGCCGCTCTGGTCGTTGCCCAGGGCGCTGCTCTCTATTGGGACGACGTCAACGGCGTGCTGACAACCACCGCCACCGACAACACCCTGGCCGGCTACGCGTTCGCCGCCGCCGTCGGTGCCGACGCCACCGTGCTGCTCAAGCTGAACGGTTGAGAGGCGGGGCGATGATGCCCGAATGGCTGGCGCAATGGCTCTTCACCGGTCTGGTTGCGGTGGTGTTGTGGTTCGCGGTGCGGACCCTGCGCCAGGTGGACCGCAACCAGGCCGAATTGTTCACGCGGCTGAACACCGTTGAGAAGGATTTTTACCGATTCCAGGGAGAGTGCGGCGTCCGGCACGGTCGCCGCAGGGATGACCCGGCGTGAGGAGGATTGCGAGATGATGGATAAAAGGCAATTGGCGGAATTGATCGATGTTGTCCTGCGCGGCCTTGGCCTCTGGTCGGAGTCAGCCCGTGCCTTGCTCCTGGGCACCGCCGCCCAGGAATCGCGCCTTGGCACTTATCTGCGGCAGCTCGGCAAGGGTCCCGCCCTTGGCATTTTCCAGATGGAGCCGGCCACCGAGCGCGACATCTGGACCAACTATCTGGCCTATCATCCGGCGCTGGCCGGAAAAATCACCGAGGTGACCGGGGTCTCCGGGCCGGGGTGGCAGCTCCACTTCAACCTGGCCTATCAGATCGCCATGGCCCGGGTGCATTACCTGCGCGTGCCGAGGCCGCTGCCGGCGGCCGACGACCTCGGCGGCCTCGCCGCCTACTGGAAAAAATACTACAACACCGCGCTCGGCAAGGGCACCGTCGACGAGTTCGTACGCCACTACGACATGGTGCAGGGCGCATAGGGAGGATTCGGAATGGCGATTTATAACTGGACACTGTTTGCAGTAATCGTGCTGCTCAGCATTGGCGACGCTGTGGTCGCCGTGCGTATGCGGCGGCGACCCGGTGGGAGGAGTGAGTCGAACAGGCTGATGGCCGTGCTGATTGCCCGGCTCGGCCTTGTGCCGGCGGTGGCCGCGGTCAGAATACCGGCGGTGGCCTTCCTCGCCGTTGTCGTGTACCGGGCATCTGGCAGTCTGTTGCTGCCGAACGCTCTTGTCCTCCTGATAGGATTCTATTGTTGGGTGGTGATAAACACCCTTTCACTTTTGAGGTCGAGATGAGGGTCGTCGAGATCCATATCGAGGTCTCCCACGGAGAGGGACTGGTGAGAGAGTTTTTGCTCTGGCAGGACCGCCGGAAGACCATGCCCTACGATATCGCCGGCTATGCCGGTGCGGCGCAGGTGCGCACCGGTCCGTCGGTGTCCGATGAGCTGGTGGCCGAGTTCGAGGTCGAGTGCGGCGCCGATGGCGTGAGCAACAAGTTGCGGTATTCGCTGTCAGCCGAGGTCGTCGCCGGCCTCGCGGTGGGGACCTACCATTATGACACGCTGTTGGCTCCCCCTGGTGGGGAGCCGTATCTGTTCGGTCGCGGCACGGTCAAAAAAGGGCATGGGGTGACGGAATGGCCGACATAGTTGTCGAAAGGCCCCGACCGATAGATGTGGTCGAGGTGGGAATACCAGGTCCGCCCGGGGCCACCGGCCCCGATGGCGTCGACGGCTGGTCGCCGCTCCTGGCCAC
>JBFHWX010000059.1:0-17794 GCA_041599275.1 Desulfobulbales bacterium | reverse complement strand
CTCACGGTAAAAAGAAACTTATGATCTTATGGGCGTACCCTTCTAACGTCGAGACCTGCGGAGATCTGACGGAGACCTGTGAAACCTAAGACCTAGGAGTTAGCACGGCTAGGAACCAAGGGACCGGCTAGAACCAACGTTGCTCATTTATCCACTATTCGGGGCACCAATGGACGCCAGTGAATAAGTGAATGAAAATCGTGACTGCTCAGCAAAATCTATAGGTAGGCTTGCCTTGAGGTACCTGAGCAGGCCTGAAGTTCAACCGAACAGTCTCCCGAAACGCTCGGCCAGCACCTGGAGGTACCTCTCCTTCATCTCCTCGCTCAGGAAACTCATACCGATCAGTTCCTCCCAACGGGGACGCACACAGACGAATTCATCGACCATCCCGTCGACCATCCGCGACGCAAGCCCCAGGTACTTTATGGCGAAATAGTCCAGAAAATCCACCCGGGTCAGGCGGTTCTTTTTCCCGTTCAGGGGCAGGGCGAGTTCCTCTTCGGGCCGCGGCAGGACGATGGTGGTGTTCACCAGGTCATAGGCAGGGGACAGGGCGATGACGTCTCCCCGGTGGATGACGGAAAAATTCTTCAGGTGCATGTCCTCGTTGCCCACAAGAAAAGCGAACAGGGTGCGACGCAGCAGTTTTGCCTTTTCCACGACCGGGAAGGTGCAGAACGTGTCTATCACGCCGGCGACCTGTTCCATGCTGGAGCGGTACTTCGTCTCCCGCTGCCGGCCGCCGAGCTGGGCGAAATCCTCGACATGGATCTTGCCCGTGCGACCGCTGCGGTCGAATCTCCGGATGAAGTAGGTGAAGGCCCCGTCCTCACCGAAGAGCAGGCCGTGCAGAGGAATTTCGATACCGGCCAGAGCGGCGAGACGCATGGTGCAGTCCTCGTTCTCCGGCACCTGGACATAGTCCGCGATTTGCGGCTTGAGGATGTAGTGCCCGCCCTTGTCGACCAGGGCAAACTGCTGTTCCTTGACAAGCAACCGGGCCGAGAGCTTCGGCTGTACACCCTGGATGGACATCTTGGCGGCCCTGGCCGCGGCTTCCTGCCGCAGTTCCTGGGAGGTGAAGGCCAACGGTCGCAGATCCACAAGCTGACGGGCCAGACGCCGCAGGCCGTTTGCGGAATAGCGCCCTTCACACGGTTCATAGGTGATCGGGCAGCGGTTCATTTCACCTCCCGCACGGTAACCGCCCCCACCGTATCGGCGCCGACCGCCAGGAGTTGACTGAAACTGTCGTTCCGGTCGAGCTTCTTCTGGCGCAGAAGGGCCTCGAGCTGAAATCCCTCGGGCAACAGGCCGTCGAAGAAGGGGGGGAATTCTTCAAACCGGTAAGGTTCCTCCCGCACCGGCATGGTGAGTGAAACGGGCGGCCCTGCATAGCCGGACTCGTAACGGAAGCTGTACCCATCCCTGCCATCGAGTTCGTCCAGCCGGCCGGCGAGAGTCTTTCCGAAAAAAACCTCAGCGCTCCGCATCGTCCTTTTCCTTCAGAAAAGCCTCGCGCAACGGGCTCCGGAAATCGAGCTCGATGTTCAGCACCCGCAGTACTTTGAGCAGATTCCCGAGCCCCACATTCTGTCTGCCGCTCTCCAACTCATACACCATGTTCTTGCCGACACCCGCCAACTCGGCAAGCTCCTGCTGGGTGAGCCCACTGCGCTTCCGGTGAAACCGGATGATGTCTTCCAGCTTGTTCTGCATATTTCCCTCTATAGCGGGAATATTTCCCTTGTTTTCTCCATATACCCCGGAACGACACAGATGAACAAGATATTTCCCCTCAATAAGGGGAAAATATCCCTTCAAACTGATCACAAGAAGAGATAAAGCCTGTGACAGGGGACAAAAATCCCGACAAAACGGGAAAAATCCACCTACAATCTGATTAAGGCTGCCGGGTCCCGGCTGGTCGGTTCTTTTTCCCGCGCCGGATTGACACTCCCCGCAGACCTGAAAGTTCCCTGAAGAACGACTGACCCAAAACCGGCATGAAATACTTGGTGATGTTGCAACCATGACCCGTGCCACCTGCGGTTCGACCAAGCATCACCGAACCGCCGCGCTGGATTATTGCAGCACTGCCCGGCCTGGAACTCGCCGAGCTTCCCGGCTCCCCCCCGCTGCTGCGGCCAGGGCGGCCTCTACCACATGGCCCAGCCCGACTCCTCCCAGGTCATCTTCGCTCGCTTGCAGACCGAACTCATGCCCCTGAGGCCGACACCATCACCACCACCTGCTCGGGCACCTCATGCAGTAACGGCGGTTGCTGGGGAAACGATATCCGGAGATCAGCATCCGCCACCTGGCGGAGATTATTTGCGAAACACTGGCGAGGGAAACCCACACTGGATAAATAAACGACGTCGGCCCCGTCCCGCCCCCCGAGGAGGTGTTTTCGTAATAGGCCCATAGAAACCAATAACGCAAACCCAAAAAACCGGGCCAGCCAGATTTAATTTTTTCTCCGCCCAGCAGGCAGGCGACAGCTCGTTCGTTTTGGGGACAGACCGGAGGTCAGTCCCCGGTGGGTAGCACGGTCGGAGAGAGAGACACACGGCGCGCGGCGGGGCGGCGGTGAAGAGTTGAACGAAAAATTGGGGACCGGCGGTAGAGTAAGTCGCTGGTTACCCCTTAGAAAATGGACGCTATCCGCTCGTAGGAGCAACTGAGCCGCTTGGTGACCACCTGGAAGATTTTTTTCAGAAGCTTCAGACCGAGCAGGGGGTGAGTGGCGATGAGCTCCTCGAAGCGCTGGCTAGAGATGACCAGGAGCTCGCCGGGCTCGCGGACTTGGGCGGTGACCGAACGTTTTTCACCGGTGAGCAGACAGAGCTCGCCCACCACCGTGCCGCGGCTGAAGATGCCCACCACCACTCCTTTTTCGAAGCGCGAGTTTTTCTTGATCACGATTTCGCCGGAGAGGATGAAGGCGGCGTCGTTGTGCTCGTCGCCTTCCCGCCAGAGCACCTCCCCGGCCTCCACCGAACGCGGCTCGCAGAACGCCACGAAGTCCCGGAGCTCGTCCGCGCTCAGCGTCTTGAAAAAAGCGAATTCCTCAGAGAGTCTGTCAACGGACACCCTTGCCCCCCCGTGTTGTCTGGTTGCTTTCCTGTCGCCCGCCGACCGGCCGGGCCGCCTCCCCATTTTCCCGGGGCAAGTGTACTCCAGCACCGGCCGGAGCACAAGCTGGCCGGTGCTGGAGGGCACAACAGATCCACAAGCTTTCCGCTACTTTCCAACCAGAGCGGCGGCCTCGGCAAAGGCCCGGTCCATGTCGGGCAGGTGGGTCATTTCCGGCACCACCTGCAGGTAGCGCACCACCCCGTCGGCGTCGACCACCACCACCGAACGGGCCAGCAGCAGCACCGAGTCGGCAAGGAGCCCGGTGGCCCGGCCGAAGGCCCCTTCCTTGTAGTCGGAGAGATACTGCAGGTCGGTGAGCTTGGCCTCCTCGGCAAAGCGTTTCTGGGCAAAGGGGGTGTCGCGGCTGATGGTGATCCGCGCCACCGAGTCGGGCAACCGGTCGCCCTCTTCGCCCAGGTAGTGGGTCTGCTGTTCGCAGACCTTGGTGTCGATGGAGGGCACGATGCTCAGAAAGAGCACCTGGCCGCTTTGCTTCGACAGATCGACATCGGCGCCGGTCATGGCGTCGACCAGGGCCACGGCGGGCAGCCGGTCCCCCACCTTGAGGGCGGTGCCCAGGAGGCGGCGGGGCGTGCCCTTCTGCTGGACCTCGGTGCCGGGCAGCACCGACTGGCGGTCGATGGGCAGATCCTGTTTCTGGAACCCGGCGCAGCCGGCCAACACAAGAAGCGTTGCGGCGCCTGCGGCCTGCGCGACTTTCCGTATTCTCTTCATGACCTCACTCCTTTTTTGTTGTGAACAATTGACCGTGGCGGTGCCCGAACCGCAAGGTTGGCACCGCGGCCTTGCTTCCCCTGCCCTGCTGCCTCAACCGCCGGCCCGCGCACCCTCCTTGCCCTCGGCAAGGTTGTTGTAAAAACGCTGGGTCGGGTAGGCGAAGTCGATGTCGTCGTTTTCGGAAAAAGCCTGCAGGATGTCCTCCCAGATAAGCTGCAGGCTGCCGCGCCGCTTGCGGGGCTCCACCAGGTAGCGGATGGTGAGCAGCACCCCGCAGTCCTTCACCGAGGTGTAGACCGTGGGGGTGAGTTTCGAATAGAAGATCATGTAACGCTTGCTCGCTTCCTTCACCCGCCGCTCGGCCTCGGCGCTCAAGGGCGCGCCGTGGGTTTCGGCGATCCGCAGAAGGATCTCCTTGGCCTTGCGCCAGTCGCTCTCGAAGGTGACCAGCACCTCCACCTCGTTCCAGATGAATTCGAAGCCGGTGGAATAGTTGGCCACCACCTGGTTGATGATCATGGAGTTGGGCAGATGGATGACCCGGCCGGTGCTCTGGTCGGCGCCCACCCAGTTGCCGATCTCCATGAGGGAAAACTTGAAGAGCCGGATATCGATCACATCTCCCCGGTGGGCACCCACCTGGATGCGGTCGCCCACCGAAAAGGGCTTGCGCCAGAGCACGAAGGCCCAACCCGCCAGGTCCTTGACCAGCTCCTGGAGAGCGATGGCGACTCCGGCGGCGACCAGGCCGAGGAAGGTGGCCACCGACTGGATGCCGTGGAACCAGATGCGGCCCACCAGGAAGATGCCGGCGGCGGCCAGCAGGTAGATGGTGCCCTTCTGCCAGCGGTAGCGGACGTGGGCGTCTTCGGTGCGGCGCCAGACGGTGCGGACCACCAGGCGGTGAACGAGCCACAGAAGAAAGACGATGACCACCGACTTCAAGAGGCGGGCCTGCAGGTCGGGGCTGAGGCCGAGCAATTCATGCAGCCAGGCGGTGAGCTGCTCCATCGGTGACCTCCTTGAGAACGGGCGGCGGGATCGGCGGGGCCAGCGGGCCCTTCTTCTCTCTTACCACCCCTTTCCGCTCCAGGACAACCGGAAAGGAACGGCGGCCGGCGGCCAGGCTTCCTAGTGTCCTGTTTGATTAATCCTGTCATATAATTGTTGGCCCTCGCGGCCCCTCGCTGTGTTGCGAAAAACTCGACATAACGCTGCTATGCCTTCGTTTTCGCGCCTTGCGAGGAACCACGATTGCTCAACAATTCCCGGTCACGATTAACCGCACAGGCCACTAGCCCTGTTCCGCCGCCTCTTCGGGGGTGAGCAGCTCGCCGATGAACAGGCTGCCGTTGTGCACCAGAAAGCAGCTCGGCAGGCAGTCCACCAGACTCTGCAGGCGCCGGGCGTATTCCATTTCGCGGCCCGGCTCGGGAATGGCCAGGCCGAGAAACACGGCATCGGCTCCGAAACTCTTCTGGCGGATGATCTCCTGGATGTTCTCTCCCTCGCCGCGCACCATCACATCCACCTCGGCGTCGATGCGGATCTCCGGGATCAGCAGGGCGAGCTGGGCCTCGGTCTGCCGCCGCATGAGCTCGTTGGAAGCCACCGACAGCACGACGATGCGGGCGTCGCGCCACTCCGGGTTGCAGCTCAGCAGATAGGCGAGAAGCAGCATGAGATCGCTGTTGCGCTTGAGCCCGCCCCACCAGACGTGGATGGTGCGCGGCGAGCCCTCCCGGAGCGCCCGCAACTGCTCGAGCCGGCCGATCACCAGCGAGCGGTTGAGGCGCTTGAGATGGCCCAGGATGCGCAGAAACACGGCCAGCCGCTCGAGCTCGTCGGGAAAGCCCACCAGCACCGTGTTGCTCTCAAGACCCGCGATGCCGTTGGCCTGGGCTACAGTGAGCACGCCGCGCTCGATGCCGGACACGATGTCCACCTCGCCGAAGGCGACAATGCCCTCCCGGTGCAGGACCTGCTCCATCTGGAGCTGGCGGGCGTTCACGTCGAGGTCGATGGCAAGGATGTCGCCCTCCACCAGCTCGCAGACCGTGACCACGCCCCGGTTACCGGAGAACCAGGAAGCAAAGCGCACCAGATCGAGCCGCTTTTCCACGTCGCGCACAAAGACCAACAGATGGGGCCGCCAGTTGCGGGCGGTGAGCGGGTGGCGGGAAAGCCGCACCAG
This sequence comes from Desulfobulbales bacterium, assembly GCA_041599275.1. GTDB lineage: Bacteria > Desulfobacterota > Desulfobulbia > Desulfobulbales > BM004 > JBFHWX01. Next base: position 11,718 of record JBFHWX010000059.1, on the reverse strand, counting down.
GGACCAGCGGATCACCGCCTCGTAGACGTCGCGCCGCAGGTCGCCCCAGGACTCACGCCGGATACGGCGCTTGAGCCAGAGCCAGAGCAGAAACTCGACAGTCAGGGCAAGGACGGTGGAGGGCCAGTGGATGAGGAACATCACCCAGAAACAGGCACCGGCCCCCAGCAGGCAGACCGACCAGTGCACCTTCAGGGTGGGCCGCCAGGAAGGATTGCCGGACAAACCCTCGAGGGCGGCCACCAGGTTAATGATACCGTAGACGCTCAGAAAGAACATGGTGACCACGGTGGCCACCGTGTTGAGGTCGCCCAGAAAAACCGCCCCCAGCGCCAGACCGACGGTGGCCAGCAGACCCAAAAGCGGCTCCCGGCCGGCCTCGCGGCGGCCGGCCAGCCGGCGCGGCGCCAAGCGGTCGAGGGCCAGGGCCTGGAGAGTGCGGGGCGCACCCAGCATGGAACCCACCGCCGAAGAAAAGATCGCCCCCCAGAGACCGGGCAGCACCAGCCAGGGACCGAAAAGGGCGATCTTGGTCCAGACCAGCGGTTCGGCCACCAGCTCGGCGGGGCCGGCGCCCATGGCCAGCAGCACCGGCACCAGGAGATAGACCACCAGGCCGGTGAGCGCCGCCAGCAGGGTGCCGCGGGGCAGGGAGCGGCGGGGCTCGGCGAGATCGCCGGAGAGGCTGAGCCCGGCCATGATGCCGGTGACCGCCGGGAAGAAGACCGCGAACACCTCCCAGAAACCGTGTTCGGCCACAGGCCCGGCGGCTGGCAGCCCGGTGCCGGCCGCTTTCAGAAAAACGCCGCCAGCCAGGGCGGCGAGCGACAAAGCGATCAGCGCCATCACCGGAATCTGGGCCTTCAGGGCGACGCCGGCGCCGCGCAGGGCAAGCAGCGTCACCACCAGGATGACCAGGAGTGCGGCCGGCTGCACCGGCACCTGGGGCCAGACGATGCGGAAGGATTCGGCCAGACCGAAGGCGTAGAGGGTGACCGACAGGGCCTGGGAAAGAAAGAGCGGCAGGCCGATGGCGCCGCCGATCTCGAGCCCCAGGCTGCGGGAGATGATGTAGTAGGCGCCGCCCACCCCGACCCGGGTGTTGGTGGCCACGGCGCCAAGGCTCACGGCGGTGGCCAGGGTGATGGCGTTGGCCAGCAGCACGATGAGCAGGCTGCGGCCCAGGCCCATCTGGCCCACGACCCAGCCGAAGCGCAGGTACATGATGACGCCGAGGATGGTGAGGATCGTCGGCGTAAAGACCCCGAGAAAGGTGCCGAGCCGGCCTTCGGGCCGCTTGCGGCCGAAGCCGGACCAGATTTTCGGGGCGGCGGTTTGCTGGGTCATAAAAGAGCCTCTTGCAAAATGCAACGTCGGAGCGAGATCGAGGAAAAAATTTTCTGAACAAGGATGAGTTGTGAAATCTCCCGGAGGCGTAGCTGGGCTACGTTGAGGACGATTTCACAAGGAAGACGCAGCACAGGGAATTTTTAACCGATCGGAGAAGATGTTCATTTTGCATGGGGCTCAAAAGGGTAAAAACAGGCCGGCTCAGGAGAAGTGGATCTCGAACCCCCGGCAGTCGCCCGCCGGCTGCTCGTCGGAACAGCGCACGCTGGAGACCCGGGAGCCGGGCGAACCCCGGTGGAACCACTCCTGCATGCGGTCCACCGCCGTGCTCTCCCCCTCCACCAGGGCCTCCACCGAACCGTCTGGCCGGTTGCGCACCCAGCCGGCAAGGCCGAGGCGTCGGGCCTCTTCCTGGGTATGGGCCCGGAAATAAACGCCCTGGACCCTGCCTTCGACAATCACATGGATGCGCCGCGTCGCCATTTTTTCGACCCCCCGTTCAGTTGCCGTCCAGGAGTTTGCCGAACTCCGCCTCGCCTATGACCGCAAGCCCCAGGTCCCGGGCCTTCTGCAGCTTGCTGCCGGCATCACTGCCGGCCACCACATGGGTCACCTTGCGGTTCACCGTACTCGCCACCTGGCCGCCCAGTTCCTTGACCCGGGCCTTGGCCTCGTTGCGGGAATACCCTTCGAGGCCGCCGGTGAACACGAAGACCATGCCCTCCAGCGGCGCCGGGCCGTTACCGCCGGTGGTGACGAAGCTGACGCCGAGGGCGGCCAGCTCGGCCAGCATCCGGCGCACCGGTTCGTCCCGGAAATAATCGACGAGACTGGCGGCGATCTGGGCGCCGATGCCCTCGACCTCCAGCAGCTCCTCCTGGTCGGCGTCGAGCAGCCGTTCCATGCTCTGGAAACGGCGTTCGAGCAGTGCGGCGATCTCCTCACCCACATGGCGGATGCCGAGCGCCGCCAGAAAACGGCCGAGCGGCACCTGGCGGCGAGCAGAGACCGCCTGCACCGCGTTGGCCGCCGATTTCTCGCCCCAGCCCTCGAGGCCGGAGAGATCCTCGGCCCGCAGCCGGTAGAAATCGGGAAAGTCGCGCACCAGGCCGCGGCCGAAGAGCTGCTCCACCACCTTCTTGCCGAAGCCCTCGATGTCGAGCCCCGCCTTCGAGGCGAAATGAACCAGCGCCCGCAGCCGCTGGGCCGGGCAGTGGGCATTGGGGCAGCGGGTGGCGGCCTCGCCGGCAAGCCGGCTCAGCTCGTGGCCGCAGACCGGACACGCGTCCGGCATGCGGATTGTCGTTTCGTCGCCGGTGCGGGCTTCCACCACCGGCTTGACCACCTCGGGAATCACGTCGCCGGCCCGCTGCACCAGCACGGTGTCGCCAATCCGTAAATCCTTGTCGCGGAGCTGGTCCTCGTTGTGAAGGGTGGCGCGGCTCACCGTCACCCCGCCGATGGCCACCGGTTCGAGAAGCGCCACCGGAGTGACGGCGCCGGTGCGGCCCACCTGGAACTCGACGCCCACCAGCCGGGTGGTGGCCTGGGTGGCCGGGAATTTGGCGGCTACCGCCCAGCGCGGGGCGCGGGCCGTGGCGCCCAGCCTGCGCTGCAGCTCGAGGCTGTCCACCTTCACCACCATGCCGTCGATCTCGTAGGGCAAGGCGTGGCGGAGTTCGGCAAGCTCGGCGAAGCGCCGCGCCACCTCGGCCATGGTCTCGCAACGCCGGGCCAGGGGATTGGTCTTGAAGCCCAGGCGGCCGAGGGCGGCCAGCAGCCCGAACTGGCTTTCGCAGCCCAGCACCGAAGGATCGCTCACCCCGTAGACGAAGAGATCCAGGGGCCGGCGGCCGGTGATCCGCGGGTCGAGTTGACGCAGCGAACCGGCGGCGGCATTTCTCGGGTTGGCAAAAAGGCTGTCGCCGGCCCGGGCCCGCTCCTCGTTCAAGGCTCTGAACCCGTCGATGGTCAAAAAGACCTCTGCCCGCACCTCGAGCCGGGCGGGAACCGGCTCCTCGCCAGCGCTTCGCAAGCGCAGGGGTAGCGCCCCCACGGTTTTGAGATTTTGGGTGATCTCCTCGCCGCGCAGGCCATCGCCCCGGGTCGAGCCCCGGACCAGGAGGCCGTGCTCGTAGACCGCTTCCACCGCAAGGCCGTCGAGCTTTGGCTCGGTGACGTAGGCGATGGTGGCGCTGGTGTTCAGAAAGCGGCGCAGCCGCTCCTCGAACCCGAAGAGCTCGGCCTCGGCAAAGACGTTGTCGAGGCTCAGCATGGGCACCGAGTGGGCCACCGTCTCGAAGGCAGCCAGCGGCGCCCCGCCCACCCGCTGGCTCGGCGAGTCGGGGGTGACGAGCTCGGGGTGGGCCGCCTCCAGCTCCAGCAGCTCCCGGAAGAGCTCGTCGTACTCGGCGTCGGCGATGAGCGGCGCGTCGAGCACGTAGTAGCGGTGGGCGTGGAACTCGAGCTGGCGGCGGAGCTCGGCAAGTTTTTCAGAAACCTCGTCAGCCATGGCGGTGCTGCAGAAAAGCCGCCGGGTCAGGAGGGTTTCTGGAGGAGCTTGCCGGCCGAGGCGATGTTCTCGTGCTCGCACTCGTCGATGAAGATGAGGATCGATTCCTTGGGCTTGTTGGCCACCCGGGCGATGACCTCGGTGACCCCGGCGCAGATCTCTTCCTTCTGGCTTTTTTGCAATTTTCCGGCAACCCGGATGCTGACATAAGGCATTTTTTCGACTCCTCTGAGGGTTGGTGGGATGGATGGGGTTCCGGCTGGCAAGGCCGGCGAGGTTCAGAAAAAAGAGCATACACCAGCCCGCCGCTTGCTTGCCAGCAGCGGCGAAAACGGCTGGAAAGAAGCGGCCGGCCACGGAGACTCGCCCCCGCGCCGGTCGTTTTAAAAAAAACTATTCCGCCGCTTCTTCCACCTGCGCGGTCACCGGAGTGGTGGGCAGGCCGAAGCCCATGCGCACCTTGGCGTCGATCTCGACCATCATCTCCGGGTGGTCCTTGAGGAAATTCTTGGCGTTCTCGCGGCCCTGGCCGATCCGTTCGCCGCCGTAGGAGTACCAGGAACCGCTCTTCTCGATGATGTCCTGGCCGGTGGCCAGATCGAGCAGGTCGCCGGCCCGGGAGATGCCCTCGCCGTAGATGATGTCGAACTCGGCGGTCTTGAAGGGCGGCGCCACCTTGTTCTTGACGACCTTGATCTTGGTGCGGTTGCCGATCACCTCGTCGCCGTTCTTGATGGCGGTCATCTTGCGGATGTCGAAGCGCATGGAGCAGTAGAATTTGAGCGCGTTGCCGCCCGGCGTGGTCTCCGGGTTGCCGAACATGACGCCGATCTTCATGCGGATCTGGTTGATGAAGATGAGTGCCGTGTTGGTCTTCTTGATGATGCCGGTGAATTTCCGCAGCGCGTGGCTCATGAGCCGGGCCTGAAGACCGACGTGCTGGTCGCCGACGTTGCCGTCGATCTCTGCCTTGGGCACCAGCGCGGCCACCGAGTCGACCACGATGACGTCGACGGCGCCGCTGCGGATGAGCATCTCGGCGATTTCGAGAGCCTGTTCGCCGAAATCGGGCTGGGAGACCAGCAGATCATCGACCTGGACGCCGAGCCGGCCGGCATAGGCCACGTCGAGGGCGTGCTCGGCGTCGATGAAGGCCGCCACTCCGCCCGCCTTCTGGGCCTCGGCGATGACCTGCAGGGCGAGCGTCGTCTTGCCCGACGACTCGGGACCGTAGATCTCGGTGACCCGGCCCCGGGGCACGCCGCCGACGCCGGTGGCGATGTCGATGGAAAGAGCGCCGGTGGAGATGGCCGGCACCGCCTCCGCCTCCTGGTCACCGAGACGCATGATGGCGCCCTTGCCGAACTGTTTCTGGATCTGGAAGAGGGCGTTGTCCAGGGTTTTTGACTTCTCGCTTGCTATGGCCATAAAAAAACTCCCTTTCGTGGGTTGTGGTTTCGCGTTCAGGGCTGGCAGGGCCGGGCAGGCAGCCCGGCAAGATGCCGGCGGACGAGATCGAGCCCGGTCTGGGCGGTGAGTTCCTGCACCTGCCAACGGTCGCCGGTAAAGATGCGATGGTGGGTTGCGCTGCCCTCCGGGCCGGCCAGGCCGAAATAAACGGTGCCCACCGGCTTTTCCGGAGTGCCGCCGCCGGGGCCGGCGATGCCGGTGACCGCAAGGCCCAAGTTTGCGCCGGTGCGGCGCCGGATGCCGTCGGCCATGGCCCGGGCCGTCTCCGGGCTCACCGCGCCGTGCCGGGCGATGAGCCCGGCCGGCACATCGAGAAACGATTCCTTCAGCTGGTTGGAATAGGCCACCACGCCGCCGGGAAAATAATCCGAGCTTCCCGGCTCCGCCGTGATCCGCCGGGCGATGAGGCCGCCGGAGCAGCTCTCGGCCACCGCCAGCGTCAACCCGTGCCTCCGCAGCAGGTTGCCCACCGCGCCCTCCATGGAGCAGTCGTCGGTGGCGAACACCGCATCCCCCAGCAACTTCTCGGTCCGGCCGGCAAACTCTTCGAGCAGCGGCCCGCACTGGCCGTCTGCCTCGCAGATCACCGTGATGCTCAGGTGAATGTCCGGAAAGACCGGGTAATAGCCGAAGCGCACCCGGGGGTCGGCGCTTTCGAGCGCGGCCAGCCGGCGGTTTATTTCGATCTCGGCCAGGCCGAAGATCTTGAAGAGCCGCTGCCGCACCTGCCGCACCACGCCGCCTTTCCAGGCGGCGAGCCGGGGCAGGACCCGGTCGGCCATCAGCTCCCGCATCTCGTGGGGCACGCCGGGCAGGAAGAAAATGGGTTTCCCGTCGTGCACCAGGAGATAGCCCGCCATCCGCCCTTCGGGGTTCAGCACCTCGGCCCCTTCCGGCAGCCAGGCAAGGCGTTCCAGCGGGTGCTGTTGCTCGCCGCTGCTGCCGAGATGGGCCCGGATCCTGGCCAGCAGTTCGGGGTGAAGGGTGGCGGGCCGGGCAAAGGCTTGGGCCACCGCTTCGGTGGTGAGATCGTCGGTGGTCGCCCCCAGGCCGCCGGTGACCACCACAAAGTCGCAGCGGGCCACGGCCCGGCGCAGGGCGAGACCGATCTCCGCCGGGGTGTCGCCGATGGTGGCCATGGCCAGGATCTCGTGGCCGGCGGCAAAGAGCTGGCCCGCCGCGAACCGGCTGTTGGTGTTGAGGATGCGGCCGGAGGTGAGCTCGTCGCCGATGGCTATGATTTCACCGAGCATGGAAAGTCCGTTTCGTTCTTTTGCAGGTATCGGCCTCAGACGGAATCACCGCCCGGCCCGGCGGCAGCGCCGCACACCAGGCCCTCGCCGAGGGATTCCAGGCGCACGGAAACGACCTGCCCGGCCAGGCGCGAGGAACCGGCAAAGGAAACCGGGATATAGTTGTCGGTAAAACCGCGCAGGAGCCCTTCCTTCTTTCTTTCGACCAGCACCGGCCTGGTCTGGCCGAGGTGCAGGCGGTGGAAGGCCGTCCGTTTTTTATGATCCAATTCCCTCAGTTCTGCAACCCTTTCTTCCTTCACCGTTTTCGGCAGGTGGCCGGGCAGGCCGGCGGCCACGGTGCCCGGCCGGCTCGAGTAGGGAAAGACGTGCAGGTAGGTGACGGGCAGATCCTCGAGAAGGCGGGCGGTGTTGCGGAAGGCCTCCTCACCCTCGCCCGGAAAGCCCACCAGCACGTCGACGCCGATGGCCGCCCCGGGCAGCCGGCGGGCGGCCCGCGCCACCACCCCGGCGAAGTCTGCCGCTTCATAGCGGCGGTTCATCTTCCTGAGGATGGAATCGTCGCCGCTCTGCAGGGGGATGTGCAGGTGGGGCATGAGGTTGGGGGCGGAAGCGATCAGTTCGAGAAGCTCGTCGCTCAACTCGGTGGGCTCCAGGGAGCTTATCCGGAAGCGCATCTCCGGCAGACGCCGAACCAAGGCCGCCATAAGCCGCAGAAGGTCGGTGGCCGGTTCGAGATCCCGGCCGTAATGTCCGACGTGGATGCCGGTGACCACGGTTTCCCGAAAACCCTCGGCGGCGAAGCGTTCGGCCTGGGCCAGCACCTCGGTTTGCGGCACACTCCGGCTGCGCCCCCGGGCATAGGGCACGATGCAGTAGGAACAGAAATTATTGCAGCCGTCCTGGACCCGCAGAAAGGCCCGGGTGCGGTCCGGAAAGGCGGTCACCGTGAGCGGGCAGACCTCCTTCTTGCGGCCGATGTCGCCCATGTACATCTCGAGGTCGCAGCCGCCGCAGTCGTCGTCCCGCATCAGGGCGACGTCCACCAGCAGATGCTTGTTGCCGTTGCCCACGATGCACAGGGGCCGCTCGGCCAGCTCGAGAATCTCCCGGGAGGCCACCTGGGCGTAACAGCCGGTGACCACCACCCGCGCCTCGGGGTTGGCCCGCAGGGCCCGGCGGATGGTCTGCCGGCTCTGGGCCGCGGCCTTGGAGGTGACCGCGCAGGTGTTGACCACGTAGACGTCCGCCTGACGGGAAAAAGGCACGATCTCCACCCCGCTTTCCCGGAAGCCGGAAAGAAAGGAGGCGGACTCGAACTGATTGACCTTGCAGCCCAGGGTGGTCAAGGCCACCCGGGTCTTTTTGGAAGAACTGCTCATCTCAAAGTGACGTTTTCTGCTGAAAGAGAGGGACCGGCCCCAGGCGCGACCTGGTGACGGGTGACAGAGCAAAGAATCCAACCTACCATAAAACCCAGGACTCGGCGCTTGCTTTCTTGGGGGGTGAGGGGGGCAAACAGAACCCACCGGCCGGCCGGTGCGGTTTTTTCTCGACGGACCCTCCTTAATGCCTAGCAACCAAAAGCAACCCATGCTAGACTACCGACTGTAGCCGGATCCCCACTGGCGACAGCCGCCGACGGCTGCATCGCGCCCCGCCGAAAAAACCGGAAGGCGTCCCGCCTTCCCCAGTTTCCCGAACTCTTCCAAAATCTCCAGCGACACCGTTTTTCCCGCCCCCCTGGCCCTTCACCCTTACCGGCTCACAGGGCCCACCAAATTCTCTCAGCAAAGGAGGAAGATGATGAAACGGCATGGTTTGGTTCTCGCACTGTCCCTCACCGCCGTGGCCATCGGCCTGGCATCGGTCGCAACCGGCGAGCAGTCCGGTCCCTGGTACGAGCCCGGCTCCCTGTCCAATCGCCCCCTGGAATACGGCAATATCCGGGAAGGCTACGAACTGTTCCGCGCCAACTGCAAGCAGTGCCATTTCCGCGGCAACGAGGCAAACGCTCCCTTTCTCTGCCCTGAGCTGAAGACCAAGAACGCCTGGAACAGGGTTTTTGCCAGGGATAACCGCACCGTGGAAGCAAATGGTTGCCTCAAGGACCTCTCCGCGGAGCAGCTCATGGACCTCAACGATTATCTCTACACCCACGCCAAGGACTCCCGCAACCCGAACGACGAGATGGAATGCGGCATCTGACCCCACCCCGGCCATGCCGGCTCGCGATGAACCGCGCAGGGCACTAGTGGCCTTTTGGTTCATCCTGTCTCATAATTGTTGGTCCTCGCGGCACCCCTCGCTGTGTTGCGAAAAACTCGACATAGCGCTGCTATGCCTTCGTTTTCGCGCCTTGCGAGGGACCACGATTCCTCAACAATTCCCGGTAAGGATTAACCGCACAGGCCACTAGCCCACCATCTCGGCAGAGCCCAGGAGCTCGTCGCCCCGGTAGAAGGCGGCGAACTGCCCGGGGGTGACGGCCCGCTGGGGCTCGTCGAAGCGGGCAACAAGAGCGCGGCGGCCGGACGGGCCATTCTCGGTTGCTTCCAGGGTGGCGGGGACCGGCTTGTGGTGGTAGCGGATCTGCACCTCGAACCGGGCCGGCAATTCGGGCCCCGCGCCGCCCAGCCAGTTCTCCTCTACAAGCCGCACGCTATGGCGCAGGAGATCGTGGTCCTTGCCAACCACCACCCGGTTGGTTTCTGGATCCAGGGCAACCACGTAGTAAGGGGTGGCGTCGGGAATGCCCAGGCCCCGGCGCTGGCCGATGGTGTAGCGGCTGATCCCCTGGTGACGGCCGAGAATTCTGCCGTCAACGGCGACGATCTCGCCCGCCGGCTCGAGGTTTTCCGCCTGCCTGGCCAAAAACTCCGGGATCGTGGTGTTCTGCAGGAAACAAACGTCCTGGCTCTCGCTGCCATGCCGGCCGGCGAGGCCGAAACCCGCCGCCAGCCGGTAGACCTCGTCCTTGCTGCGGGCGCCGAGCGGCGTGCGGATGCGGGCCAGTTGCCGCTGCTCGAGGCGGCAAAGGAAATAGGACTGGTCCTTTCTGGGATCGAGGCCGCGGCGCAGCCTGGCCCGGCCGGCGGCGTCCCGCTCGATGCGCACGTAGTGGCCGGTGGCCAGTTCCTCGATGCCGCGGAGACGGGCCGCCTCGAGGAGCAGGCCGAATTTTATCAAGCGATTGCAGACCGCGCAGGGGTTGGGGGTGCGCCCTGCCCGGTAGGTAGCGGTGAAATAATCGAGCACCCGGTGCCGGAATTCCTGCCGCAGATCGATCACCGCGAGCTCCACGCCGAGATAACGGGCAATGTTCCGCACCCGCTCGATCTGTGCTTCGAGGTCCGGCTGGGCCAGCGCCATGAAGAAACCGACGACCGAAACCCCCTCCTCCTGAAGAAGGCGGACGGTGACCGAAGAGTCGACCCCGCCGCTCATGGCCACACCGATCCGGGCCGTTTTCCCGGGTTTGGGACTGTTTTCCTGCATGGATGCCTTGCAATGTGGGTACGGGTACGGTAAAGCGAGGATGCGTCATGGGCGGCGGCGCCGTCCCACCCTCTCTCTGCTCACCCGGATAGTACGACACCATGGCAAAAAAAGAAACGGTCCGGCTCCGCTCCCCCGAGCTCCTGGCCCCGGCCGGCAACTGGGAAAAACTGGTCACCGCCATCCACTACGGGGCCGATGCCGTCTACTGCGGCGGCAAGCGGTTCGGCCTGCGGGCCCACGCCACCAACTTCTCCGAAGAGGAACTGGCCGCGGCGGTGGCCTATGCCCACCAGCATGGGGTGAAGGCCTACGTCACGGTGAACATCTTCGCCCACCAGGCGGATCTCGAAGGCCTCGACGGATACCTGGAAAACCTGGCCGCCATGGGTGTCGACGGGGTGATCGTGGCCGATCCCGGCGTTCTGCTCAGAGCCCGGCAACTCATCCCCCAGGTGCCCATCCACCTCTCCACCCAGGCCAACCTCACCAACCGCCTGAGCGCCAGCTTCTGGCGAGAAAACGGGGTGCGCCGGGTGAACCTGGCCCGGGAGCTGTCCCTCGAAGAGATCAGGGCCATCCGGCAGGCAGCGGGCGACGGCCTCGAGCTCGAGGTCTTCGTGCACGGGGCCCTGTGCATCTCGTATTCGGGCCGTTGTCTTTTGAGCTACTACCTCACCGGCCGCGACGCCAACCAGGGCGACTGCGCCCATCCCTGCCGCTACAGCTATCGCCTGCTCGAGGAAAAACGGCCGGGCTTCTACTTTCCGGTGGAGGAGGACGAGCGCGGCACCTACATCTTCAACGCCAAGGATCTCTGCCTCCTGGAGCGGCTGCCGGAGCTCGTGGCCTGCTCCGTCGACAGCCTGAAAATCGAGGGCCGCATGAAGGGCATCTACTACGTGGGCGGCACGGTGCGGGTCTACCGGGCGGCCCTCGACTATCTTGCCGAGGCCGCCAGAGCCGGCGCCAACCCGGCCGGGCTCGAACTGCCGGCCCGTTTCCGGGAAGAGCTCGACACCGTTGGCACCCGGGGAAGTTCGGAAAACTTCTTCTGCCGGCCGCCGGACGGCGGCGACATGCTCTACGACGCGCCGCGGGCCAGCCAGCCCTTTATCCCGGCCGGTGTGGTGAAAGAGCCGGCCACCAAAGCCACGGACCGGCTCGAGACCGAAGTGCGAAACACCCTCCGGGCCGGCGACCGGCTGGAATATCTCGACCGTGGCCTGGCGACGGTGCCTTTCACAGTGAAAGAAATAGTCTCTAAAGACGGCGAAGAGCGGCAACAGGCCAACCCCGGAGACCGGGTGACGATCGTGGCCGATGCGCCCTTCGCCTGGGAGGAGAATGCACTACTGCGGAAGAAAACTTGAGAAGCGTCATCACCGATGACGCGTTTTTTTTACAAAGCTCAACCCGACTTGCTGGAGCAGGCCTGCTTGGCGTCGCCCGAAGCGATGGTCTGGGCGGCGCCGGCGATGTACTGGCGCACCACTTTCACCCGGATATTGTCGGCGATCTCGAGGGTCACCACGGAGTCGGTGAGACCGGTGATGGTGCCGTAGAGGCCGCCGGTGGTCACCACCTGGTCGCCCTTCTTGAGGTTGGCCAGGTACTGCTGGTGGCTCTTCGCCT
>JBFHWX010000058.1:0-17833 GCA_041599275.1 Desulfobulbales bacterium | reverse complement strand
CTGCTGCCGGTGCCGCCGCTGGATGGCTCGCGCATCCTGCGCGGCGTCCTGCCCAGGGGGCTCCGCCCCCTCTTCGACGGACTCGAACGCTGGGGCTTTCTTCTTCTTCTGCTGCTTTTCTACACCGGGGTCATCGGCAAGGTGCTCAGGCCGATTATGAACTTCGGTCACCGTCTTCTGCTGCCCTGAGAACGAAAAAAAAGGGGGGCAGACCTGAGGTCTGCCCCCCATTTTTTTCGTTCTCAGGGCAGCAGAAGACGGTGTCCGAGGTTCATGATCGGCCTGAGCACCTTGCCGATGACACCGGTGTAGAAAAGCAGCAAGAGAAGGAGAAAGCCCCAGCGCTCGAGCCCGTCGAAGAGGGGGCGCAGTCCCCTGGGCAGGACGCCGCGCAGGATGCGCGAGCCATCCAGCGGCGGCACCGGCAGCAGGTTGAAAACCGCCAGCATGACGTTTATCCAGACCGAGGCGGCGAGCATCAGCAGTACCAGTTCCATGGCCGCCGGCAGGGGCAGGAGAAGAAGCCCCCGCAGCAGCAGGGCGGAGAGCACCGCCAGCACCAGGTTGGCGGCCGGCCCGGCAAGCGCCACCAGCATCATGTCGCGCTCCGGGTTACGGAAATAGCCGGGGTTCACCTGCACCGGCTTGGCCCAACCGATCTTGACCAAAAAGAAAAACACCACCCCCAGCGGGTCGAGGTGCTTGAGCGGATTGAGGGTAAGCCTTCCAGCCGCCCGCGGGGTCGGGTCACCAAGACGGTCCGCCACCATGCCGTGGGCCAGTTCGTGGAAGGTGAGCCCAGCCAGAAAGGGTGGCGCCAACACCAGCGCCTCGCCGAGTATTCGCTGCCAGTCCATCACGCCTCCCCGCCCCTTGCGGCCATTTTCTCCGGCGGGTAGTGACGACGAACGAACTCCTCCTCCTCGGCCCGGCTCTTCACCTGACCGTCGAGACGCGCCTCCAGCAGGTGATCGAGAATGGCCCCGAAATGGGGGCCCGGCCGGTAGCCCATCTGCAACAGATCGCCGCCCCGCAGCTCCGGCCGCACGTGGCGCAGCGTGGTGACAAAGAGGCTCACCGCCTTTTTCGAGCTCTTGCGCCGCGCCAGCGCCATGACAAAAAGCAGTCCCTCATGGCTGCGGTCGTGGAGCAGCCAGTAAATCTCGCTCGGCCGCAGCTGGCGGCCTGAGCGGTTCATGAAGAGAGCCACCCGCTCGCCCTCCGCTTTTTCCCGGCGCAGCACCTGGGCAAACCGCTCCGGCACTTCGTAACGCTGGCAGAAGGCTTCCACTTCTTCCGCCGGGGCCTGGACCATGATCGCCAGCAGGTAGACGAGCCACGGCTGGCAGGGCTCGTCGAGATAGAGCAGCCGGTGCCAGGCCACCGCTTTCTGGATCTCGCCAAGCAACTTTTCGAAGGAGCGGTCGAAGCGCAGCTCCGGCCGGAGGAAACGCAGCAGGTCAAACCCGGCCATGCGCCGGAGGGCCGGCACCGGGTCCTCCTCCGAGAGGATGAGGCGGATCTCGTTCAGGCAGCGCCCCCCCTGAAAGCGATCGAAGAGGTTCATGCGCACCGCGTTCTTGAGCAACTTCTCGGTATGGTTGCCAATGGTGAATCCCATCCGTTGCTCGAACCGGATGGCCCGGAAGATGCGGGTCGGGTCCTCGACAAAGCTCAGGTTGTGGAGAATGCGGATGCGCCGCTCCTTGATGTCGTTCTGGCAGTTGAAAAAGTCCACCAGGGTACCGAAGCGGGCCGGGTTGAGGTGGATCGCCATGGCGTTGATGGTGAAGTCCCGGCGGTAGAGGTCGAGCTTGATGGAGGAGAGCTCCACCACCGGCATGGCGGCCGGATACTCGTAGTACTCGAGGCGGGCGGTGGCCACGTCGATCTTGCGGCCGTCGGGGAGTTTGACCACGGCGGTGTTGAACTTTTCATGGGTGCGCACTTCGCCCTTGAAATGCTCGGCAAGCTTCCTGGCAAAGGCGATGCCGTTGCCCTCCACCACCACGTCGATGTCGAAATTCTTCACCCTGAGCAGCAGATCGCGCACGAAGCCGCCCACCACGTAGGCGGTGCAGTGGCTCTCTCCGGCCACCTCGCCGATGGTGCGCAGCAGCAAAATGATGTCGCGGCCCAAGTGCTCGACCATCAGCGAATTGAGGTTGCGGTTGCGCTCCACCGATGGCCGCTCCTCGACCCGCAGCAGATCCTTGGGCAGCAGCGCCGGGTCGTTGACCAGCACCGAAAGCAGATCGGTCCGGGTGATGACGCCGATCAGCTCGTCGCCCTCGGTCACCGGGATGAGGCGCTGACGGTGCTCGATGATCAGCTCCTGGATGTCGGACAAGGTGGCGGTGGCCGGCAGGGTGGCGACGTCGGAGGTCATGTAGTCGGCCACCGGCAAATCGCCGAGGCCATGGAAGATGGCCTTTTCGATGACCATCCGCGAGATCATGCCGAGCACCTGTTTTTTGTCCTGCACCACCGGCAGCACCGTGATGCTGTAACGGGTGAGTACTTCGTTGGCAACCCGGATCGGGGTATCCGGCGGCACGGTGATCGCCGGCGAGCTCATCAGCTCGCCGGCAATGGCCCGCGGCCGCACGTGCTTGTGCAGAAGCCGCAGCAGCCGTTCCTCGGCGTCGAACATGGTCATGTCGCGGATGGTGGCCGAGGCCGCCGAGGCGTGGCCGCCACCGCCCAGGTCCCGGGCGATTTCGCCAACGTTCACCTCGGGGATGCGGCTGCGGCCGATGAAGTAGATGCGGTCCTCCATGCCCACCAGGGCGATCAGGGTGTCGAGGTTCTCCATCTCGATGAAGCGGCGCACCAAAAGAGCGAACTCGTCGACGTATTCCGGCAGGTTGAGCCGCGCCACCACCACCTCGATGCCGTGGATGGCGTAGGTCACCGCCGAGCTGATCAGGTCGTGGAGCAGGCTCACCTGGTGGGCGGTGAGCTCATGGGAGATGAACTGGGGCAGCACCTGCAGATCCGCTCCCTGCTCGAGGAGCCAGGCCGCCGCCCGCAGGTCGGCCGGAGTGGTGGTAGCAAAGGAGAAGGAGCCGGTGTCCTCGTAGATCCCCATCAGCATGAGGGTCGCCTCCTCCCGGGAGAGGGAGACGCCCTTCTCCATGAACAGCTCCACGAAGATGGCCGAGGTCGAGCCCAGGGGCCGCACCAGTTGGTAGTCGCCCTTGAGGTCCTCGGGCGTGTCCGGGTGATGGTCGAAAAGGTGCACCTCGATGCCGGGATTTTCGAGGCATTCGGCCAGTCGCCCGATGCGCCGGGCCTGGCGGGTATCCACTATGATGAGGCGATGCACGTCTTTCAGCTCGATCTGCCGGACCCGCTTGACCTCGAAGGAGAAGCGCTGGGAGTGCACGAAGAAATCGCGGATGTTCTTCTCCTGCGCGCCGGGAAAGACGAGCACCGCCTCGGGATAGAGTTTCTTGGCCGCCACCATGGAGGCGAAGGCGTCGAAATCGGCGTTCAGATGGGTGGTGATGACGTGCATTGGCGCGAATCGGCAGGACGGGAGCGGATTTTTTTCTCGAACAGGGGACGCAGTTCCTTTGCCACAGGCAAGAAGGATAAAGGCAAAAGGAGAAAGGTGAAAGGGAAAAGCCTTCCTTTGGCCTTTTACCTTTCTCCTCCGCGTCACCCCCTCGGGTGGAACTTCTCGTGCAGCCGCTTCAGGCGACTGGTGTCGACGTGGGTGTAGATCTGGGTGGTGGCGATGTCGGAGTGACCGAGCATCATCTGCACCGACCGCAGGTCGGCGCCGCGCTCGAGCAGGTGGGTAGCGAAAGAATGGCGAAGCACATGGGGACTCACCTTCTTGGTGATGCCGGCGCTGGCCACCATCTCCTGGACGATCTGCCAGAAACGGGCCCGGCTCATGGCACGGCCGCGGCGGGTGAGAAAGAGGTGATCGGCGGCCCGGCCCCCTGTGAGCTTCGGCCGGCCATCCCGCAGGTAGGTTACCAGCCGGTCCCGTGCCTCCTCGCCGAAGGGCACCAGCCGTTCCTTGTCTCCCTTGCCCAGCACCCGCAGAAAGCCGCTCGCCAGGTTGAGCCCCGCTGCCGGCAGCCCCACCAGCTCCGACACCCTGAGCCCGGTGGCGTAGAGCAGATGCAGCATGGCCCGGTTGCGCAAAAGCAGAGGGTCGGCCAAAACAGGGACAGCGCCGTCGCCGAGCAACAGGGAAACCTCGGAGACCGTGAGGTACTTCGGAAGGGAACGGCCGAGCTTGGGAAGGTCGAGATAAAGGGAAGGATCGGCGTCGAGGACTTTCTCGAGCCGCAGAAAACGGCAAAAAGCCCGGATGGCGGCTACCATCCGGGCCATGCTGCGCGGCGCCCGGCCGCTCCTGCGGCGGTTTTCGAGAAAACCCCTGATGGATTCGGCGGTGAGATCAGCAGGAGCGATCTTCTTGCCACCATCCAGGAAGGCGATAAAGGAATCGATGTCGTGCCGGTAGGAGCGGACGGTGTTGGTGGCAAGCTTGCGTTCCGCCGCCAGGAACAACAGAAACCGCTCCCGCAGCTCGCTCCAGCGCCCGTCCTCCGGGCCGCCGTTCTTTTCGGGTACCTTACCCCTCTCGGCCATGGCACCACCGAAGACTCCGGCCAGGGAAGCGTCCCTGCCGGTGGAGAGGGCGACCGATCAGTCGGACCGGCGGAACCGCAGCTTGCGCATCTTGCGCTTGGCCTCGGCCTGCTTGCGGCGCTTCTTCTCGCTCGGCTTCTCGCAATACTCGCGCCGCTTCAGTTCTCGCTTGATGCCGTCCATCTGCAGCTTCTTCTTGAGCTGGCGGATGGCGTACTCGATGTCGCCTTTAACCTCTACTTCGATCATGGTATTCCCGATTCTCCCGATCTTGATGAAAAGTTTTCCTCCACAACGGCCAGGCCGCTGCGGCTCGAAAAAGAAAATTCCAGAAACTCAAAATGGAAACAGGCGCCCTTCGGCGTCTGCATCACCTTTTGCGAAAAGGGCTATTTATATAACAGCCGCCTTCCTTCTGTCAATTCTTTTTTGACTTCCTTCTGGTTGCCGGGCCGTTACCGGCGCCCGCCGCCCCTCCCCTCAAACCTCGCCCATCTCTGGGAAAATTTTCCCTGGATTCATGATGTTGTGCGGATCCAGCGCGTTCTTTATGGCCCGCATCACGCGGATACCGGCCGGATCCAGCTCGAGCGCCAGGAAAGGGGCCTTGCTGAGCCCCACGCCGTGCTCGCCGGAAAGGGTGCCTCCGAGCCGCACCACCTCCTGAAAAAGCCGCGTCCTGGCTTCTTCGCCCCGTTTGAGTTCTTCCTCGTCCCCCCGGTCTATCATTATATTTACGTGGATATTGCCGTCACCGGCATGGCCGAAGGTGAGGATCGTGAGCTCGAGGGTGGCGGCCAGCTCCTCGGCAAAGGCGACCAGATCCGGGATCCGGGTGCGGGGCACCACCACGTCCTCGCTGATCTTGTGGGGCCGGAGTGCGAAGGTGGCGGGCGAGATGGCCCGGCGCGCCGCCCACAGCCGGTCGGCCTCGGCCTGGTCAGCGGCCCGCAGCGTGGCAAGGAGCCCTTCCCCATGCTGTTCCAGAAATTTTTCGAGCCGCCGCTCCTCCCCCCGCACCGATTCCGGGTCACCGTCGAACTCGACCAGCAGCAGAGCCGCGCAGCCAGCCGGCAGGTCGAAGGGCAGGCGGTCTGCTACCACCGAAATGGCGGTGCGGTCCATATACTCCAGGGTGGCTGGCAGGATACCCGCCGCCAGCAGGCGGGCGACCAGGGAGGCTGCCTGCCGCAGATCGCCCATGGCCAGAAGACAGGTAGTGCGCGCCGTGGGCCGGGCCAGGAGGCGCACGGTGATGCTGGTGACCACGCCGAGCGTCCCTTCCGAGCCCACGAAGAGCCGGGTAAGATCGTAGCCCACCACCCCCTTGGCAGTGCGCACCCCGGTGCGGGTGACGGCGCCATCGGGCAGCACCACTTCGAGGCCGAGGACGTAATCGCGGGTCACCCCGTACTTGACGGCGGAGGGGCCACCGGCACAATTGCCGACGTTACCGCCCATGGTGCAGAAGGCAAGGCTTGCCGGATCCGGCGGGTAAAAGAGGCCGCGGGCCGCCACCGCCTGCTTGAACTCGCCGGTGACCACCCCCGGCTCCACCACCGCCACCTGGTTGTCGGCGTCGATCTCCAGGATGCGGTTGAAACGGTCCATGGCAAGCACCATACCGCCTGCGGAAAGCGCCCCGCCGGTCATGCCGCTGCCCGCCCCCCGGGGCACCACCGGTACTCTCTCTCGAGTTGCCAGGGCGAGGAGCGCCGACACTTCGGCGGTGCAGCCCGGATGCACCACCACCGCCGGCAGACCCTCGGCTCCCGAGGCATCGTAGGAATAGCAAAGCCGTTCCTCGGCAAAGGCCTGCACGTGCTCCGCCCCCACGATCCGCCCCAGCTGGTCGATTATCTTTCCGGTCACGACGCCTCTTTCCTCCGCAATTTTTCGCCTCTTCTCTTCCCTTGCATTGCCCCGGGGAAGCATGTACGCTGATGAGCCGAGCGGGGCCGGTCAATCGGCCAACGAACGCTCTCCACTCTTTACACGAACCCCTTCGGAACCCGCCATGTCTGAAAAAAAAATCCGCGTTGCCCTCATCGCCGGCGGCCGCTCCGGCGAGCGTGAGGTCTCCCTGAAAGGCGCCCGCGAGGTCGAACGGGCCTTTGACCCGGCGAAATACGACGTCCACCGCTACGACGCGGCCAGCGACCTGCCCCGCCTGGCCGCAGATGCCGCCAAAATCGACGTTGCCTTCATCCTGCTGCACGGGCCCTACGGCGAAGACGGCACGGTGCAGGGTTTTCTCGACCTCTTCGACATCCCCTACCAGGGTTCCGGCGTGCTCGGCAGCGCCATCGCCATGAACAAGAACGTCGCCAAGATCCTCTACCGCAACGCCGGACTGCCGGTGGCCGACTGGCGCATGGCCCAACCCGGCGACGGCCTCGACCCGGCACGCCTCCTGGCCGATCTTTCCCTGCCCCTGGTGATCAAACCCATCCACCAGGGTTCGAGCCTCGGCATGAGCATTGCCAGAAGCCCGGAGGAACTTGCAGCCGGCGTGCGGCGCGCCTTCGAGGTCGACCGCGAGGTGATGGTGGAGGAATTCATCGGCGGCCGCGAGATCACCTGCGGTGTGCTGGGCAACGACGAGCCGATGGCCCTGCCGCTGGTCGAGATCATCCCCGGTGAAAAGTATGAATTCTTCGACTACGAGGCCAAGTATCTGCCCGGCGCCAGCCGCGAGGTGTGCCCGGCGGAACTCGATCCGGAGCTCGCTGCCCGGGCCCGGGAATACGGGATTTTGGCCCACCGGGCCCTGCAGCTGCGGGGCTACAGCCGCACCGACATGATGGTGCGGGGCAACGACATCTTCCTGCTCGAAACCAACACCATCCCCGGCATGACCCCCACCAGCCTCCTGCCCCAGGCGGCGGCGGCCCACGGCCTTTCCTTCGGCATGCTCCTCGACCGCCTGGTAAGCCTCGCCCTGGAAGACCAGGAGAGCAGGCGGGCAGGCCGCTGAGCAGCTTAGAACCGGGTTTCGAAATACGGCGCCAACACCTCGGGGATGGCGACCGAACCGTCTTCCTGCTGGTAGTTCTCCAGAATGGCGACAAGGGTCCGGCCAACGGCCAGGCCCGAGCCGTTCAGGGTGTGGACCAGGGTGCTCTTCTTCTGCCCCTCGGGCCGGAAGCGGATGCCGCCGCGCCGGGCCTGGAAGTCGAGAAAATTGGAGCAGGAAGAGATCTCCCGGTAGGCGTTCTGGCCAGGCAGCCAGACCTCGATGTCGTAGGTCTTGGTGCTGGAAAAACCCAGATCACCGGAGCAGAGGGTCACCACCCGGTAGGGCAGTTTCAGAAGCTGCAGCACCTCCTCGGCGTCGGCCAGGAGCTTTTCCAGTTCGTCGAAGGAGCTCTCCGGGGTGGTGAACTTGACCAGCTCCACCTTGTCGAACTGGTGCTGGCGGATGAGCCCCCGGGTATCCTTGCCGTGGCTGCCGGCCTCGGAGCGGAAACAGGGGGTGTAGGCCGCGTACTTCACCGGCAGGTCCTTCTCCGCCAGGGTCTGGTCCCGGTGGATGTTGGTCACCGGCACTTCGGCGGTGGGGATGAGATAAAGGTCCCAATCCTTGATCCGGAAAAGGTCTTCCTCGAACTTGGGGAGCTGGCCGGTGGCGGTCATGGAGGCCGCGTTCACCAGAAAGGGTGGCAGCACCTCCCGGTAGCCGTGGCGCTGGGTGTGGAGATCGAGCATGAAGTTGATGAGCGCCCGCTCGAGGCGCGAGGCAAAGCCCGAGAGCAGGGCGAAGCGGGCGCCGGAGAGTTTGGCCGCCGTCTCGAAGTCGAGGATGCCCAACCCCTCGCCCACCTCCCAGTGCGGCTTCGGGGCAAAGGAAAACTCGCGGATCTCGCCCCAGCGCTTCACCTCCAGGTTATCGGCGTCGTCGCGCCCCTCGGGCACCGAATTGTCGCAGAGGTTGGGGATGGAGAGCACGATGTCCTGCAGCTCGGCTTCGGTTCCGGCAAGCTCGGCGTCGATCTCCTTGATCCGGGCCCCCACTCCCCGCATCTCGGCCATCAGGCCTTCAGCTTCCTTTTTCGCCTTTTTCAACTCGGCGATCTCCGCCGACACCGTGTTACGGCGGTTGCGCAACCCCTCCACCTCGGCCAGCAGCTCGCGGCGCCGGCCGTCCACTTTTTCGAATTCATCGATGCGGGTCTCGGCCTGCCCCCGCCGCCTGATGCTCTCCCGGACCAGGGAGATATTCTCGCGAATGAACCGTAATTCGAGCATAATCAATCAGTTCCTCTAAGTTATAGGATCCGGACGGGAAGCCGCCCCGGCGCCTCGTTTGCCCTGGCTGCTTCCTCCAAACAAAAAAACTGGTAACTCCAGGCAGTTATTATCACAGGCCAGTACTTTTGGCAACGGCTTCCCGCCGAAAGGCCCGTCTTGCCAAAGCCGCGAGCTTCGGGTAGGTTCCTCTCTGTTAAAAAAAACCTGCCAGGAGACTCCCGCCGTGAAGATCAACAGCTCCCTCATAAGCTTCGCCGGCGAACTGCGCAAATCCCTTCGCAGCCTGGGCCTGGCCGTTCTTTTCACCACAACCGCACTCTTCTTTGCCGCCCCCCACACCCTGCTCCTGCTCCAGAACCATCTGGGCCAGCAACTCGCCTTCTTCACGGTGTCCGAACCCTTTCTGGCCATGGTGAAGCTCGCCTTCTTCACCACCCTGTTTGCCCTCATGCCAGGCCTCCTGCACGTGCTGTGGAAGGCCCTCGCCGTGCCCTTTCGTATGTCGAACCGGGCCATCTCGCTTTTCGTGCTGTTCACCTGCCTGCTCTTCTATGGCGGCGCCGCCTTCTGCTACCTGATCACCCTGCCCTTCGGGGTCGATTTTCTCCTGGGCTTCCAGTCGGCCCAGATGCGGGCGGTGATCTCGGTGGACCGCTTCGTCACCTTCACGGCCATCTTCATCCTGGCCTTCGGACTCATCTTCGAGCTGCCGGTTTTCATGGTGTTCGCCGCCCGGGCCGGCATCTGCCCGCGGCAAAGCTTCGAACGCAACCGGCGCTATGCGGTGCTGGCCATTGCCATCATGGCGGCGCTCCTCACCCCGACCCCGGATGTGGTCAACATGCTGCTCATGGGAGGCCCCCTTTACCTGCTCTATGAATCGGGCATTTTCGTGCTGCGCCTGATGGGACAGCCCTGAACCGTGCAGCCACACTTTCTCGTTGCCACGATGTGGTATTCATGGTAAACGATTCCCATTATCAACAACAGCAAAGTGAGGTCACATGAAAACATCCCGCCCCATCGCCCTCTGTCTCGTTCTTCTCTCCCTGCTCTTCCTCGCCGTTGGCTGTCAGCCCACGCCGATCCTCGAGCCCAGGCCTGATCTCATCTCCTGGCGCACCCTGGAGGCCGGAACGGAGGAAGCCCGCCAACGGCATCTGCCGGTGCTGATCGATTTTTATTCGGGAGGAGAAAACTGCCCCCGCTGCCTCACCCTGGAGCAGGAGGTTTACAGCGACGAAGTGGTGGCTGCCAAGGCGAACCGGGATTTCGTGCCGGTGCGCATCTTCAAGAGCAAGCCCCTCTCCCCGGCGGAAACCGCTCTCAGCGAGAAACTGCAGAGCGGCGGCGAATGCATTCTCGCCTTTCTGGATAGCGACGGCACGGTGATCAAAGACGAGCAGGGCAAGGACATTTCTTCCCTTGAAATGCTCGACGCCGCCAAATACCTGGAGTTCATGGACCGGGCCCTGAAAGCCGCGAAGTAACCCGTCGTCGCCCGCCTGTCGCCTCTTTCATGGGCGGCAGGCGGCCTCGTTCATTACCGGCCTGCCGAATATGGCTGGCGCATTGCGGAGCGCCCCCATTCTATGGTACGACTGAGCCGTTCACGCCCGTACCGGCAGCCCCGCAGCGTTCCCTTTTCGGTGCCGGCGGGGCTCCTCACCCGAAAGGCCAGCGCCAAGAGGTTGTCATGCTCGACAAGCTGCTCGCAAACTTCGACCACCGGCAGAAAAAGTTCCTCTTTTCCTGCGGCACGGCCCTCGCCCTTCTCCTGCTGCTGTGGATTCTCTTCTCCCCCACCAACAGCGTCATGAACCTGTTCAACGCCGGAGAAAACCTCAAGCTTCTGCAGGCGGAAATCAACCGCCTGGAAACGGAAAACGCCAAGCTCCGCGAGGACGTGGCCCGGCTCGAAAAGGACCGGCAGTACGTGGAGGAGCTGGCCCGCAAGGAACACGGCCTGATCAAGAAGAATGAACTGCTCTACAAGTTCGACAAGTAGCAGCCCGCCCTCTCCCAGACCAACACTTTCTCAGCCCGCATCCTCCAATTCGTCCAGCCAACCGGCCCCTGGTGTCAGCCGCTTGCGGAAAAATCTGCCGAAGTCGTCGCGCCGCGCCGCCTGGTGGTACTTCAGATAGATATCGCCGCCCATCATACCGACGATCTCGATCTTGCCGGTGCGGTGACTCAGCACGTACTTGAAACGTTTGCTGTGGCCGTTGAGGTACTGCCTGGCCTTCTCGACGATGCCATACCCCTCGCGCAGCGAGAGCTGAAAATGGCTCTTCACCCTCTTCACCGGCCGGCACTGAAAAACGTAGTAGGGGTTGACCCCGGTGCGTACCAGGCCGTTCATCAACGCCGCCAGCTTGCCAGGGTTGTCGTTGACCCCTTTTAACAGCACGGTCTGGTTGTTCACCATCACGCCGCTCTGCAGCAGCAGATCGATGGCGGTGCAGGCCTCGCCGGTGAGCTCACGCCGGTGATTGAACTGGGTGACCAGCGAAATGCGCCGGTCCGGCCTGGAGAAGCGGCGGAACAGGGCGAGGAGTTCGGGGTCGGAGGTGATGCGCTGGGGAAAGGTGACCGGCATGCGGGTGCCGAAGCGGATGAAATCGAGGTGCGCGATGGAATCGAGCCCCTCGAGGAAACGGGCGATCACCTCGGTGGGCAGGGCCAGGGAATCGCCACCGGTGATGAGCACGTTGTTGATTTCCTTGTGATGGCGGATGTACTCGAGGCTGTCCCGGAAACGGGTAAGCACCTCGTCGTTGGAAAGCCCCACCAGCCGTTTGCGGAAACAGTGCCGGCAGTACATGGAGCAGAGATTGCTCGACAGCAGAAGCGCGGTCTGGGCATATTTGTGCTGCAGACCGGGGAGCTTGGTGTTGTCGGCCTCACCGCTGGTGTCGTAGGAGCCGGCCACGTCCAGTTCGGCGGCGGAAGGCACCGCCATCCGGCGGATCGGGTCGTCGGGATCCCGGGAATCGATGAGGGAGAGATAATAGCGGGGGATGGACATCGGGTGGATGGCCACCACTTCCCGCATCTGCCGCTCCTCCAGAGAGCTCAGCGGAATGAGCTCCTTGAGTTCGTCGATGGTGGTTACGTTGCGCCGGAATTCCTCCTGCCAGTTCACTCGATCGTTCCTCCAAAATTTCCGCCCTCCCGGAGGGGGGAGGTTTTCATCCATACCGCTCTGCAAAAGCCAAGAAACCCGCGGCACCTTTTTCAACCAGAGAATCGTGAAGGATACCAGAGATGACCGTGAAAGGCCAGGCATCGGTTGCAAAGAGGCGCACCGGAAGGAATGGCCGCCTGCAGCCACACGCCGCCCTTCGTAAAAACCGAACCGTCAGTTTTGCCGGCAGCGGGCGGATCACCCCTGGTTGCCCAGCCAACGGACTTCTGGTAGGATATCTTGCTTCAGGTTTTATCGATCGGGCCTCTTGGCCCGTTCTCATCGCCTCCAGGACCTTTCCATGCCTCTGCCGGACCACCAGAACGCACTCCGCTCTTTTGCCGCCGACCTGCGCGCCCGACTTGACTTCCTGCGGGAATGCGGCCTCCAGGAGCTCCGCCGCGACCTCGCGCTCGAACGCTTCCTGCAGGCCAGGCCACCGGTTCGGCCCACCACCGCCACCACCAATGTCCCGCCCCGCCAACCAGCCCTGGAAGCGGTAGCCATGGCCCAATCCGCCACCCTGGAAGCGATGCGCCAGGAGCTCGTCGACTGCCAGCGCTGTTCGCTCGCCAATTCCCGCAGCCGGGTGGTCTTCGGTGAAGGAGACGGCCGGGCCCGGCTCCTGGTGCTGGGCGACTGGCCCACTCCTGCCGAAAACGAAAGCGGCCTGCCCTTCCAGGGCGAAACGGGAGAGCTCCTCACCCGCATGCTGGCTGCCATCGAGCTGCCGCGCTCCGCCGTGTTCTGCACCACCCTGGTCAAGTGCATGCCGGCCGGCGACCAGGTGGCGGTCCCCGAAGAAATCACCGCCTGCCAGCCCTTTCTGCTGCGCCAGATCGACCTCGTCTCCCCCCGGCTGATCCTCGCCATGGGTCCCCACGCCAGCCGCGCCCTGCTGGGCGACCACCAGCCTTTTTCCCGGTTGCGCGGCCGCCCCCAGCCCTATGCCGCCATCCGGCCGCCTTCGGGTGCGATAACGGTGATGGCCACCTATCATCCGGCCTTTCTCCTCAAGAACCCGGAGATGAAGAGAGCCAGTTGGCAGGATCTGCAGCTTGCCCGGCAGATCCTCGACTCCTAGAGGTCTGGTCTCCGGGCGACACGACACCCGACTGGCCGCACGCCTCAATAAATGCGAAAATTTCTTGCCCCCACGGCCCCACCGACATATACTGCTGATTTTCCAATCCTGGCATCCCGTGGGCGCCACCCTTTACCCGGACTGGCACCCCTTTACCTCGCAACTCTTTCGGACTGAAATCATGAAACAGCGGCAAAACCTTGTACGAGTCTTCCCCCTCGGCCTTCTCTTCACTCTTCTGCTGGTCTTCGCCCTGCCCTTCTCGGTTCTCGCTGGGTCGGCGGCCAAGGTGGCGATTCTTCCCTTTGCGGTGAACGCCAGCGACGACCTTTCCTATCTGCAGAACGGCGTGCGCACCATGCTGACCAGCCGCCTTGCCGCCAACGCCGGGGTGGAGGTCCTCGACCGTTTCCTGGTCGACACCGCCCTGCCCGCTACCGGCCAGGCCGTATCCGCCGAAACCGCCGCCCGCCTCGCCCAGCAGCTCGGCGCCGACCACCTGGTGACCGGCAGCCTCACCTCCATGGGCGGCGGGGTTTCCATCGACGCCAGGGTCACCCCGGCGGCCGGCGGCGAGGCCCAGATTTTCTACGCCACCGCAGCCAAGCAGGAGGAAGTGATCACCGCGGTCAACGGCCTCTCCTGGGACATCGCCGAAAAGGTGTTCGGCGCCAAGCGCCCCGTAGCCTATGCCGCGCCGCCCGGCCAGGCTCCTGCCGCCGCCCAGCAGGCCGCCGTCCAGTACCAGACCGCCCACCCGGAACGGGCCTTCCTCGCCCCCGGCCAGGCCGGCTCGCCCTTTGCCCGGGCCTACGGAGCCGCCGCTACCTTCAGCAAGACCCAGAACATCGACCTCAAGGTCATCGCCATGGACAGCGGCGACATCGACGGCGACGGCAATACCGACATCGTCATGGCCTCCACTTCCGAGGTACGGGTCTACAGTCTGCAGGCCGACCGCCTTTTCAACCTCGGCGCCATTCCGCTCCTGGACCGCGCTAGCGTGCACGGGGTGACGGTGGGCGACCTAAACGGCAACGGCCGGGCCGAGGTCTACATCAGCGCCGACGACAAAGGCCGGCCCTGCTCCCTGGCCGCCGAATGGAACGGGCAGGATTTCACCATCCTCTTCGAGGACGCCCGCTGGTACATCCGTGCCTTCGACCACCCGGCCCAGGGCATGATCCTTCTCGGTCAGCGGCCCGGGGTCACCGCCCTCACCCTGCCCGGCGTCTTCAAGCTCATGCGGGTCGAAGGCGCCCTGCATCCCGAAGACCGCATCCCCCTGCCCGAGTTCGTCAACCTCTTCGACTTCACCCTGGGCGACCTCGACGGCGACGGCGGGCTGGAAACCATCGCCATCAGCGCTGCCGACCACCTGTATATACTGAAGGGCAACGGCCGCCTGCTCTGGGAGAGCACCGACAAGTTCGGCGGCTCCAGCCGCTACATCGGCGAGGACAAGGCCCACCTCCGCAAAGGGCTCGACCTCAACTCGGCCACCTCGCCGGACACCGACCCCACCCCCGACACCCAGCGCCTCTATGTGCCGGCCCGGCTTCTGGTCACCGACCTCGACGGCGACGGCAAGGGAGACGTGGTGGTCAACAAGAACATCTCGGTGGCCTCCCGGGTCATGAAGCAGTACAAAAAGTTCCCCTCCGGCGAGCTGCACATCATGAGTTGGAACGGTCTCGGCCTCGTCGACCTGTGGACCACCCGCCCCATCGACGGCTATATCGCCGAATACCAGATCGACCGTTCCATCGAAGGCATGCCCCGCCTGCTGGTGGCGTTGGCCCTGCGCTCGGGCTTCCTCGACACCAGTGGCGCCACCAGCACGGTCCTGCTCTATGCCTTGCCCACCGGCGAGGAGAAGACGGAGTAGTTGTCCTTGTCTTGACGAAGAAAGACACGCACCATCCAGGCCGCAGGGTTTCACAACCTGCGGCCTTTTTCGTTGGCAATTCCCCCCTGTCACCTAGGCCTCCCGGGCCGACCGGACTCTTTGCCTGCCTCTCCCCGAGGCCTTGCAACTAAGAGAAAGGAGCCTCTCACGTATAATTTTTTGTACCAAAAAACCAAAAGGTAAAAAAAACTTGACACCCGACCTGAAATTTTGTTTATCCATTCTCGAATCATTACGATTCGTTTCGGGGGAAAGGGCTGGCAGACGATTTCGCCGTCAATGGTGGCGGCGCAGCAGCCAGCCCGAAAAACCAAGAAAAGGAGATAAGAGATGAAAAAGATTCTTTCTACCGTAGCAGCCCTGGGCCTGGTTGTCGGCTTCGCCGCCACCGCCTCCGCCCTGGACGTGCCGCAGAAGGTGGAGACCACCTCCGCCCCTGCTGCCGTGAAACCCACCGCTCCCGGCGTTGACCTGTTCTCGGTCACCGGTTCCTGGTCCCTGGCCGGCGCCTGGCTGAGCGACAAAAACGATGACGGCTACCACTGGAAGCCCGCCCTGCACGACGACAGCAACGAGAACGTGGGCACCGTCTGGCTGCATTCCTTCATCCTGAAGCCGACCCTGCGGGTGAACGACAAGATCTCCGTGATGAGCGAAGTGCGTTTCTCCGACCGCAACGTGTTCGGTGACGACGACCTGACCGAGAGTGCCTCCATGAGCGGCGCCCATGACGGCGGCCGCGACGTCGACGTCAAGCACCTCTACATGGAGTACGCCTCTCCCTACGGCAAGGTCCGCATCGGCCGCACTCCGGCCGGCGCCTGGGGCGACGACTTCATCAGCAACTCCGCTGAGGGCAACCGTATCATGTGGTGGACCAACTTCCTGCCGGAAGGCTGGGGCATGTTGCTCTTCACCCAGAAGATGGACGAGGATGACTGGACCTCCTCCGGTTCCTCCGACGACAAGGACGCCTACTACGCCGACCTGAGCTACAAGGGCTCCTACGGCAAGTCCACCCTCGCCTACTGGCACGTGCAGGACAACGGCCTGTCCGAGGACGTCACCTCCCAGGACATCTGGTTCCACGGCGTCTACAACATCGCCAACTTCTCGATCAACACCGAACTCGACTACGCCTTCGGTGAGGCTTCCACCACCATGGATGCCAAGGCTTACGCCTTCATGATCGACGGCGCCGCCCAGTTCGGCGACCTCAACGTCGGCCTCCTCTACTTCCGCCTCTCCGGCGACGACGACGGCGACTCCGACGAGGAAGCCTTCATGGCCCTCAAGGGCAACGGCACCGGCAAGGACTTCAACCCGTACCAGATCCTCACCGGCGACTACATGGGCATCCTGAACCCGGATCGCGGCCCGGTTTCCTCCAGCCGGATCAACTCCACCATCGAGGACGCCGGCGTCCAGTCCGTTGGTCTGCATGCCTCCTACAAGGCTTCCGACCGCCTGACCCTGTCCGGCATCGTCGGCACCGCCTGGACCCTGGAAGAGGTTGGCATCGATGATCACTTCGGTTGGGAGTTCGACCTCGGCGCTTCCTACAAGGTCATGGACAACCTGACCTACGGCGCTCACTTCGGCTACCTGGCCACCGGCGACCTGTTCGAAGACCTGACTGGCGAAAACTCCAACGACATCGTCTTCCTCGCCCATCAGCTGACCCTGACCTTCTAATTTCCGGATTTTTCGGAAACCCGAACGTCACGCATCATCAAATCCCCTGCAGGGTTCGCCCTGCAGGGGATTTTTTTTCAGAAAAATATGCCCACGCTTGCCCACTTTCTGCAATACGGCGCGCTTCGCCTCTTCTCTTTTCTCCTGGCCTGCCTGCCGGACGTCTTGTTCTATCCCCTGGCAAGAGCCATGGGCGGCTTTGTCTTCTCGGTTTTCCGGCTGCGGCGACGGGCCAGCCTCGAGCACCTCAAGCGGGCCTTCGGTCCGGCTCTTTCCCCCGCCATGCGGACCGACATCCTGGCCGGTGCCTACCGGAACATCGCCATCACCTTTCTCGAGCTGCTCCTGCCCCTTGGCCGCCAGAAGCGGATCATCGCCAACAGTGAGGCAACGGAACTCGCCCTGGTGCGCCAGGCCCTGGCCCAGGAGAAGGGCGTGGTGCTGGTCGGCCTGCATTTTGGCAGTTGGGAATACACCGCCGGCATAGTGGCCGCCGCGGGGCTTCCCATCACGGTGGTGGCGGCCCGCCAGGCCAACCCCCTGGTGGACCGCTTCATCAACCGGCAGCGCCAGGCCCTGGGCCTGAAGGTGATGCCGCTCAGCGCCTCGGCCCGGGAACTGGTGAGCTGCCTCAAAAACAAAGGCATGATCGGCCTCATCTCCGACCAGAACGCCGGCCGGCACGGGATATTCGTCGAGTTCTTCGGCGAGCCCGCCTCCACCCACCGGGGCGCGGCCCAGCTCGCCCTCAAGTTCGGCACCCCGCTCATAGTGATCACCGCCCTGCGCACCTCCCCCGGCCGCTACCGGTTCCTGGCCCGGCAGGTGCCCATCCGCCCTGGCGAATCCTTCGAGGAGGCGACCCGCCGCTACACCGAGGTGCTCGAAGAGATCATCCGGAGCAACCCGGAACAGTACTTCTGGATGCACCGCCGCTGGAAGACGAGACCGCCGGTTGAAAAAGAGGAGTGCTGAGTGCTGAGTGCTGAGTGCTGAGTGCTGAGTGCTGAGTGCTGAGTGCTGAGTGCTGAGTGCTGAGTGCTGAGTGCTGAGTGCTGAGTGCTGAGTGCTGAGTGCTGAGTGCTGAGTG
>JBFHWX010000057.1:0-18134 GCA_041599275.1 Desulfobulbales bacterium | reverse complement strand
GTGCCACCTCTCACATTTTCGCCCTTTTTGATCGTTTGAAATAAAATATTCAACTTCAAGCCCAGCAAAAGGATATTTGTGATCTCGGCTATAGTCATTGATATGGGCAAATATAGTTTTGCCGCCTGACTTGGGGAGAATAAACCCAAAGCCTTTTTCTTCATTCCAAGTGGAGATTGTGCCGTTTTCTGGGTTCATGTTTTGATTGTTAACAAGTGATTTTAAAATTTATGTCTATCCAAATTTTTGGGGATATACAGAAGGTTGAAGCGATGTTTCAACTGGTCAAAAGGCCGTGAGACATGAACAAATATCGGTAAGGTATCCCGGGCTTGTGGCGTACTCAGTCAAGGTCAACTACCTCTTCTTTCCCTGTTTTCATGTCAAACACTTTTGCCACCACTTTTCTTTCTGTGGTTATGCCTTTCTCGTCCTCCAAGACATCGAATTCCAATGAGATGTCAACACCATCCTCAATCGGAATTGCCGGTTCATTTTTTTTAAGTTCGTTTCCTAAGCAGGCCTCGATGGTGACCGCAAGAAGTCCGGGGTTGTATTTCGATTGAGTCGGAGTGAAAAGAAGGGAAAGTCCGGCTGATTCGAAGGCAAAGGTTAAAAACTTATCTCGTTCTTCTCGATCAGGACGTGAATGACTGCTGTCGTTCAACTCAATCGCGACAACCGGCGCGAAGGTCTTTGGGTCGCAAAGAACAAAATCGATGTGCTTCGCTTTGATTTTATTGAAAGCGGAATGCCATTCCTTTTTATCTTTGCGCTCCCTGGGCTCCAGCAGATCTGCGACCCGGGTTTTGCCAAAGATTCTGAACCGATTCCCCACGGCAACCTCCAGGGCATTCAAAAAATTCCTTTCGGCTGGTGTGAACAAAGAAAATTTCTGCCGGTAGAAGAAAGGGCTCCCCTCTGTCTCTCCAAAAACGGATTCATCCTGGAGGCCATCCTTTTTTTCCTTTGATCTGCCTTTCCATTTAATGGCCCAGCTTCGAATCAGCGAAAGAAGAGTCGCCCCAGCAAGCAGAAGAAGGATCATGGTCCCTATTCCTTGCGATGCCTGGGCAAGCCCCTTGAACACGATTGAATCCGATTGAATTTGAGGAATTCGTTGAAAAAACAAGTAATAAACGAGAAAGGCAAGAAGCACGCTTACCCACCACGGGGCTTCAATTAAATCCTCGAAGATGGAGGTTTCGCGCTTCCCCATAGCGATTTGCCATAACCAGTTAGCCAGTACCAAGGGCGCTCGATCCGCCCCCCACCCAAAAGACCAACAGGAACAAAAAGACATTTTCTAATTATTGGCAATGCAAAAAAATGCCAGGCGATCCACAGGGATCCACCTGGCATTTTTGTTGGAATCTTCTATCGAAACAGCTGGATACGCGTTTGAAACAGTACCAGGTACAGGGCTGTAAATTCTTTCCATTCCGACCCATTGGCCGGTCAAGCTGCCGCGACCTCGGGGTGTTTGAAACAAAAAAAGGGTTACGGAGAGCATGACTCCGTAACCCTTTACATAAAACTGGTCGGGACGAGAGGATTTGAACCTCCGACCCCCTGAACCCCATTCAGGTGCGCTACCAGACTGCGCTACGTCCCGACCCGATCTTGTTGTACTCTTGTTCCGCGGCGCCCACGGCGCCGAAGCACACCCCTTTTAGCATGATGGCCTGCGGAATGTCAAGGAAAGCCACTCCCCACGGCCTATTTTTTCTCGAGCATTTCCCGCAGTTCGAGCAGCTCTTTTTTCACCTGGCACACCAGGTCCTGGACGCCGGCGGATTTTCGTGTTTCCCGGGCCGGTTGCGCGTCCGGTGCTTCGATGACGGCTTCCAGCCCTTCCGCCTGCTCTTCCAGTTTTTTCCTGGCGCCGGCGATGCTGTAGCCCTCTTCGTGCAGAAGCCTTTTTATCCGCAGCCCGTTTTCGATGTCGACCCGCCGGTAGAGGCGCTGCCGGCCCGCCGCCCGTTTGGGCCGCAGGATCTTGAACTCGGACTCCCAATAGCGCAGGACGTGCGCTTCCACCCCGATGAGCTTGGTGGCTTCACCGATCTTGAAGTAGACCTTGTCGGGGATGGCGGGCGGCTCTCCGGACACTTCGTTCCCCACGGTTCGAGAGGGCTTACGGGCCAGGTACGGCTATCAGTCGTTGATCCGCTCCCGCAGGCTCTTGCTGGGCCGGAAGGAAACCATGCCGCGTTTGGTGATCTCCATGGCCTCGCCGGTGCGCGGGTTGCGGCCCATGCGCGGTGATTTCTTGCGGATGGAGAGCGTACCGAAATGGATGAGCTTTATGGTGCGGTCGTCGATCAGGCCTTCTTTCAACTGAGCGAACAGCTCGTTGACGATGTCCTCGGCGCTGCGCAGGGAAAAACCCATCTTCTCGTGAATGGCGTTGGCCAGATCCTTGCGGGTGATGTTCGATCTTTTCATTGTACTTCTATTTAAACCTTCAGCGCAATTGTGCGGAATAGCGCGTTTCTATTAATTTGACAATGCGGCCGTGGACGGCGTTCACTTTCTCGTCGTCCAGGGTCTGTTCAGGGGACCGGTAGGTGACGGCCAGGGCAACGGACTTGAAGCCTGCCTCGATGGTGTCGCTTCGGTAGATGTCGAAGAGTTCGGCGTGCTCGACCAGTTGGTCGGCGGCCCGGATGGTTTCGAGCAGCAGGCCTGCCTCGGTCTGCTCGGGGACCAGGACGCTTATGTCCCGGTATACCGAGGGGTACTTTGGCAACTGGCTGAATTTTTTGGGCTCCGACTCCACGGTGAGCAGTGCCTCGAGATCGAGCTCGAGGAAGAAAACTTCCTGTTTGATCCCGAAGGAGCGGGCCACCTTGTCGGCCAGGCGGCCGACCCGGCCAATGGTCCGGCCGGTGGAAGCCGTGTCGGCGAGGACGATGGCGCACATGGTGCCTGTCTCGGCATAGGGCGCCTCAGCGAAGTTCGCGTCGTCGGCCCTGAGCGCGAGACCTGGCAGCCGCAGCTCGCGGGCCAGGGTCTGCACAACCCCGGCGGCATCGTGCAGGTCAACGGTGGCATGGGAGAAATGCAGGACGGCGGCGCCTGGATAGCGCCTGCCGCTCAGCACCGCGGCAAGGCTCGCGGTTTCGGCGGGCTGCAGATGACCCTCGCGGGGAGCGAAGACCTTGCCGACCTCGAAGAGCCGCACGTCACCGGACTGGTGGTTGCAGTTGCGGCGCAGGTTCTCGAGAAGCCCGGGCAACAGGGTGGTGCGCATCACCGATTGCTCGGCGGACAGCGGGTTCATGAGGGCCATGCCGTGGCAGCGGGGGTCCTCTTTGCCGAGGCAGAGAAGAGCCGGGTGCTGCTCACTGACGAAACTGTAGTTGATGGCCTCGTAGAAACCGGAGGCGGTCAGGAGGCTCTTGACCCGCTGGCTCAAGGTCCTGCCCTTGGCGGAAACCGGAAAACTCAGGGGCACCACCGGCAGGGTGGTGGGGATCTCGTTGTAGCCGGTGAGCCGTGCCACCTCCTCGATGAGATCGATCTCCCGTTCGATGTCGACCCGAAAGGAAGGAACGCCGACGGCAAGAACATCCTCGCCCGCCGCTTCCACCTCAAAACCGATGGCAACGAGACACTGGGCGATCTCCTCTTTCGAGAGCAGCAAGCCGAGCAGGTCGTTGCAGCGCTTCACCCGCAGGTTGAGACTGATTCGCGGCAGAGAGCCGCTCAACCGGTCGAGCCCGGAAGGCTGGGCGCTGCCGCCGGAAAGTGCGACGATGAGCTGCACGGCCCGCTCCAGCGCCAGGTCGACGCCGCCGATGTCGATGCCGCGCTCGAAGCGGTAGGAACTTTCGGTGGCCAGATTCAGCCGGCGGGCGGTGCGGCGCACCGAAACCGGGTTGAAAAAGGCGCTTTCCAGAAGAATCTCGGTGGTGGAGCTTGTGACTTCGGAATTTTCTCCGCCCATGACGCCTGCCACTGCCACCGGTCGCTGGCCGTCGCAGATGAGCAGCATGTCCGGCTCCAGGCTGCGGGTGGTGCCGTCAAGGGTGGCGATGGTCTCGCCTGCCCGGGCATGCCGCACCACGATGCGGGAGCCGGCAAGCTTATGAAAATCGAAAGCATGCAGGGGCTGGCCGAATTCCAGCATCACGAAATTGGTGACGTCCACCACGTTGTTGATCGGCCGCATGCCCACGGCCCGCAGCCGGTTCTGCAGCCAGAGCGGCGAGGGGCCGATGGTGACCTTCGATATCCGGCGGGCGGCGTAGCGCGGGCAGTCTCCCGGCGCCTCCACCGTCACCTCGAAATCGGTATTTTTCCCGTCGAGGCTGGGCAGTTCTTCGCGGCGCACGGGAATCTGCAGTTTTTTGCCGAAAGCGCCGGCCATCTCCCGGGCGATGCCGATGACGCTTGTGCAGTCAGGCCGGTTGGGAGTGAGATCAACCTCGATCACCGTGTCGTCGAGGCCGAGGGCGGCCACCAGGCTGCCGGCCTGGGCCGCTTCGGCGGGCAAATCCATGATGCCGTCGTTGCCTTCGCCAATCCCCAGCTCTTTTTCGGAGCAGAGCATGCCGCAGGAGAGCTCGCCCCGCAACTTGGCCTTCTTCACCTGCATCCCCGAGGGCATGGTGGTGCCCACCGTGGCGATGGGGGCCAGCATACCGGCCCGCACGTTGGGGGCGCCGCAGACCACCGGCAGCTGCTCGCCGTCGACCTCCACCGTACACAGCGAAAGCCGGTCGGCATTGGGATGGGGCCGTACCTCGAGCACCTTGGCCACCTTGATGGTTTCGATGCCGGACTGGAGCCTGACCATGGAGTCGACCTCGAGACCGAGCATGGTCAGACGGGCACCGATCTCCGTGGCCGGGCGATCCAGAGCCACATATTCCTTGAGCCAGTTGACGGTGAATTTCATGGGGGTGCGTTCTCGTTACTCGTAAATCCGAAGTCGGCAGGGGGAAAAGCGCCAAGCTGGTCACCAACCGGCCCGGGCCGGGACCTGGGAAGAGTCCCGCCCTGGAGGCCTCTTCCAAGGCCAGGCACGGGGCGCTATCTAGAACTGGCGCAGAAAACGGAGATCGTTTTCGTAGAACAACCGGATGTCGTCGATGCCGTACTTGAGCATGGCGATCCGCTCGATGCCAAGCCCGAAGGCGAAACCGCTGTAGACCTCGGGATCATAGCCCACCATCTTGAAGACCTCGGGATCGATCATGCCGGCGCCGAGGATTTCCAGCCAGCCGGTCTGCTTGCAGACCCGGCAACCGGAGCCGCCGCAGATCACGCAGGCCACATCGACCTCGGCGCTGGGCTCGGTGAACGGAAAGAAACTCGGGCGGAAACGCAGGCCGATGGACGGGTCGTTGAAGATCTGGCCACAGAAGACGGTCAACACCCCCTTGAGATCGGCAAACGACACCCGGCGATCCACCAGAAAGCCTTCCACCTGGTGGAACATGGGGGTGTGGGTGATGTCGGAATCGCAGCGGTACACCTTGCCCGGCGCGATCATCCTGAGCGGCGGCTCCTGCTTTTCCATGGCCCTGATCTGCATGGGCGAGGTGTGGGTGCGCAGCAGCACGGAGTCGGCGACATAGAAGGTGTCGTGCATGTCGCGGGCCGGATGATGGGCCGGGATATTGAGAGCCTCGAAGTTGTAGTAGTCGAGCTCAACATCGGGACCTTCGGCAACGGCAAAACCCAACCCCTCGAAGACCGAGCACACTTCGTCCATCACCTGGGTCACCGGGTGCAGCTTGCCGAAAGGCAATTGCCGGCCGGGCAGGCTGCGGTCGATCCGCACCTTTACCGTTCTGGCGTCTCCACCCAGGGCATCCTGACGCTCGGCGAACAAGCTCTCGAGTTCGCTTTTGAACTCGTTGGCCAGCTTGCCAAGCCGCGGCCGGTCGGCAGGGTCTGCCTGGCCCAGCATGCGCATGATTCCGGTGAACAGCCCCTTGCGGCCAAGGTAGCGAACCCGGATTTCCTCCAGGTCCTGAAACCGAGCAACCGAGGCAAGGGCATCCTTGGCCTCGGTTTGCAGGCGGAGCAGTTCTTCCTCCATCGTTCCTTTCATAAAGGAAAGGGCTCGATCAGGAAGCCTGCTGGCTGGCCAGGCTGCACACCTGGCTGAATGCGTTGGGATCGAGAATGGCCATGTTGGCGAGGACCTTGCGGTCGAGCTCGACGCCGGCCTTCTTGAGGCCGCCCATGAGACGGCTGTAGCTCAGGCCGTTCAGCTTGGCGGCGGCGCCGATGCGCACGATCCACAGGGAGCGGAAATCCCGCTTCTTGTTCCGGCGATCGCGGTAGGCGAAATTGAGGGCGCGGTCCACCGCCTCGGTGGCGCTCCGGAAAAGACGGCTGCGGCCGCCCCGGTAGCCCTTGGCCAGTTTCAGAACCTTGTTTCTTCTGCGGCGGGCTTTGAAACCCCTAGTTACTCTGGGCATGTACTTCTCCTTCTAGCTCTGGCTGTCTGCGACCACCGAAGAAAGCGGCTCTCTCGGTTGCCGCTTCTTTTCAGGATCCGGACGGGTGCGGGGGGTGGCGCTGCCGGCCATCTGCTTTTGGCCTGTGCGTCCCCTGCCCTCCGTCTGGTCGCGTGTTCTTTACTCTTTAGAGATACGGCAGAATGCGCCTGATGCCCTTGATATTGGTGTCGTCCACCATGGCGCCCTGACGCAGGTTGCGTTTTCTCTTGGTCGATTTCTTGGTGAGGATGTGGCTGGAAAAAGCCTTGCGGCGGGCAAGTTTGCCACTACCGGTCAGCTTGAACCGTTTGGCGGCTCCTCGGTTGGTCTTCATCTTCGGCATAGCGTCGACTCCTTTGCTGATTCCCTCGCTTTTCGGTCTGAAAAAGAGGGGAAATAGAACCCTTTACGAACCGTTATGGCTTTGCGGAGCGCATCATAAACGATTCCGCGGTTCGTGCAAGCTGATTTTGTGAATTTCTAAAAAAAAGACGCCGCTGCCGTTTCCGAGGGGCGAACGGACAGCCTACCCCTTGGGGGCGAGGAACATGACCATCTGCCGGCCCTCCATGTGGGGCGACTGCACGATGGTGCCATCTTCCTCGAGTTCGGCGCTTATCTTGTTCATGGTCTCGAGCCCAAGGGTTTCGGCGTAGACGATTTCCCTGCCCCGGAAGCGGAGGGTGACCTTGACCTTGTTCTTGGCGGCGAGAAACTTCTTGATATGCTTGATCTTGAAGTTCAGATCGTGTTCTTCGGTTTTCGGCCGGAACTTGACCTCCTTGACCTCGACCACGGCCTGTTTCTTCTTGGCCTCGCTCTGTTTCTTGCGCTGCTCGTACCGGTACTTGTCGTAGTTCATGATCCGGCAGACCGGCGGTTTGGCGCTGTCGGAAATCTCCACCAGATCGAGCCCGGCTTCCATGGCCTTCTCGATGGCCTCGCGGGCCGACATGACGCCGATCTGCTCGCCGTCCTCGCCGATCAGGCGGACTTCGCGGTACTTGATGTCCTCGTTTGTTCTGACCTTCGCCTCAATCTGAGGGGCCGACCGTGTTCTCTTCTTAATACCCGCACCTCCGAAGATTAGTAGATATGCTGCTCTGCAGCCTCGTGCCGGAAGCGGCCGTCAAGGGTGCCGCAAACGGTGCCGTCATCGGACGGAAGCAACTACCATACAGCATGTCGCTGGATTTCTCAACAGCTTCACTCAAGGGTTACCCTGCTTTCCGTGGCCACCAATTCTGCGAATTCGGCGACACTCATGGGCGACAGGTTCTTGCCGTCGCGCAACCGCACCGAGAGAGTCTGGCTCTCCACCTCGCGGTCGCCGACGATGAGCATGTAGGGGATCTTGGCAAGCTGGGCTTCGCGCACCTTGTAGTTGAGCTTCTCGTTGCGCAGATCCTTTTCCACCCGCACGCCGGCGGCGCGCAACGCTTTGAAGGCGGTTTCGGCAAACTCCGCCTGGGCGTCGGTGATGTTCATAATCCGGGCCTGGACCGGGGCCATCCACAGGGGGAAGGCGCCGGCGTAGTTCTCGATGAGCACGCCGATGAAACGCTCCAGCGACCCCATGAGAGCGCGGTGGATCATGATCGGCTGGTGCTCGCGGCCGTCTTCGCCGACGTAGGA
Source organism: Desulfobulbales bacterium (assembly GCA_041599275.1). Classification (GTDB taxonomy): domain Bacteria; phylum Desulfobacterota; class Desulfobulbia; order Desulfobulbales; family BM004; genus JBFHWX01. Next base: position 10,038 of record JBFHWX010000057.1, on the reverse strand, counting down.
GATGTCGAAGCGCTCCGGCAGGTTGAAGTCGACCTGTACCGTCGAGCACTGCCAGGAGCGGCCCAGCACGTCCTTGATCTTGATGTCGATCTTCGGGCCGTAGAACACCCCTTCGCCGGGGTCGATCTCGTAGGCGAGCCCCTTCTTCTCGAGGGCGGACTTCAGGGCCTCGGTGGCCTGCTGCCAGTGCTCGTCGCTGCCCACGAACTTCTCGGGCCGGGTGGAGAGATAGATGTCGTACTGGTCGAAACCGAAGGTGCTCAGAATCTTGAGGTTGAGGTCGAGGATGTTGAAGATCTCTTCCTCAAGCTGGTCGGGCCGGCAGAAGATGTGGGCGTCGTCCTGGGTGAAGCCGCGCACCCGCAGCAGCCCGTGCAGCACCCCGGTACGCTCGTAGCGGTAGACCGTGCCCAGTTCGCACCAGCGCAGCGGAAACTCACGGTAGCTCCGCTTCTTGCTGTTGTAGACGGCGATGTGGAAGGGGCAGTTCATCGGCTTGATCTGGTACTGCACCTCGTCGATGTCCATGGGCGAGTACATGTTCTCGCCGTAGAAATCGAGATGCCCCGAGGTCTTCCACAAATCGCGCCGGGCGATGTGCGGTGTATAGAGCAGTTCGTAGTCGTGTTTGTAGTGCTCGTCCTTCCAGAAATCTTCGATAAGGCGGCGCAGAAGCGCGCCTTTTGGCTGCCAGAGGATGAGGCCGGGGCCGATCTGGTCCTGGATGGTGAAGAGCTCGAGCTCCTTGCCGAGCCGCCGGTGGTCGCGCTTTTTGGCTTCCTCCAGGGCAAAGAGATACTTTTTCAGTTCCTTGGCGTCGGCAAAGGCGGTGCCGTAGATGCGCTGCAGCATCTGGTTGCGCTCGTCGCCACGCCAGTAGGCGCCGGCCACCTTGATCAGCTTATAGGCCTTGATCCAGCCGGTGTGGGGCACGTGGGGGCCGCGGCAGAGATCGGTGAACTCGCCCTGGGAGTAGAGGCTGACGGAGTCGGCGTCGATCTCCTCGAGGAGATCGAGCTTGTAGATCTCGCCCCGCTCCCGGAAAATATTTTTCGCTTCGTCGATCTCCACGATCTTTTTCTCGAAGGGCCTGGCGGAGCCGATGATCTGCTGCATCCGCTCCTCGATGGCCTCGAAGTCATCGGGCGAGAACCCCTGGTCGCGGTCAAAGTCGTAATAGAACCCGTCGGCGATGGCCGGACCGATGGCCACTCTCACCCCGTCGTAGAGGGAGGTGACCGCCTGGGCCATCACATGGGCCGCGGAATGGCGGATAATCTCGAGCCCCTCGGGGGTCGAGTCGGTGATCGGTTCGAGCACGCCGCTGGCGGCAACAGGGGTCGAGAGGTCGACCAGGGTGTCGTCGAGACGGGCGGCAAGGGTCTGCTTGCGCTGTTTGTTGGAGAGGAAATCCTCGAAGATCGCGGCCACCGTGGTGCCGGCCGCGAATTCTCTTGTTTCGCCCCCTTTCAGGGTAACCTCAATCGTTGCCATGCCTGTTCACAACCGTGCTGTGGTGAAGGTGTCCGCCTCGCAAAAGCCGTCGAAACGAAGGTCTCGGTCCTGCATCCCAACAAAATGTCGGAGACCAAAATGGAAGTAGGCTTCGTGCCATGCCCTTGGAACCTGCCGGCATACCATGAAGCCTACTCCGAGGCAAACAAAAATTTGGTAGGCGCGGACGGTGTCGAACCGACGACCTCTACCGTGTCAAGGTAGCGCTCTCCCGCTGAGCTACGCGCCTGTATCCATCTTTTCAGAATCCGGTGAAACGGAAATCCCCGGAGGATGGAAGAGAGCCGCAGCCCTCTCCGTTTGAACGCAATCCAATTACCAATATTCGGCCGGGCTGTCAAGAAGATTTCATTTCTTTTTCCAGGCTTGCCCTATGGTTGAAAAACCGGCGACACCCTGCGCGAGCCCCCTTTTCGGCCCTCCCCTCAGACCGGCCTTTGCCGGGACTGGATGGCCCGGCCCAGGGTAACCTCGTCGGCGTACTTTATGTCCATGCCCATGGGAATGCCGCAGGCCAGCCGGGTGACGGCGACCTTCTCCCCTTCCAGCAGCCGGACGAGGTACATGGCGGTGGCCTCGCCGGGCACCGTCGAACTGGTGGCCAGGATGACCTCCGTCACCTCGCCGCTCCGGATGCGCCGGAGCAGGGAATCGAGTTTGATTTCGTCCGGGCCGATGCCGTCCATGGGCGACAGTACACCGTGCAGAATGTAGTAGCAGCCCTGAAAGGCGCCGGTCTTCTCGATGGCCATGAGGTCACCCGGCTCTTCCACGACGCACACCTGATCCGAACGCCGCCGGGTGTCGCCGCAGATGGTGCAGGGGTCCTGCTCGGAAAAGACGTGGCACGAGGAGCAGAGCCGGATGGAATCGTGGAGCTCGGCGAGGTCCCGGGCCAGGTGCTGGGCTTCGTGCCGGGGCCGTCGCAGGATGTGGAGAGCGAGCCGGGTGGCGGTCTTCTTGCCGATGCCGGGCAGGCGGCCGAGGTCCTGCATGAGCCGCTCGAGGGCCGGGGGAACGACGTACATGGTCTCGTGCCTTAGAAAAGCCCGGGCAGGTTGAAGCCGCCGGTGAGTTGCCGCATCTCCTGGCGGGCCATGTCCTGGGCCTTGCGCAGGGCATCGTTCACCGCCGAAACCACCAGGTCCTGGAGCATGGCAGCCTCGTTTGGGTCGATGGCCTCGCGGCCGATTTCAAGGGAGATGAGCTCCATCTTGCCGCTCACCGTGGCCTGCACCAGGCCGCCCCCGACGGACGAGGTTACGCTCTTGCGGCCGAGCTCGTCCTGAATGACGGTCATTTTCTCCTGGAACTGGCGGGCCTGGTTCATGAGAGAGTTGATGTCCATACGGGTGTCTGCCTCTTTGGGGTCGGTGGAAAGTTCGGGAAAGTAAGGTGGGGAGCCGGTCGTTGCGGGCGGTCAGCGGAAGCGGGGCCCGGTGCGCACCCCGGCGATCCGGCCGTCGAGCACGTCGGTGGCCATCTGCACCAGGGGGTCGCCGGTGAGGGCGCGCCGTTCCTCCTGGGGACCGGCAGAATTTTCAGCGCCATCGACTTCGCCCCCCTCCTCCAGCACCCGAAACACGATGGAGAGCTCTTTCTGGAAAAAATCCTGGGCATACTCGGTGAGAGCGCGGACGTTTTCCCTGGACTGCAGGAGCCTGCAGTCGGAGGCCAGGTCGAATTTGAGGGTGAGCTTGCCGTTTTCCTCGCGCACTCCGGAAGTGAGACGCAGGGTGTGGGCCATCCAGTTCTTGCGCTCCTTGACGTACTGCAGGAACTCCTCCCAGTGTTTGCGCACCTCGCGCTGCCTGGCCGGCGGCGTGGCGCGGTGCGGCTCTTGCCCGGTGGTTGATTGCTCTCGTGCGGCCTGCTGCGTTCCGGGCGCCGCGGGAACTCCGGTGGCTTGTTGCTCAGCAGCGGCGGGCGAGGCCGGCGGGCTGGGCGGTGGAGAGGATTCTTCCACCCTTGGTTCAGGAGTGGCCGGCGGCTCGGCAACCGGTTCGGCGGTGGTCAGATTGGCAGCAGGGTGCGGGCTGGCGTGCGAGGCGGCGGGGCGGGCTGGTTGTTCACCCCCTGCGGCAGAGCCGATGCAGGCTAGCTCACCGCTCAGCAAACCATCGAGGCGCTCCAGGAGCCCGGTTATGGGCACCACCTCGCCTGCTCTGGCGGTGCGCAGCAGGGCGAGCTCGAAGGCGAGCCGGGGCTGGCCGCTGCTGTTCATCTCTTCGGCTCCCCGCACCAGGAGCTGGAAGCCGTTGTGCAGGGTCTCGACGCTGTGGTGGTTGGCGGTTTGCTGCAGCAGGGCGATTTCGGCGGCGGGCAGATCGATGAGTTTTTCGGCCTCATCGCTTATCCGGCAGAGAAGCAGCGAGCGGAAATGAAGCAGCAGCTCGTTCATCAAGCGCTTGAGGTCCATGCCGTAGTTCTGGGCCTCGTCGAGGAGCCCCAGGGCACGCTGCAGGTCGCCGGCGAGCAGCGCCCCGGCAAGCTCTCCCACCGCCTGGCGGTCGACCAGGCCCAGCACCTGGCGCACGTCGTCGAGACTCACCGTGTCGCCGCTGTAGGAAAAGACCTGATCGAGCAGACTGAGACCGTCCCGCACCGAGCCCCCGGCCTCGCGGCTGATGGCGGCGAGCGCCCCGGGGTCGAGACTCACCCCCTCGGCGGCGGCGACTTTCGCGAAAAAGGCGGAGAGCTCGGCATTTGGTATCCGCTTCAGCTCATAACGCTGGCAGCGTGACAGAATGGTGATCGGTACCCGGTGCAGCTCGGTGGTGGCGAACAGAAAGTAGACATGCTCGGGCGGCTCCTCCAGGGTCTTCAACAGAGCGTTGAAGGCCTCGGTGGTGAGCATGTGCACTTCGTCGATGATGACGATCTTGAAGCGGTCGCGGTTGGGAAAGAAGCGGATGTTTTCCTTCAGCTCGCGGATTTCCTGGATGCCGCGGTTGGAGGCGCCGTCTATTTCGTGCAGGTCGATGGAAGTGCCGGCGGCGATGGAAGTGCAGGAGTCGCAGAGGTTGCAGGGGGTGATGGCCGGCCCCTGCCGGCAGTTGAGAGCTTTGGCCACGAGACGGGCCAAGGTGGTCTTGCCGACCCCGCGCACACCGCTGAAGATCATGCCGTGGGCCACGCGGTTGCGGGCAATGGCGTTCTGGAGGGTGCGGACGACGGTTTTCTGACCGACCACGTCGTCAAAGGTCTGGGGGCGCCATTTCCTTGCGAGTACTAGGTAGGACATGGTGCAAAAAAAGGATAGCCAGGTACACTGCGGCACACAAAGTTACTCACTACCGTTGCTTCCTCCCGGACCTGGCGGGGTTTGCGAGACTTTGTTGCGCAGGACCCGGCTATCACACTGAAAAACAGATTGATGTGGCGGAGAGGGTGAGATTCGAACTCACGGTACTTGCGTACACACGCGTTCCAGGCGTGCACCTTCAACCACTCGGTCACCTCTCCGCATGCCGTTTTGCTGCTCGACACGATGACCGGGACCATACAATACTCGCCGGTCGTTGACAACCTTAAAAAACGACTGTCCACCCTTTTCCAGGCTCTTCTCTGTGGCTGCCTGGAAGAGTGATCCGGCAAGGGGCGGCGGTCATGAACCGGGACCGGAAAAAAATGGCGGAGAGGGTGGGATTCGAACCCACGTGCCGGGTATGAGCCGACAACCCGATTTCGAGTCGGGCCCGTTACGACCACTTCGGTACCTCTCCGCGTCGAGAGTGGGGACAATACTATGTGTTTTCGCAACCGAGGTCCAGCAAAATCTGACCGATCCGCCCTGGGCGCTTTATTCTTCGGCATCCCTCGACCTTCTCCGCCGGAGCTGAAAAAAAAGGCGCAACAGTGTTCCGCATTCCCCCGCCAGCAGACCGCCTTCGGCATTGAACCCATGGTTCAGCAATCCGTCGGAGCCAATCCGGTAGCGGGAGACGATGGCCCCGGTCTTGGGATCGATGGCCCCGTACACCAACCGCCCGATGCGGGCATGGACCATGGCGGCGGCGCACATGGCGCAGGGCTCCAGGGTGACGTAGAGGGTGGCGCCGGTGAGCCGGTAGTTGCCGAGCTTGCTGCCGGCCTGGCGCAGCACGTTGATCTCGGCATGGGCCGAGGGGTCGCACTGGCCGATGGTGCGGTTGCCGTCGGCCGCCAATTGCCTGCCGTCGACATCCACCAGCACCGCGCCCACCGGCACCTCGTGGCGGTGGGCCGCGGCCCTGGCTTCCTGCAGGGCCACTTCCATCCAAGCCCGGTCGGCTTCGGTGAACGGTTGCTTTACCATATTCCCTTGGCGATTGCCAATACAATAAGATGATGCTTTCCAGCCGCTTGAGAGGAAGTCGGGGCCCCTCGGCCCGGCCGCCCTTCAGCCCACTGGCAGGAGACCGGACCCGGTCCCGAAAAAGCTTGCGACTCCACGGTTTCTGCTTAAAGTAAGATGGTTGTTTGTCAAGGCCCCGACCGGCTCCGGACTTCCGTGACCACAGGGTCGGGAAAAACAGGATACACTACACGAGAGGAGGCCACTTTAATATGGATAAGTACACCTGCACGATCTGCGGTTATGTCTACGACCCGGCGGTGGGCGACCCGGACAACGGGATCGCCGCCGGCACCAGCTTCGACGACCTGCCCGAGAGCTGGACCTGCCCGGTTTGCGGCGCCACCAAGAGCGATTTCGAAAAAAGCTGATATTTAAAAGGAGAAAGGACAAAGGTGAAAGGCCAAAGATCGCCTTGCTCTCACGTCCTTTCTCCTCTGCTCCCTCCTGCCCCCTTTAACCTTTCGCCTTTTCCCTTTTCCCTTTTCCCTCAAAACAGATCGATCTGCTTGATTGCCGGCAGCAGATCGAGGAAGGCGTCGTAGATTTGGGGATCGAAGTGGGTGCCCCTGCCCTCCTTGAGAATGGCCATCACCTTTTCCTCGGGCATGGCCTTGCGGTACACCCGGTCGTGGGAAAGGGCATCGTAGACGTCGAGAATGGCGACGATCCGCGCTTCCTGGGGGATGGCCTCGCCGGCCAGACCGTCGGGGTAGCCCGAGCCGTCCCATTTTTCATGATGCCAGAGCGCGATGCGTTCGGCCAGTTGCAGCAGCGGGATATCGGAGCCGCCGAGGATCTTGGCCCCCATGGTGGTGTGGGTTTTGATGATCTCGAATTCCTCCGGGGTCAGGCGGCCGGGCTTGAGCAGCACGTTGTCGGAAATGCCGATCTTGCCCACGTCGTGCATGGGGGCCGCCACCCGGATGTCGTCGACGGCAGACGCCGACCAGCCCAGGTTCCTGGCCATTTCGGCGGCGTAGAGGCCGATGCGCCGGATGTGCTCGCCGGTGTCGTCGTCCCGGTATTCCGAGGCCCAGACCAGGCGCAGGGCGATTTCCTCCTCGCGCTGGCGGATCTCGGCGGTGCGGGCCCGCACTTCCTGCTCGAGACGCCTGCCGTAATCCTGGCTCTCCAGGTAGAGGCGGCGGCGCTCCAGGGCATTGGCCACGTTGATCACGAACTCGTTCTTGTCGAAGGGTTTGATCATGTAGCCGTAGGCCCCGAGTTCCAGGGCGTGGATCGCGGTGTTGCGCTGGTCGACGGCGGTTGCCATCAGCACCGCGGTGCGGTCGTAATGCCGCTTGACCTCATCGAGAAGCTCGAGCCCGTTGCGGCCGGGCATGGTGATGTCGGAGATGATCAGTTCGAAGGGCTGCCTGCCGAGTTCGACCAAAGCCTCGTCCACGTTGCTGGCCAGCACGCACTCGTAGCCCTCCGGCACCAGCCAGCGGGCGATGGTCTTGCAGATATATGCTTCGTCGTCGACGATGAGGACACGGCTTCCGGTGTGCTTCAATTCGTATTTTCTGCCTTCGGGCTCCATGCTCAGTCACTCTCCAGAACTTTGTTGATTTTGGTGGCGATGTCGTCCAGGGTGAAGGGTTTCTGGATGAAATGACCGCCGCTCTCCAAGGCACCTTTGGCGGCGATGGTCTCCTGGGAATACCCCGACATGTAGAGACACCTGAGACCAGGAGCCTGGGCGACCAGGCGGTCGTAAAGCTCCCGGCCGTTCATGCCGGGCATGATGACGTCGCTGACCAGCAGCTTCACCGATCCGGCAGCCTCCTGGAAACGCTTTATGGCCTCGACCGGGCCGTTGGCTTCGAGCACGGTAAAACCCAGGGTGTCGAGCATGCGGCGGATGACCACCCGCACCGAATCGTCGTCCTCCACCAGCAAAAGTACGCCGCGGCCGACGGCGGTGGCCGGTTGCGGGGCCGGGACTTCCACTCCCTCCTCCTGCAGCTTGGGAAGATAGATGTGGAAACTGGTGCCGTGCCCGGGCTCGGAGTAGACCCAGATGAAACCGTTGTGCTGCTTGACGATGCCGTAGACCGTGGAGAGACCGAGGCCTGAACCCTCCCCCACCCCCTTGGTGGAGAAAAAGGGCTGGAATATCTGCTCCTGGGTCTCCTTGTCGATGCCGACCCCTGTGTCCTCCACCGTCAGCATGACATAGGGGCCGGGCGGCACGGAGCCATCGTGCTGGGTGCTGGCCAGTTCGTCGATGTAGCGGTTGGCGGTTTCGATGCGCAACAGGCCGCCGTCGGGCATGGCGTAACGGGAATTGACCGTCAGGTTGGCGAGGACCTGCTCGATCTGGCCGATGTCGGCGGACACCGGCCAGAGATCGGCGCCGGGATGGAACTCGAGCCGGATGTCCTCGCCGATCAACCGTTTGAGCATCTTGAGCAGGTTGTCGACCAGCCCGTTGAGGTTTACTTCGACGGACTCCAGAATCTGCTGGCGGCTGAAGGCGAGAAGCTGGCGGGTGAGGTTCGAGGCCCGCTTGGCAAGGGTCAGCACCTCGGAGAGATCCTCGCGCAGGGGGGAGGTTTCCTCGAGGGAATCCATGACCAGGCCGGAAAAGCCGATGATACCGGTGAGCAAATTATTGAAATCATGGGCCACGCCGCCGGCAAGCTGGCCCACCGCTTCCATCTTCTGGGCCTGGATGAACTGGGCCTGCAGCCTCTTGTGCTGGGTGACGTCGCGGACGATCTCGAAGCCGCCGATGATTTGCCCGGAGCTGTCGCGCAGAGGGCCTGCGGAGATCTCGAAATGGCGTTGGCCCTCGCGGCTGTTCTCCTCCTTTTCGATGCGGTGCACGCCGCCGTCGGCAAAGCTTCTGGCCAGCGGGCAGTCGGCGCAGGGGCTTGGCCGGTTGCAATAGATCAGGTGGCAGGGCTGGCCAGTCTGCAGGCCATGGCGCTTGCGCTGCAGTTCGTTCTGGTAGACGATGCGGAAATTGCGATCGAGAATGGTCAGGCCGTCGCCCAGGGTGGAGAAAACCGTCTCGAGCTTGTTCTTTTCTTCGAGCAGAAGCTCCTCGGCCTGCTTGAGGGTGGTGATGTTGTGGGCGATGCATTCGATTTCGACCACCCTGCCCTGTTCGTCGGTGACGGGGATCTCCGCCACCTCCACCCAGCTCCAGGAACCGTTTTTGTGGGGCAGCTTGAGGCTGTAGGAGGGCGGCATCCGGCCGGCAAGGCTGATGGCGGTGGCCTGTTCGGCCTGTTCACGGTTGGGGCTTTGCCGGCAGAAACCGGCAAAGGAGGGAAGAAACTCTTCGGGGCTGTACCCCAGTACGTTGGCGATGGTGGGACTGACGTAGGTAAGCTCGTTGTCGGGACTTTTGATGAACAGGAAATAATCGTGGGTGAGAATTTCCACCAGCCGCGTTTCACTGGCCCGCATGCCCTCCTGCGGGTTGGCGGCAGCGCCCGCCTGGTCCACCGCTTCGGTGGCGACCGCAACCGTTTTGCCGTTACCTGGTTCCTGCACCCCTTCCCCTCCCCCCGGATCGCTGCCGCCAGAGCCCTACTCTCCGGCGCCGCCTTCCTGTTGCCGTTTTTTCTTGAGCGCGTAATTGGCCGCGTTCCAGCCGGCCACGCAGCCGTCGCCCACCGCCTTGGCCATCTGATAGGGCGGCCCCGCGATGTCGCCGGCGGCATAGATGCCTTCGACGTTGGTGCGCATTCCCTTGTCGGTATCGATATGGGTGAAGGTCTCCATGTCGAGCTGCACGCCGAGATTGGTCACCAGTTCGATGGCCCCCTTGGCACCGAGCTCGATGAAGACGCCGTCCACCGCCAAGGTCTCGCCGTTGTCGAGCACCAGTCCGGTCACCGCCGTGTCACCGGAGATTTCCTTGACCCAGGTGGAGGATCTTTGCTGCACGCTGCTTGCCGCCAGCTTGGCGCCGAGCTCGGCGCTGATCTGCAGCCCACGGCTGACCAGAAAGACCTCGGAGGCATAGCCAAGAAGGGTGAGGGCGCCGTCGACGGCGGCGCTTTCGTCCCCCACCACCGCCACCCGTGCCTGCCGGTAGAAGTTGGCGTCGCAGTCCACGCAGTAGCTCACCCCGCGCCCGGCAAATTCCTTCTCGCCGGGCACCTTCAGTTTTTTGCGCGAGGTGCCGGTGCAGACGACGAGACTGCGCCCCTGAAAACGACTGCCGC
>JBFHWX010000056.1:0-18466 GCA_041599275.1 Desulfobulbales bacterium | reverse complement strand
TCCGGCCCTGCGCCATATCCCCTTCGTCTTCTACTCCGCCACCTACACCGACCCGGAGGACGAGCGTTTGGCCCGCGACCTGGGCGCTTCCCGCTTCATCCTCAAGCCCATGGAAACCGAGCCCTTCCTTGCCGTCATCCGGGAGGTTCTGGAAGACCACCGCCAGGGCCGGCTAGCGGTGCCGGAAAAGCCGCAAAAAGCCGACGACGAGCTGGTTGTCCGCCATGCCGGAAGGGTCACCCGCAAGCTCGACCAGAAGATGCAGGAGCTCGAAAGGAGCGAGACCCGCTACCGCCGCCTGGTGGAGGCGCTACGCGAGGACTATTTTTTCTACTGCCACGACACCGACGGCATCTTCACCTATCTGAGCCCCTCCATCGAAACCGTGCTGGGCTACTCAGCCGAGGAGTTCCTGGTCCATTACGCCGAATATTACACCGACAACCCGGTGAATCTGCAGGCCCGGGAGCATACCGAAAAAAGCATGCAGGGGCTCCAGCAGCCGCCCTACGAGCTCGAGATTTTTCACAAGAACGGTACTATCCGCTACCTGGCGGTGACCGAAACGCCGGTGTGGGACGACTCCGGCCGGGTGACGGCGGTGGAGGGCATCGCCCACGACATCACGGCCCGCAAGGAGCTCGAGCGCCAACTGCGCCAGGCCAAAACCGAATGGGAGCGGACCTTCGACTCCATCGGCGTGCTGATCACCATCCAGGACCCGGAACAGAGGGTGGTGCGGGCCAACCAGGCGGCCTGCGAGGCCCTTGGCCTGGAGCCCGACGAGGTGCGGGGCAGAACATGCCACGAGCTCTTCTGCAACCGGCCCACCCCCTGCCCCAATTGCCCGGCCCATAAAAGCCGGTCCGATCTCGCGCCCCACTCGGCGGAGATCGACTACCAGTCGCCCAGGGGCACCTTTCTCGTTTCCTGCTCGCCCATCGTCGACGATAAAGGCCGGCTGCAGGGCATCGTCCACATCGCCAAGGACGTGAGCGACCAGAAAAAGCTCGAAAGCCAGCTGCGCCAGGCCCAGAAGATGGAGGCCATCGGGACGCTTGCCGGCGGTATCGCCCACGACTTCAACAATATCCTCACCCCGGTGCTGGGCTACGCCGACCTGGTGCTCGACATGCTGCCCGCCAACAGCAAACTCCGTTCCTACCAGGAACAGGTGGTGCTGGCCGGCCAGCGGGCCAAGGAACTGGTGCGCCAGATCCTCACCCTGAGCCGCAGGACCGAAAAAGAACTGCGGCCGCTGCTCGTCGCTCCCATCGTCAAGGAAGTGCTGAAGCTGCTGCGCTCCTCGCTTCCCAGCACCATCGACATCCAGCAGGACATCTCTCCGGACTGCGGGCCGGTGCTGGCCGACCCCACCCAGATCCACCAGATCGTCATGAACCTCTGCACCAACGCCTTCCACGCCATGGAAGACGCGGGCGGGGTACTCACCGTCACCCTCCACGAGGAGCAGTCCACCGAATGCCTGGTGGCAGACGAGCCCCGGCGCAGCGCCCCCGCCTGCCTGCACCTCACGGTGCGGGACACCGGCCGCGGCATGGAGCCGGAACTGGTCGAGCGGATCTTCGAGCCCTATTTCACCACCAAGGCAAAGGGCGAGGGCACCGGTCTCGGGCTCTCCATGGTGCACGGCATCGTCAAGACCCTGGAGGGCGAAATCACCGTGGAGAGCGAGCCCGGCCAGGGCACCGCCTTTCACGTCTATCTGCCGCTGGCCCTGGGTGACCCGAAAACCAGCGCCGACAGCCCCGAAAAGCCGGTGGTAGGCGGCAGCGAAATTATCTGGCTGGTGGACGACGAACCGCAGATCGTCGAAATGGGCCAGCGTCTTCTCGAAACCCTGGGCTACCGGGTGCGCACCTTCACCGACAGCCGGGCCCTGCTGGCCGAGTTCAGGGAAACAACCTCTCCCCCCGACCTGCTGCTCACCGACCTCACCATGCCCCACCTGCCCGGACTCGCTCTCATCGACCAGGTGCTCACTCTGCGGCCAAACCTGCCGGTCGTCGTCTGCTCCGGTTTCAGCGAGCAGGACACGGCCCACCGGGCCATGGACCGGGGCGCCCGGCAATTCGTCAGCAAGCCCTTTCAGCGCCGGGAACTGGCCACTGCCCTGCGCCTGGCTCTTGAAAAAAAGAAAGAGGCTCCCTACAGATCGGGATAGTGCTTGCCCAGGCAGGCTTCGCAGATGCCGTGGGTGAAGCAGACGTCGAGATGGCTACCCATGTATTCTTCCACCTGCTGCCAGAAGCCGGCGTCGTCGCGGATCTTTTTACAGAAGGAACAGATGGGGATGATGCGGCGCAACTGGATGAGCTCGGTGATGTCCTCCAGGGCGAGCAGCACGAAATCCTTGCCCTGAAAACGAAAAGGCGAGGCCGACACCAGCATGAAGACCTCCCGGGGCCGCTCCTCGCCGGGGCTGCGCAGTTCGAGCCGGGTCTTGGCCCGCACCACCTGCCGGTGCCGGCAGGCTTCCTTCACCGAATTGCGGACCACGCAGTCGGCGCAGGCCGGCGCCCGGCCGCACCCTTCCGGCGTCTCCAAGGCCCGGATGCAGTGCAGCACCTCGCCGCCCCGCCGGTGCAGGGCCTTGGAAGCTTCGCCACCGAGAAGGCCGAGGGCCGCCTGGTTTGCCTCGATAATCCGCACGTCGTCATCCACCACCAGAACAACGGTGGGCATGGCATCCATCATGCTGCGAAAAAACCTTTCCTCCGTCGGGTTTCTTTTCTGGTCGGCAACCGTATCCATTGCCAAGCCTCCATCGGTTGTGAGTTGAGCTCCATTCATTCGAAACGAACCGCGACCACCAGTAGACTCTTCTTCTTGAGAACGGTTCAAGAAAAATCCTTCCAAACGCCCCCATTCGTGGCGAACACCTGGCAACGATTTGACGGAACTGGCGACAAAGCTTGTTCCGCTTCCTGCTTTCTGGTACAGTTGCCCGGAATCAGGAGATTATCACGCCTGATGGCGCTGGCCGGAGGGAGGGAATGAAGAGAGAGCAGCACGGAAATTGTCACCGCCGTCGGGGCCTGTTTCGGGGCCTGGGGCTGGTGTTGCTTTTTCTCTTTCTCTTTTTCTTCCCGGCCGCCCCGCTCCAGGCCGCCAACCTGCTCGATCCGGCCACCGGCGGCACCCTCACCTTGGTCAGCTCCACCAACGGCGGCAATAGCGGTGCCCAGAGCCACGACGGAAACACCGCCACTTTCTGGGAATCCTCCCCCGGCGTAACCGGCAACGATCTCATCTTCCGTTTCGACCCGGCCTACGCAGCCGCCTGTTTCAACCAATTGCAGCTCTACAGCAACGGAGCGGACAGCCGCAATCTCCGGCACTTTCTGCTGCTCTCCACCGCCGACGAAACCCTGGCCGCCAATACCGGCTTTGCCGGCTGGCAGCGGCTGCCGGCATCGGCTGCTGCCGCCGGCTCGCTCAACGTCCTGCAGCGGGCGCTGGGTGGCACCCTGCTCTCCACCACCCCGGTACAGGACAGCAGCGCCCTCAACCTGAACGACGGCAACCCGCTCAGCGGCTGGCGCAGCGGCAAGAGCGACATCCCGGTCACCTTCGAGTACGGTTTTGACACCGACTTCGACGGGTTGACCGGCAACCCGGTGAATCTCACCGCGGTGCGGATCTACAACCCCAACAGCAAGGAGGCGGTCAACACCTTCCGGCTTTACGTGCGGCTTCAGGGCAGCGCTGTCTGGACCCTGCATGGAACCTTCAACGCCCTGCAGGACACCGCGCCCCAAACCTGGAATGTGACGCCGGTGAACAACGTGGTGGGGGTAAGGCTGCAGGTGGTCACCAACCACGGCCACAATAATTTCACCTCGGCCGAAGAGTTCGAGCTCATCGGCACCTCGGCCGCCGCGAACTACGTGTTCAGCGCTTCCAACACCGGCGGCTGGCAGACCTTTGCCTTTCCGACCACCCTTGGCAAGCTTTTCCGGCTGCGGACGTTGTCGAATTACGGTGGCACCACCACCGCCATCACTGAACTGCGGCTCGACTCCGCCACCGGTCCGGGCTGCCCCGGCGGCTGCTCGCTGGCCGGTTTCCAGATCGCCGCCCCCGCCTCCGCCCTCGCCTGCCCGGACACCAGGGCGGCAGTCACCATCACCGCCCTCTGCACCGACGGCAGCACCCACGCGGGCTACACCGGCACCGTGAACCTGGCCACCCTGCCCGCGGGTGGCCTTTTTTACACAGCCGCCAGCGGCGGCGCGCCCATCGCCAGTATCACCTTCACCACCGCCGAGGCTGGCGCGAAAACCGTCTACCTCGACTTTCTGAACGAGTTCTCCAACGTACGCGTCGTGGCAGCGGACAGTGGCGGCGCGGTGAGCAGCACCGCCGCCACGGGCATCGACTTCCGGGCCTTCGGCTTCCGGATCTCGCCGCTCGCCAACCAGAGTTCCTGCGCCGAATCGGGCTCCTTCACCATCACCGCCTACGGCAAGCTGGAAAGCACACCGGGCTGCTCGCAGCTCAGCGGCTTTGCCGGCAACAAGCAGGTGAAGGGCTGGTTCTCCTACCTCGACCCGGCAGCCAACCCGGCCAACACCAGGCTTTCCCTCACCACCGGTGGTGTTCCCACTCTGTTGCCCACGAGCCAGCCGGCGGCAGCCAACCTCACCATACCTTTCGTGGCCGGCCAGGCCGGATTCACCCTGAGTTACCGGGACGCCGGCCAATTGCGCCTGCACCTGCGCCACGACCTCAGCCCGTACAACTCTGATCCCCACGCCCCGATGCTGGCCGACTCCGCACCCTTCACCGTGATCCCGGCCGGCTTCCGGCTGGCCGCTACCAAGACCGACACCACGGCGCTCAACAACACCACAAGCGCCGGCCTGCCAGTCGAAAAGGCTGGCGACCCTTTCCGCCTCACCCTGCAGGCGGTGTGCGCCGACCAGACGGTGACCCCCAACTACCAGCCCAGCAGCGCCCAACTCTGGGTGGAGCGCAGCGGCCCGACAGCAGGCGGCGACGAGGGTACCCTCGCCATCAAGGGCACTCCCTTTGCGACCAGCCTCGCCGCCGCACCTTCCTGGAACCCTCTCAGCGGGCTGTTTTCCAACGGCCAGATCGCCGACCCGGGCCTTGCCACCGCCACCGCCTCCTACAGCGAGGTCGGCCTCATCGCCCTGCATGTGCGGGACCCCAATTACCAGGGCAGCGTGATTGCCGAAACCGTGCTGCCGGTGGGCCGCTTCATCCCCCACCACCTGGAGGCGGCGCTCACCGTGGACACCCCGGCGCTGGCCAATAGCTGTCTGGCCGGCTCTTTTTCCTCTCTGGGCAACACGTTTCCGTTCAACACCGCCCTGTTTGCGCCGCGGCTGACGGTGAGCGGCCGCAACGCCGCCGGCGCCGTGACCCGCAACTACGAGGGCGCCTACTGGAAGCTCGCGGGCCCGCTTGCCCTTGCCTACAGCGACAACAGCGGCTCTGGCCTGGTGCTCAGCCCCTCTGGCGAGAGCCTCGCCCTGCCAGATACCACGGACTGCAACGGCTCCGTCGATCTGTCGCCCGCCGCCGCTTTTTCCTACGCCCGGCCGGCCATGGCAACGCCTGCCGCGCCCTTTGCCGCCGCGATCGACGCCTCCATGCCGGCCGCCGGCGCCGGCGGCCTCACCGATGCCGATGGAGTCTGCTTCGACACCGGCAGCGGTTGCCAGGCCTTTTCCCGTGCCGGACTCGGCGGCGCCACCCTGCGCCACGGCCGGCTGCGGGTGCTGGACGGTTTCGGGCCGGAGACCGAGGATATCACCGGACTGCCCTTTGTCGCCCAGTACTGGGACGGCACTGCCTGGGTCACCAACACCGGCGACACCTGCACCGCCACCCCCACCTTCTGCCCGCCGGCCCGGGTGGCGAGTGTCCAACCCTTGCCCCTGGTTGCCGGAGCCGGCAGCATGACCATCACCACCGCCGGCGATCCCACCGAGATCCTCGACGTCTGCCCCACCTCGCCCGCCTGGCTCACCGAGCTCGCCGACTGCAGCGCCCCGGACGAGACCTGCGGCACCGTGACCTTCGGCATCTACCGGGGCAACGACCGGATCATCAACTGGAAGGAAATCGTTCGCTGAGCACAACTTTGAAGGAGCAGCAGCACGTTATGCACGACAACAGAGAAATCATGGTGGTGGGAGCCGACCACATCCACCAGGGCCGCTTGAACAGCCGCGGCCGCACCCCGGCCACCGCCAGCCTTTCCCTGGTGGACCTGCTCTCCAACCCGTCGAAGACCCTGCCCGGCCAGATCCCCTTCGGCTCCACCAACAGTCTGCTGCACCTGGTAGAGGTCACCACCTACCACCGAAGGAGAGATTCCTACAGCCGGCAGGCCGGCATCTTCATCCCGGTTCCCTCCATCCTCTTCGCCTTCGAGACCGAGCCCGGCCTCTACCGCTCCGACCCGGACTTCAAGCTGCAGGCCGACATGGAGCAGAACGAACCCGAGCATCTGGAGATCGGCATCGGCGAGTACATTTTCACCGGCTGGGTGCGCGGTTTCCTGTCCCGCTACAGCAAGCAGAACCTCGACTTTTTGGCGATCACCGGCGCCGCCCTGCAGTACACCACCAGCAGCCGCATGGAGCTCAGAAACCGGCCGTTCTACGCGTTGAACAAGCGAAAGATCGACTACGTGGCTCCGGGCGGCGGCGGGGGTTGACGGCATGGAACCGCTCTGCCGGTGCCGCCTTCTTTCCCCGCCGGCCCAACAAGCCGGCTTCACCGCCGTCGAGCTGGTGGTGGTGATCGTCATCCTGGGGCTCCTGGCGGTGAGCGTTTCGGTGCGCTGGCCGGGCGGCCTCGACCAGCGGGCAGCAACGCTCGAGTTCAAGCGCGCCCTGCGCTACACCCAGCACAAGGCCCTCACCCGGCAGTACACAAGCGCCGCCTCGGCCTGGGGCCTGACCGTGGCCGGCAACCAGTACACCGTGCAGCGCCAGAACGACGCCAGCGCCGCCGAGGAGGAATACCGCAACCGGGCCCTGCCCGGCAACGCCACCCTGGCGCCGGCCGGTGCCGTGCTCTGGTTCAACGGTTACGGCGAACCCACCGACGCTGCCGGCCTGCCGCTGGCCGCAGCGGTCACCTATACGGTGGGCGGCGCCCACCAGCTCACGGTCTGCCCCCAGACCGGCTATGTGCTCGAAGGGGGGAGCTGCCCGTGACCGGCTTCGCCGCCAGAACGGCCATGCGTGGCTTCACCCTCCTCGAGCTGGTGCTCACCATCGCGGTGCTCGGCGCCCTCACCCTCATCCTCATCCCCTTCTACCAGGCGATCAGCCACTCGGCGGACCCCATGCTGCGCCAGCAGGCGGTGGGCCTAGGCCAGGCGATGATGGACGAAATCCTCGCCAAGAAATGGGATGCGGCCACGCCCTCGGGCGGCGGGCCACTCAATACCCTGGAAAGCAGCCGGGGTGCGGCGCCGGCCAGCTCCATCGGCGCCGACGCCGGCGAGGTGGCGGCCAACCGCCACACCTGGGATGACGTCGACGATTTTTCGGGACTCTCCGAAACCAACACCTTCACCGACCAGAACAACACGAGCTTTACACTCTCCGGTTTTTCCCGGCAGGTGACCGTCACCTATATCCCCAGCAACTCCAACCCGATCACCGCCACCGCCCCGGCGGGCTTCAGCGCCGCGGCCCAGGCCACCGACAGCAAACGCATCGTGGTCCGGGTCACCGCTCCCAACCAGGAGGTTTTCAGCCTTGTCGCCGTGGTCTGCAATTTCTGATTCCGAAAAAGGCTTCACCCTGATCGAGCTGGTGATGGTGATCGCGCTGCTCGGCATCATCGGCGTCATGGGGGCGCACTTCGTCTCCCAGTCGTTTCTGGGCTTTGCCGCCACCGACACCCGGCTCGAGCTCTACGAAGAGGGCAAGATGGTGCTGGCCCGGCTGGAACGCGAGTTCCACAACTCCCTGCCCAATGCCGTGCAACTCGCCGCCTCCGACGACCTGCGCTTCGGCCTGATCGACGAGCGGGCCATGCGGTCGGCCGGGGTCTTCGGCCAGTACAGCGAGGCGACCGGCCTCTTCCCCGTGTCTTCCCTCACCGACCTCGAGGCCGCATCCGCTCCCCAGCCGGGCTGGGTGGTGTCGGTCTACAACCGCCGCTGGGCCGATTTCGGCGGCGGCGGCCGGCTCTTCCAGGTAACCGGGGTCACCGGCAGCCGGATGGACTTCGGCGCCCAGTCGATCCAGAAATCCTCCCCCAACCGCCGCTACTTCGTGGTGGACCGGGCGGTGCGCTACCACCTCGACGTGCCGGGGCAGACCCTTTTGCGGGCCGCGGCCCCGGTGTCGGCGGCGGGGGTCGGCGCCTTTGGCACCTCTTACCCCGTGGCCCGCAACGTCACCACCCTCACCTTCGATTACGCGCCCGGGGCCCAGAGCCGCAACGGCCTGCTGGTGGTGCGTTTCACCCTTGCCCGGGCCGGCGAAACCGTGTCCTTCCACAAGGAGATCCATGTCCGCAATGCGCCATGATCTGAAAAAAACTTTTCACCTGCTCCGCAACCAGCAGGGCATCGGCCTGGTGGCCGCGGTCTTCGTGATCGTCGTCCTCGGGCTCTTTGGCACCCTCCTGGCCCGCTACACCGCCACCGGCAGCCGGGCCGCGGCCGAGGACTACGTCTGGGCCCAGGCCCTGTACGCCGCCGAATCGGCGGCCCGGTTGCGGATCCTCAACCACGACGGCGGCGGCAACTGGGCGGGGTTCGCCTTCCCGGCCATCAACAACTGCCAGACCGCGAGCGACCTCGACAGCTTTGCCGGCCCCGGTACCCCGGCCCGGCTGCGGGTGCGGGCCAGCCGCGCCGACATCGTCCGCGAGATCGAGGTGAATTTCATCCTCTGACAACGAAAAAAGACAAGAAAATGAGGACATAACCCTATATTCCCATTGAACTGGCCGCCTTTTCGGTCTATTGTACAGCAGCTACGGCCGCCACTGGCCGAAAATTACGGGAAATTCGCCCCAAAAATGGCAGGCGGAGGCCATCCCGCCCGATTTTTTTGACCACCCCGGACCAAACCGTGAGCAGGCTTTTCGACACCCTGGAGGAGATCCACAAGAACGAACGGGCAGCATCCCCGGCCCGGGGGCCCGCCGGCAAGGGCAAAACTGGCCAGCCGGCCGGCCGTCGCCGGCTCCAGGTTCTTCTCCTTCTGCTGGCCGGCTGCCTTCTGCTGGCGGTAGCAGTCTATCTGCCGAAACGGCTGCCGGTGCTGCCCGGCCGGCTGCCGACCCTTTCCCAGGCGGTGCCGCCGGCCACGGAAACGCTGCGCCCCGACGCTGCCGTTACCGAACCCGTATCCGCCCCGAGGCCCCTGCCTGCCGACTGGGCGGAGCTCAACCGCCTTGGCCTGCAGGCCTTGCAGAACAACAATTCCTGGCTCGGCATCTTCTACCTGACCCGAGCCCGGGAACTGGCCCCTGGCCGCCTGGAGCCGGCTCTCAACCTGGCAGTGGCCCTGGCACGTGAAGGCCTGTACGGGCCGGCCAGCCGCTTTTTCGAAGAAGCGGCGGCCATCGATCCCCGTCACCCCGACCTGGTGGAAAGCCTCGAGGCCCTGCGTTCCAGCGGGGTTACGCCGGTACCAGGCGTTTTGTCCGGTCCGGATGGGACTGAGCCATGATTCTTGCTTTCACTTTCCGGATTCCATGAGCTTCCACTTCGGCCCCAAAAAACTCTACACCCTGAGCGGCGACGACGACGCCACCCTGCTCGGGGAACTCACCCGCTCCAACACGGGACCGCCGCAGGTCAGGAAACTCGCCTTTGTGCCCGAATCCATGGCCAACCGGGACGCATTGGACCGTTTACTGGCAGCGGCCGGCTCCCTGCGACCGGGCCGCGTTGCCGTGGCCATGCCCCTGTCCCTCTTCGATATCGTCACCATCAACCTGCCGCGGCTCACCGAGGGCACCGTGCCCCGGGTGCTGCCCTACCACCTGGCCAAGGCAATCAACAAGCCACTGAGCAGTTTCCTCTACGACTGGCAGATCACCCAGCGCCGGGGCGACCAGTTGCAGGTCACCGTCTACCTGCTGCCGGCACGGTTGCACGGTGTTCTGCAGGGAGCCCTGGCGGAGCGGGAGGTCGCCATCGAGTACCTGGAGCCCGACGTTTTCTCCGCCTTCGGCTATCTCGAGGCGGACGGACGGCTGCCCGCCACCGGCGCCTGCCTCTGCTTACTCTTCCGGCGGCAGATGGTCACCCTGGCGGTTTTCGAGGGTTCCACCGTGACCCTGGTGCGTAACGTCACCGCCCGGCTGCCGGACACCCCTTTTCAGGCAAACACCCTGGACGGTTTCAACCTGACCGCCGCCGCCCCTACAGAACCTTCGGGCACGGCCGGCAATGGTTCACCCGACCCACGCGCCACGGCACCGGAACCCAAGATCGACGCCACCAGTGCTGAGGATCTGCTCTCCGGCTTCAGCTTGCTGCTCGACCGACCGGACCAGGCCCAGGAACCAAAGGAAGAGGCCGACGGTGCCGAAGAACCCCTCGCTCTGGTCCTCGAGCAGGCCGAGCCGGTTGTGCTTGCGGGTTCTGCCACCTCTCCGCCCATGGACGCGGCCTGGCAGGATTACCTGCAGACGGTCAACCTGGAAATCATGCGAACCAGGGACTTCTACGTATCGGTGGTGAAGGGCGGCGCCATCGACACCGTGTTCGCGGCCGGCGCCGACGAATTTCTCGGTGAGCTGCAGAACCTCTTGCGCGGCTCCCTGGGCATCGCCCTCCACCCCTTGGCGGCAGGTGGCGCCGGGGAAGACCAACGCTTTATGCTGGCGGCGCTCGCCGCCGGCGCTGGCACCAGGTGGTAGCCATGCTCGAGCGGATCAACATCGTGCCGCGCAAGCCGCTGGCCAGCAAGATCAGACGGATGACCGCCCTCCTGCTGGTGCTGATCGGCGCCACCCTGGCCTCGGCAATTGCCTTTGACCGCCAGCAGGCGATGAGGCAATTGCAGCACATCCAGAACGAAACCGCCACGGTTCTCGATCTTGAACGGAAGGCGCAGGACCTGCAAGACGACCTGGCCCGGGCCAACCAGCGCCTGGAAGAACGGCGGGCCGTGCTGGCCGCTCTCGAAACCCGGCTCCAGCGCACCGCCCTGCCCGGGAAACGGCAGCACCCTCTGATGGCGCCGGTGCTCGCCCTGATCGCCGAGTCGGTGCCGGAGACGGTGCGCCTCGACGCCCTCACCCTGCGCGGCGACCGGGCCACGGTGCAGGGCGCCACCCTGGAATACGAGGCCCTGCCCCTGTTCATCGGCCGGCTGCAGAAAGACCCGCGGTTCGCCGACATTGTGCTCAAACAGGTGCAGCAGGAGGCGGCGACCCAGCCTCCTTCCTTCAACTTCACCCTCGAACTGGCGCTTGCGCGGTAAGGAGAGACGGACCATGGACACCCCCGCCCGGTGGCGCTCCGCCCTTCGCAACCTGCAGCGCGCCTCTTCGCTGCTGCGCCACGACGCCGAGGCCCTGGAGTCCTGCCGGCACCTGGCCCTGGGCCTGGCCCTCTGCCTCACCGTGGGCTATGCCGCCCACACCCTGCTGGTGGAAGAACCCCGGCAGCAACTCCAGAAGCTGCTTACGAAAAAGGAAGAGGTGCGGGCCCCGGCCGCCGCCGTCGAGACACTTTCCGACCGGCTGGCGCAACTCGACGAAGAGCTCCACCGCGTCGAGGAGCGGATCGCCGTGCTCGAAACCCGGGAGGAATACACCCGCGAGCAGTGGCAGACACTGGCCGACGCCGACCGTTTCACCCAGACCGTTTTCACTCTGCTGCCTGCGGCGCCCCTGCGGTTTGCCGAGGCCATCACCCAGATGGAAATGGGAGAAGCCACGGTGAGAGACGGTTTTTCGGTGCACCCCGCCACCCTCACCGGCGAGACGGATTTCACCGACTTCATCAGGTATCTGCGCTACCTGGAAGGCCAACCGGTGGTGGGTCTGCTGGAGGACCTGAGCCTGGAACGACTGAAAGACACGGAAAACCGGCTGCGCTTCACCCTGCGGGTAGGCCGCACAACCCTGAAGGAAGAATCGCAGTGAGCACGGCACCCTCGAACAGGCTCGGCCCTGAGGCATCAGGGCGCCGGACAGGCGGGCGGCTTTTCCGCCTTCTGCCGCTCCTGGCGCTTCTCCTGCCGGCGGCTGCCGGACAGGCCGCAGCAGAGCAGGGGCCAACCCTGCGGTTGCTGCCCGAGCACCTGCCGGCGGCGGCCCGCGACTTCTCCACCCCGCCGCCGGACCGCGACCCGTTCCGCTGGGGCGATGAGGTAACCGAGCGGCTGCGCGCCGCCAGCCAGCCCGAAGCCGGCGATCCCTTTGCCGGCATCGAACTGCAGGGCATCCTCTACGACCCCAGGCAACCTCTCGCCATTCTCAACGAAGCCCTGATTGGGCCGGGGGAGAGCATCGGCTCGGTGCGCATTCTCGAGATCCAACCCGGCCAGGTGATCCTCGGGCACGGTGACCGCCGCCACACCCTGGGGCTCGGCAACGGCCCGCTGCCGGAATCGCCCAAGCCGGACCCGGCGGAGCCGGCGGCAGCCGCTGCCCCGGAAAAACGGCCCGCCGCCGGAATCCCGGTCCTCAGGCCCGATAAAACCAAAACACCCAAAAGCACCCGCCCCGCCGCCAGCCGGGGTGCCGGTGCCAAAGGACGGAAGTGATGCCAACCCGCGCCAGTACCCGCCCCGCCGCTCGCAACAGAACCGGCCGCCTGCCGGCCCTGCTGCTGGCGGTTCTTCTCCTCTTCCTCCCCGCCGCCGGGCTCAGGGCCGACGACGCCGGACTCATCGAGCGCCTCAAGCCCCTCAAAACCACGGTGCACGGCGAAAATCTTCGGGTGGACCTGCTGTTCCGGGCCATCGGCCGGCAGGCCGGGGTCAACATCTTCGTGGCCGACAGCATCGACGACACCATCACCGTCAACATGGACGACCTCACCCTCCACGACCTGTTCCTGCTCCTGGTCGAAGCCAAGCGGCTGCGCTACAGCGAGAAGAACAACATCCTGTTCGTCGAAAAAGAAGAGGACTTCCGCGGCCCGACCGAGGACTCCCGCATCCTCGAACGGCTCTGCACCCGCTACGGCAACGCCGCGGCCCACCTGGACGAATTGCGGACAAAATTGAGCGAGCGGGGCTCACTTTCGCTTACCAACCGGGGCAACTGCGTGCTGGTCCACGACACCCCGGCCAAGGTCGATTTTCTCAAACGGATGCTCGCCGAGCTCGACCAGCCCCTGCCCCAGGTGCACATCGAGGCCCGCATCGTGTTCAGCAGCAAGGACGCCCAGCGGCGGCTCGGCATCAAGTGGGGAGTGGAAAATTTCCGCGACGCCGCCATCAAGGCCCAGAAGGACACGGCGGTGACCGCGGTGAGCGACCTGCCCTACCTGGGCACCCCGGCCTCCTCCAACCTGGCCCTGGGCATCGTCCGCGACAGCCTCAACCTG
The DNA here is from genome assembly GCA_041599275.1 of Desulfobulbales bacterium. Taxonomy (GTDB): domain Bacteria; phylum Desulfobacterota; class Desulfobulbia; order Desulfobulbales; family BM004; genus JBFHWX01. The sequence continues at coordinate 4,923 of JBFHWX010000056.1, read as the reverse complement.
GGCGTCGAGCTGCAGGCCCTGGAAGAGGCCAAGGAACTGAAAATCCTCTCCGCCCCCCGCATCCTGGTGCTCGACGGCAAAGAGGCGGAGATCAAGCAGGGCAAGGAAGTGCCCTACGTCACCGAGACCACCAACACGGTGAACACCACCTTCCGGGACGCCACCCTCTCCCTCAAGGTCACCCCCTCGATCCTGAGCGACAAGTACATCATCCTCGACGTCCGGGTCACCAACGACACGGTGGACCAGACCAGCACCTCCGGCGGCTCGCCGCTCATCGACAAACAGGAGATCACCACCAACCTCTTTCTGGAAAACGGCGTCACCGTGGTCATCGGCGGCATCCTGTCGGGCACCGACAACGACCACCAGGCCAAGGTGCCGGGTCTCGGCAACGTGCCGGTGCTGGGCCACCTCTTCAAGTCCACCGACAAGGGCAAGGAGGAATCGGAGTTGCTCGTCTTCCTGACCCCCACCGTGGTGTCGGGAGGCGGCTGGAACTCTCCCGCCGAACCGGCGGCGCCTCCATCTCCGGACGCCCCGGCATCGCCGGCCGCGCCCGCGCAGCCTGGGGAGCCTGCCGGCAACCAGGCCCCCCAGGGAGACAGCAGCCGGTGACGGCCGTGGACCACCTCGCCTATTTCGGGCTCTCCGACAACCCGTTCCGGCTCACCCCGGACCGCGACTATTTCTTCCCGTCACGCAGCCACACGGCGGTGGCCGAGGTGCTGCGCTTCGGCCTCGAGCAGGGCGACGGCTTTCTGCTGGTGATCGGCGAGGTGGGCACCGGCAAGACCATGCTGCTGCGCACCCTGGGCGCCGAACTCTCGAAACGCTACGAAACCGTGCTGCTGCTCTCGCCGCTGCTTGCCCCCCGGGAGCTGGTGCTGGCTATCCTGAGCGACCTGAATCTCGCCGACGGTCTGGAAACCGCCGGCCACGACCACCTGCTGCACCGGCTGAACGATTACCTCTACGGGCTCGCCACCTCGGGCCGGCGGCTGGCGGTGATCATCGACGAGGCCCAGAGCCTGCCCGAGGAGAGCATCGAGCAGTTGCGGCTGTTGTCCAACTTCGAGAGCGACACCCAGAAACTTCTGCACATCGTACTGGTGGGCCAGCCCGAGCTCCTCGAAAAAATCGAGCGGCCCGGCCTGCGCCAGCTCCTGCAGCGGCTCACCATCATGGAGACCCTGCAACCGCTGTCGCGCCGCGAGGCCGCCGAGTACGTGCATTACCGGTTGCAAAAGGCGGGCCGCGGCGACCTGCGTCTGGGCTGGCCGGCCCGCCGCGCCCTCTACCGGCTCACCGGCGGCGTGCCGCGGCGGATCAACAAGCTCATGGCCAGGGCCCTGCTGCTGGCCTACGCCCGCCGCAGGAAATTCGTCGACCGCGCCACCCTGGGTGAGGCCGCCGCCAGTTTGGAGACCCCGGGCAAGACAAAAGGCCGTTCCGGGCCGCTGCCGCTGCTGGCTGCGCTGGCCGGTATTCTGCTGGCGCTTGTGCTGCTGGGGGCGCCGCCCTTTGCCGCCACCATGGAAAAAATCGTCGGCCAGGGTCTGCGGCTGGTCGCTGTGGCATTGCCATGAGGGCGGTTGAAGGTTTTCTTACTTGTCCGACCTGTCCGACCCGTCTGACTTGGCGGGCAAGCCGGACCACTCTGGCCAGTTTTTCCTGAAATATGCAACCACCAACAGGCTCAATGCAGATCCCCCAGAAGAAAAGACTCGGCGACCTTCTCATCGAAGGCGGCCTGATCACCGCCACCCAGCTCCAGCAGGCCCTGGAGCATGGCCGGGAGCGCAATATCAAGGTGGGGGTGGCGCTCCGGGAGCTTGGCTTCGTGAACGAGCAGAACGTTGCCAAGACCCTGTCCAGGCAGTTGAAAATCCCCTTTGTCGACTTCGACCGGCTGGTGATCGATCCGAAGATCGGCACCCTGCTGCCGGAGATGGTGGCCCGCAAGCACAAGGTCCTGACCCTCGGCAAGAAGCCGGGCGAAACGCTGGTCGCCTTTGCCGATCCCCTGAACATCCACGCCATCGACGAGGTGAGCCGTCACCTCGACGACAAGCTGGTGCTCTGCATGGCGGTGGAGAGCCGCATCGAGGAGGCGATCAACCGGCTCTACAGCAGCCGCACCGCGGCGCCTGCCGAGCGGACCGGCCCGGCCTCCGAGGAATCGGAAGCGGTGTCGGTGCTCAACGACATCGTGGTGCAGGCGGTGCGCGAGGAAGCGAGCGACATCCACATCGAGCCCGGCGATGAGATCATGCGGGTGCGGCTGCGGGTCGACGGCCTGCTGCGGCTCTCCCGGGAGCTGCCCATGGAGTTGCACCCAAGTCTCGTCTCCCGCATCAAGATCCTCTCCCAGCTCGACATCGGCGAACGCCGCAAGCCCCAGGACGGCCGTTGCGAGTTGCCGGTCTCGGGCAAAGAGTTCGACATCCGGGTCTCCACCCTGCCCTTGAACGCCGGCGAAAAGGTGGTGATGCGGCTGCTCGACAAGTCGAAGATCCGCATCGATCTGCAGAATCTCGGTTTCGAACCTGTCCAGCTCGGAATTTTCAAAAAACACCTGCACCGGCCCCACGAGATCGTGCTGGTAACCGGCCCCACCGGCAGCGGCAAGACCACCACCCTCTACGGCGCGCTCAACCACATCAATGCCATCGAGCAGAACATCGTCACCGTCGAGGACCCGGTGGAATACGAGCTGCCCGGCATCAACCAGGTGCAGGTCAACCCCCGGGCCAACCTCACCTTCGCCTCGGCGCTCCGCTCCATTTTGCGCCAGGACCCCGACGTGGTGATGATCGGCGAGATCCGCGACGTGGAAACCGCCGAAATCGCCATCCAGGCGGCGCTCACCGGCCACCTCATGCTCTCCACCCTGCACACCAACGACGCCGCCGGCGCCATCGCCCGGCTGGTGGACATGGACATCCCGCCCTTCCTGATCGCCTCGGCCCTCGGCCTGGTGGTGGGGCAAAGGCTGCTGCGCCTGCTCTGCCCGGTCTGCCGGCAGCCGTTTACGCCGCCCGGCAGTACCCTGGCCGACCTCGGTCTCGGCGACGGGCCGCACACCATCTACCGGCCCAAGGGCTGCGAGGCCTGCGACGGGGTTGGTTTCCGGGGCCGCACGGCGATCTATGAAGTGCTGGAAATTTCGAAGGAAATAGAGGAACTGATCATGGCCAAGGCGGCCACCACCGAGCTTGCCCGGCGGGCCGTGGCGAGCGGCATGCTCACCCTGCACCGGGCCGGGCTCGGCAAGGTGCTCTCCGGCGCCAGTTCCCTCGAAGAGGTGCTGCGGGTGACCCTGGTGGGCAGGGAGTAACGCACCATGGCCCGCTTCCGCTACGAAGCCATCGACGCCGAAGGAAAGCTGATCGCGGGCCACCGCGAGGCCGAGGTGCTCCGGGAGGTGGAGCAGTGGCTCGAGAAAAACGGCTGTTGCCCGATCCTCATCGAGGCCGCCGCAGGCTCCGCCACGGCCGCCTCCGACGAGCGCCGCCGCGCCTCTCGCCTCACGCTCCGCGACCGGCTCTTCGGGGTGCGGCTCGAGGACCTCATCCTCTTGTGCCGCCAGGTGGGCACCATGCTGGACGCCGGCGTGGCGCTCTTGAAGGCCCTGAGGATCGTCGCCGGCCAGGCCTCGAACCAGCGGTTGCGGCAGATCATCGACACTGTGGCCTCGAACATCGAAGGCGGCGCCAGCCTCTCGGAATCGGTGGCCCGCTACCCCAGGGTGTTCGGGCCGCTCTTCGAAAACGTCATCCGCATCGGCGAAGAATCGGGCAACCTGGACCGGGCCTTCAACTACCTGGCCCTGCTCTTCGAAAACGAAAAGGACATCAAGGAGCGGATCCGCGAGGTCACCCGCTACCCGAAGATCATGACCGTGGCCATCGGCTCGGCGCTGCTCTTTCTGATGAGCTTCGTGGTGCCGAAGTTCATCCTCATCTTCTCCAAGGCAAAGGTCGAGCTGCCGCTGGCCACCCGCATGCTGATCACGGTGAGCGAGTTTCTCTCCTCCTACGCCCTGCCCCTCTTCTTCCTGGCCATCGCCCTCACCGTGGCCTACCGGTTGGCAGCCAACAACCCGGCCTTCGTCTATCTGCGCGACCGGACCGTCCTTGCCCTGCCGGTGATCGGCCAGCTGTTGACAAAGATCTACATGGCCCGTTTCTGCCGGATCTTCGGGATCCTGGTGGAGAGCGGCATCGACATCATCCGCATCCTGGAACTGGCCGGGGTGGCGCTCGAGAACGCGGTGCTGCTCAGGATGATCGGCCGGGTGCAGCGCGACGTGGAGCAGGGCACGAGCCTGCACGAGGCGGCCGCCCGCCACAAGCAGTTCCCGGCCATGGTGGTGCAGATGATCACGGTGGGCGAGGAGTCCGGCCGCCTCGACCGCATGATGCACAAGGTGGCGGACTCCTACGACGGAGAGACGAGTTACCAGATCAAGCGGCTCGCCGCCCTGGTGGAGCCGGTCCTGCTGCTGGTCATGGGGTTCATCGTCGGCTTCATCGCGCTCGCCATCTTCACCCCCATGTGGGAGATGATGAACGTGGCCCGGGGCGGGGGATGAATCGAAGGCAAAAAAAAGTGCGCCCGAAAGGAGGCGCACTTCGCGAGAAACGTTTTAAGCCGTGTTACCAGCTCTTATTCAGAGTCGCCTTTGAGGTGGCCGTCTCCGCAGCATTAATGGTAATGGAATACACGGTACTGTTGATAGTCGCCTCTATACCGGTATCACCGCCGTTGATCGCCCAACCTTCCGGTTTCTCTTCCATCGCATCAAGGAGATGCTGCCCGGTATCAACAACCTGCAGCCCTTGGCCGGCCAAATTGGCGGCGAAGTTAAGGGCTGCAGCGGCCTGAGCCGCACCATAAACGCCGTTTGCCTGTGCCTCC
>JBFHWX010000055.1:0-18593 GCA_041599275.1 Desulfobulbales bacterium | reverse complement strand
TCACCGGCGGCACGGCGCTCGGCTCGCGCCTCAACCAGTTCGTGGTCGCCCTCGACGAGGCGGTGGGCCGTTATACTTCCTGTCCGGTGATCAAGCCGCCGGACGGCGCCGACGGCGGCGCGCTCAACAACCGGGGAGCGATCGTGCAACTCTCCGACATGCGCTTCACCCAGAACAAAGCGCTCTGCGACGGCGGCGCCATCGAGAACAGCACCGACGGCGTGATGACCATCGGCTCCTGTGATTTTTCCTACAACACCGCTCTGGCCAACGGCGGCGCCGTGGAGAACGATGAAGACTCGATCATGACCATCACCAAGGCCGACTTCCAGTGGAACAACGCCATGGAAAACGGCGGCGCCCTGGCCAGCGACGACTCCATGCTGGTCATGAGCCGCGGCACCATGACCTACAACGCGGCCCGCGGTTACGGCGGCGGCATCTGGAACGGCGACTCCGACACCATGACGGTGCGCTATTCCTCCATCACTTTCAACGACGCCTTCGACGGCGGCGGCATCTTCAACAACGACGGCTTCCTCACCCTGCGCAACAACGTCATCGAGAACAACTCGCCCAACGATATAGTCGACTACAACATCGGCGAGGGCGTGCCACCGTTGCCGTAAACCGGTGGCGCGAAATCGAGGCCCCGAACTAGACTTTTTTTCAAAGCCCCGGCGGGGGACTCCGAAATCCTCGCCAATGGGGCGCTGTTAAGGGAGGTCCGCTGTGAAGATACCTGCTGCGAAAAGCAAGGGCAGACCCCGCCGTTTCGCGCTCAGCGCCTGGCTTTGCGGTTTCCTGGCTCTGGGCGTCACCCCGTTGCTCACCACACCTGCTCATGGCGCGGCCTGCCCCGACAGTGACGGGGACGGCTATGTGGTCTGCGGAGGGTGCGAGTTGCCGGAGGGCAAGCAATGTGGCGACTGCAACGACACTGTTGCCGCGATCAACCCGGCGGCCGCCGAATTCTGCGGCGACGGAATCGACAATGACTGCGACGGCTCCATCGATTTCAATGCCGGCAGCTCCTGCCAGATAGGATACCCTGCCGGCTGCACCGAGCCTTCCGGCGACAGCCCCTGTTGCTTCACGGCCTCGGTCTACGAGTGCAACGCGCAGGGCAGCGGGGTGGTGTGCCGCACACCGGAGGCGCCTCTCGAGCAGCCGGAACCGGAGCAAGCTTACAGCGCCAGTTGCCACGACGGCGCTGACAACGACTGCGACGGCCTTGCCGATAAGGCGGACCCGGATTGCTACCCGCCCGCTTCTGGCGAGCTCTGCAACAGCCTTGACGACAACTACGACGGCCAGATTGACGAGGGCTATGATCTGGGGCAGGAATGCACCGTTGGCACCGGAGCCTGCGGGCGCAGTGGCGTCATGGTCTGCGACCAGTTCGGCGGCTCCGCCTGCAGCGCCGTGCCGGGTACCGGCAAGAGTGAAAACACGCCGGGCACCGGGGCCTGCGTCGATGGGCTCGACAACGACTGCGACGGCCTGGCCGATCTCGCCGATCCCGACTGCCGGACCGAGGAGCTCTGCGACGGGCTCGACAACGACGGCGACGGCGCCGTGGACGAGGATTTCGAAGAACTGGGCCTGGCCTGCACCAACGGTCTCGGCAGCTGTGCCGCCGAGGGTGAGTTCGTCTGCAGCCCGGACCGTTTGGGCACGGTCTGCAGCGGTGTGCCCGGCCGCGCTTCGGTGGAAGGCCCGAGCGGCGAAACCTGCGCCGATGGGCTCGACAACGACTGCGACGGCTATGCCGACCAGGACGACCAGTCCTGCGGTTCGGCGGATCTCCAGGTTTCCTGCGCCCTGCCGTATTACAAGGGCCAGAAGTATCCCGGCTTCAACTCCTGCGTGGGCCTGCACCGCATCCTCTTTTTCACCAACGCCGACCTGGAGAACAACCCAAACGTCAAGATGACCGCCGAACTGCTGGCCATGGCCGAGGACGGCTCCACCCTGGCCTCGATCCCGGTCAAGAATTTCGACCTGGCCCGCCTTGCCAGCCGCAAGGACAAGGAAGACTGGACCGTTATAACGAGAGGCTCGAACCACAAGGTCTTTGCGCCCCGGCCGGTGCTCCATGTATCGGTTGATGACGGCTACAAGAAGGCCGAAGCCTTCTGCTCGGACATCCCCTTCGTGCAGATGCTCGAACCCAAGGGCAAGGTGGTCGCCTCCTCGGAGGGGGACACCACCCGGCTCTACGCCGCCATTCCCCTCATCAACCCCAACCAGGCCAAGGTCTTGGTCGACGGGGTCGACCTCTTCGCCGGCCTGGGGATCAGCAAGCCGGCCACCTGCACCTTCGGTTCGCCCTGCGCCGGCACGCTGTTCATCAACGGCCGTCAGGTGACGGTCACCGATCTGGTGGTGCAGAGCCTGCCGGTCTCCATCCCGGGCCGCAACACCCTCGAAGCCCGCCTCACCGGGCTTGGTTGCGGCCAGCATATTTTCCAGGTGAGCGGTATCAAGCGGTTCGGGGCCTTCCCCAATACCCCCGATGAGCAGTGCCTGATCGACGATCTGGCCGATGCCGGCACCTCGAGCGGGCTCGAGATACGGATCGATTCGCCGGAGGATTTCTCGGTCCTGGCCGAGGGCACGGTCTACGTCTCGGGCACCGCCTGCAGCGGCCGCGAAATCTCCGACGTGGCGATTAACGGCCAACTGGTCGACATCGCCAGCCAGACCTATACCGAGGGCGACGGCGTCTCCTCCGGCGATCTCTACGCCGTGGTGATCGATTCCGCCCATCCGGTCACCAACCTCGCCCAGGACACCACCGCCGGCGATTCGCGGCTCGGCACCTTCGATGTGGGCTCCAACAAGCTGACCGCCATGGTCACCGACGATCTGGGCAACCGTTCCTTTGACGAGAAGATGTTCGCGGTGGGCGACACCGCCCTGCCGGCGGTGCAGGCAAGCCTCCAGAACTCGCTGGGCTCGGAGCTCATGGGCCGGGTCAGGGTTGCCGCCGAGGCGGCGGTGACCGAAATCGACAATGCCTTTGTGGTCGGCATGTCCAACCAGGCGATCCAGGATGTCTTCAACAACCGCTGCGTCGAGGCGGGCAAGGAGTTCGAAGCCAACCTCAAGGCCAAGATCTCCAGCGGCTGGGTTCTCGACTCACGCGGTATCGAGGTCTCGGTCTGTTCCTGCACCCCGACGGTGACCACCAAGGTGACCGGCGTCTCCCTCGACCCCAGCGCCATCACCTGCCCGGTCACTTTTACGGACGGCAAGATGGAGGTGGATGTCAACCTGCCGGACGTTCGGATCGACGTCGGTATCGACGGCTACTGCCGGGTGGGCGACCCGGTTTTCGACGTCTGCGTCTCCAAGACCGTGGTTTCCGGTTATTCCCATACCGTGCTCTCCGGCGCCAGGATGGAGTTCGAGATCACCGAGGAACAGCTCCTCGGTACCGCCTCGCCGGCATCCCCCGTGTTTTACCCGCCGACGGCCTCGGAGCCGCCCACCGGCAATATCTCGGCTTCCATCCATTGCCTGGCCACCCTCTGCGACATCCTGCTCACCCCGATTGCTTCCATCGTCAACCTGATCGCCGGCGAGCGGCTGATTCCGGTGATCGGCTTCGGGCAGAGCATCGACGTCAATTTCGAGGCCGAGGTCGGTTCCTCCGCCCCCGACCCGATCCAGCTTGGCGACATCAAGGTGGATGAGCAGGAGATCCAGGGCACCGGCCAGAAGGCGGGCGGCAAGCTGAGCAGCGTCGAGATCACCCCCTCCGGCCTGGTGGCAGGACTCAAAGGCAGCTTCGAGGCCCTCTCCGTCGATCCCGAGGTGGAGCCGACCCTTGGCGCCGTGCTCACTCCGGCGCCCTTGCCCGCCATGCCGGTGACCAACACCGACGACATCTTCTTCGCCCTGGCCGACGACTCGTTCAACCAGTTCTTCGCCTCCATGGCGGTCTCCGGCAAGCTGAAGACCGGCTGTGCGGAAACCGGCAAGACGGTGGGCGACCTGCTGCCCCTCGACTGCGCCACCCTTTCGGTGGGCGAATGCAGCAACGATTCGACAATCTCCTGCAAGCAGAACAGCGACTGCGGTGCCGGGGTCTGCCAGGAGAACGCCCTCAAGACCGCGGTGGCCAAGGGCGCCTGCTACGGCTTCCTCGGCGCCAACTGCGCCACTCTGCCGCTCGGTCAGCGGCTGGTCTGCGTCGCCACCCGGGACAAGCTGGAGGCGGTCAACATCAACGCCACCCAGCCGCTGCTGTTCTGCAACCGCCAGGATATCCCGCCGCGGCTGCTGATCAGCGACGACTGGAGCACCACCACCGAGGTGGAGACCACGGTGCGCTTGAACGATCTCTCCGTGGCCCTCATCGTCGACCGGGACGCCAACGGCCAGCTCGACGAGGAACTCTCCGCCACTCACCGCTGCTTTGCCGAGGGCGCACCCACGGTGGGCGACTGTAACTTCTTCGGCGCCTGCCTCGATCTCAATATCGAGACCGCCATGCAGCTGGCCAGCAAGCAGTGCCAGGCCGATCCGTCGGTGCTCTGCACCACCGATGCCGACTGCGCGGCGGTGGGCGGCACCTGCGGCGATGTCTGCGCCGGCGGCGAACCGGGCTTCTTTACCCGGGTCAAATCGCTGCAGCCCACCATCCGCTCCCTGGGCGTGGTCTGCGGCGGTCCGGCCTCCACCGGCGACGACGACCTGCTGGCCAACACCTCGGGCGAGGACACCACCATCAATATCCTCCTCGACAACGCCAACCGTTTCGCGCCACCGGCCTGCATCCAGGGCCTTTCCAACGACTTCATGAGCTTCAAGAACCCGCGGCTGATCTCCATCGAGGCCGACGGCGACCCGACCTTCGGCGATTACCTCGGCATCACCGGCGAGGTTGAATAATATCTCCTGAGGTTGCTGGGTATAAACCAAAGCGGCCAGCCCGACTCGGCAACGAGCGGGCTGGCCGTATTTTTTTGGGCAGGGGATTGGGCGGGACGAAGGGGAAAGGGCAGGGGGCTGGCTCAGTCCCTGGCCCGCCGGTTCCGGTAGAGGGTGCGGTCCACCGCCGAGAGCAGGCGCTCGGGCGCCAGGCGGCCGCCCAGGAAGGCGGCGAGCCCGGCGACTTCCTCCTCGGGATGCGGTTGCAGGAGGCGGTTGAAGGAGACGAAGTGGGCCGAAACCTCGTCCCGGGCAGCGAGCCACTCCTTTGTCTTTGCCAGATGATTTCTGTAGAGGGCCGCCATTTTATCGTCCGCCGCCGCGGCTTGCCTGCCGCTGCGGCGGAGCATGGCGTTCTGTGAGGCGATGATTTCGGCAAGCTCCCTCTCCATGAACACGACCCGGTAGCGAAACTCCATGGGCAGGAAGGGCAGGAGCGCGGAGACCACCTTCACCACCCTGCCTTCGGCCTCCAGCAGCCAGGAATTGTCCCGCTGCAGCCCCTTCACCTTTTCGTATTCATAGTAGCCGCGGGGATTGTCCGGATCGGCTTCGCGGACGCCGTCCACCAGCAGCTCCAGGCCGGCCGCCTGCAGCATGGCCATCATCAGCGAGGTCCCCGACCTGGGCAGGCCGGAGACCACCACTATTTCGCGGTTAATCTCTTCCATGGTTCATTGCTCCCACTGGCTGCGGGCCTGCCGGGCATGGTCGAGCCCGAAGCTGCCGGTCGCCTTCTCCAGCCCCAGAAGGGCGAGATGAAGGTCATGCTTCTTGGTGATCATGTCCCTCTTCACCCGGGCATGGGTATCCATGGCCTGGTTGAGCTCGACGGAGCCGGTGGCGCCATGCCGGAACTTGGAGAGCACGATTTCGTAGTGCTTCTTGGCCAGTTCGTTCTGTTTCTTGAGGCTGTCGAGCAGAGCGCGGTCGGTGCGCACGGCGACCACCGCCTCTTCGATCTCTTTGCGGATCATCTTTTCGCGGAACAGCAGGTTGAGGCTCGCCTGGTCCATGCTCTTGCGGCTTTCCGCCAGGTCGAGAAAGCGGATGCCGCCCTCGAAGACCGGTATCCGCAGGCGAACCGCGGCGATCCAGTAGGAATCGTCCTGGTCGTAGGCCGGGTCGTCCACCGCGTAGTAGTCCCAGCTGCCCTCCAGCGAGGGGTGAAAGCGGGCCTTGTTGATCTCCACCTCGGTGCGGGACATGGCGAGCAGGGCCTGGGCGCTGCGGTAGTCGGCCCGTTGCTTGAGGGCCTGCTGAAAGAGCAGCTCGACATCCGCACCGGCATCGGCTGCCGGCGAAGGTTCGGAGAGCAGGTACTGGTCGTCCTCGATGCCGGTCAGCAGAGTGAGGAAGTTCCGGGCCAGCATAAGGTTGTTGGTGTCGGTCATGAGCCGGGTCTGGCCCTCGACTTCTTTCAGTTCAGCGCTCAATACCACGTCCTCGGTGACCGCTCCTTCTTTGAACTTGACCTCGGCGATCTTCTTCTCCTCCTGGGCCCTGGTGATGTACTGGTGGGTGATGGCGACGTATTTTTCCGCTTTCAGAACCTCATGATAGGCAATGGCCACCTGCAGCAGGGTGTCCTGCACCACCCGGGCATGCTCCTCCTCGCTTCTGCCGACCGCTTCCCTGGCCTGCTGCCGGCGGGGCAGCCAAGTGCCCTGGTAGAGGGGCTGCACCAGATCGACGTTCAACCTTTTCTGCTCTTCGGGGCGGGTGACCACCGGCGGCAGCACGAGGCCGCCCAGTTCCACCTCGAACTCGATGGGCGCATCCATCCGCACGTATTCGCCGTGCAGGTTGAGCCGCGGCATCATGATGGTATCAGCTTTATCGGGCAACAGCCGGCTCTTTTCCACTTCCTGGCCGGCGATGCGGATGGTTTCGTGGTTTGCCAGGGCCAGCCGGTACGCCTCGTCCAGGGAAAGGGGCTGTTTGCCTGCCGTTTCGGTGCCGTGGCCGGTGGAGGGGGGAACCAGCAGGAGGGTCACGGTCAGCAGCAGGAGGTTCCAGGCGTGCGTTTTGTTCATGATCGTTTTTTTCTCTTTTCCGTAAAGGAGTGGTATGCACCGCGGCGCCATCGCCGTCAGGGAATCCATGACCAGATTTCCACGTTGAACAGCCGCACCAGCCACCTGGTGAAGGCCACCGCCACAATTCTGGTGTCGCATTCGATCTTGGCATAGCCGGTCATGTTGCTCCGCAGAGCGCCGCCGGGATTGGGGAACTCGGCCAGGATCCTGAGCACCTTGCCCCGGGCCCGAAGGACCTCTTTCTGGCCGACCAGCGATTCCCGCTGGGAGAGCACCCGATCGGCCAGGTCCTTTCTCTGCAGGCTTTTTTCATAGGTGACCGGGGCGATGGAGGTCACATGGCCGACCAGGGTTTCGGTGGGATCTGACCAGGTCCGGAAGCGGACCCGGGCTCCCGGCCGGATTTCGGAAGCGTCCTCTTCCGGTATTTCGATCTCGGCGAGATAACTGCCGGTGTTCTCGACGGTGGCGAAGAGCTCCCCCATTTCCAGGCGTTGGCCCACCATCTGCTTCAGATACGGGGTGACGATCATGCCGTCCATGGGCGAGTGCAGGGTGGTGAGGAGCAGATCCTGCTCGGCATGGCGGAGCTCGACCTCGACGCGGCGCATCTCCGCCTCCAGGGCGACAATCTCCTCGCTGCGCGCCCCACTTTCCACCAGAGCCAGGTTTTTTTTGGCGATCTCCAAGGTCTCCCGGTCGGTCTGCTCCTTGCGCAGGGCGTACTGGTATTCGGTTTCGGGCACCGCCTGCTGGTCGAACATTTTCTTGTAACGTTCGGCTTCCAGGGCACTGAATTTCACCGCTTTCTCGGCGGAGGCCACCTCCTGCCGCGCCTTGGCGATTTCTTCAGGCTTCGCCCCCTTGCGGCGCAGAGCGACCAGGGCCCTCGATTCTTCGAGAGAAGCCTGCAAAGCCTCGATTCGGGTGCGCTGCAACCGGTCGTCCAGCACCGCCACCTCCTGCCCCTTGACCACGGTCTGGTTCTCTTCCACCAGCACTTCCTTCAGAATCCCCGCCACCTCGGCGCGGATTCCCATCTGGTGGGCGGGCAGTACCTCGAAATCGCCTCCCGCCTCGAAGGGATAGGGCAGGAAGAGGACAACAGCTCCAACCAGCAGCAGGGTTAGTTTTACCAGTAGTCTCACCCGGAACGTTCCTCCTTCATTTGTCAGCATTTTTCCCATGACCGGTACTTTTTCCCATTGTTTTTTCAACCATTCCTCGTATCGAACCCAGACCAGTAACAGAGCCAGCAGAGCGCCCACCCCTTGAAAACTGTCGATGAGAACATTTCCCATGGTGCCGAGAACGAGCCAGGAGAAGAGCAGGCTGAAGACCAGGGAGAGGCTGCCGTAGATCGCAAACGTCCGTACATCTCGGCGGCTGAGGGGTTCCGGTAGGGGGGCAAGGGAAAAGAGCCGGCGGGCAAGCGCCTCGGACCTGCTCTTCAGGTCCTGGATTTCCAGCCAGTTCACCAGCAGGAAATAGCCGTCCCGCTGGAGCAGGGGGTTGAGGTTGAGGAGGAGATAGAACAGGGAGGCCAGCAGCAGGAAGCCCCAGCAGAGCGACGGGCGGCCAAAGGGCTCGGCGTGGTGCAGGCCGAGGAGCGCCAGGTTCAACAGGATGAGCTGGCTCAAGGGGCCTGCGGCGAAGACCCGGAGCCTCTGGTTTTTGTCGAAAAACCAGAGGGAATCCCAGATATGAACCGAGAAACGGGGGATCACCTTGAAGACGAAGCCGACGCTGAACTCCGGCACCTGGCCGCCGTAATGGCAACAGGCGATGCCCTTGGCCAGTTCGCCCAACGGGTAGACGAGCAGGAAACCGAAGAGCGGAACGAAGCAGAGGAAGAGGAGGCGGGAGGGATTCCACAGGGTTCCGATGACATACAGCAGGTCGGGGCCGTATTTGCAGGTAATGCCGAGGGCGATGAAGGTAAGGCCGACCACGGCCAGCAGAAACAGGGAAGAGAAGCACCACGAAAAACCTGCAGCCAGGAAACGGAAAAAAGTGTCCGGCCGGCAGAGAGCATAGGTTTTAGGCACTGCGGTGTCGGCTGTTGTCTCGCCCCGGGGGCCGGCAAGCAGGCCGAGAGAGGCCAGGTTGCGGGCAAAGGCCTCGAGGTGCCGGGGCTGCAGGCCGACTCCGAAACGTTCCCGGAACTCTTTCTCTATGGCGTCCAGCGGAGTGCGGCCGTCGAGTTGCGTACTCAAAAAGTATTCCCGTTCGCCAAGCTCGAAGCCTTCCTTTGAATCCGGCAAGCGGACCAGATAACGCAGCCCTTTGCCCTTTTCGATGAAGGGAACGATCTCGAGATCCCGGCGCAGTGCCGGGAACGCTCCGGGCGTCGAGTCTCTGGAAATGCTGGCGGGCAGGTTGTTTTTCATATCGCGTCGCGTTGGTGAAGAGGTCTCGTCAGATTGTCCGCGGCCGGGGCGGGCAAGCCGGTGCGGCCTGGCAATGTGCCGGGCTTTCAGGGTTTCATGATATCCTCCCACTCCCCGTGGTCGTCCACCAGGCTGATGCCGAACCGTTTGGCCTCCTGGCCTTCTGTCTCGATATTCCGTGCCACTTTGCCCCGCAGGCTTATCTTCTGACGGTCGTGCTCGATGGTGGTAAGGATTTCCAGCTCGCTGCCAGGCACAAGATCATGGGCGGTCTCGAGGAGCATGCCCTTGGACGAGACGTTGACCACCGTGGCTTGTATGTATTCCCGGGGCCCTTTGCGCACGTCAACCGGCATTTTCAGCAGGAATCTTGGTTCCTTCCGTTTCTCGGCCTCACCGGGACCGGCAGGGAAAGGGAGCTTGCCTGCCACTGTTTCCGGGGCGATGGCTTCCGGAGAAAGGGCTAGTTCCTGACGGTAATGGGAGACCGCCTCAAGAAGTTTTCCTTCCGCCGCCAGGGCGTCGGCCCGTTCACAGTTTCTGTGCTCCAGCGCCAGGGCGGCCCGGTAACTCTCCGTGGCCTGGCGGTGCTCTTCCAGCATGAGGTGGGCGTCGCCCGCGTCGGCCAGGGCCCGGGCATAGCCGGGATGGAGGGCGAGGGCGGCATGGTATTGCCGCAGGGCGAGGTCGTACTGGCCGTAGTGGTGATAGATGTTGCCCAGCCGGTGGTGCGCTTCCGGATACTTCGGGCGGAGGAAAAGGGCCATCCGGTAGCCGAGCACCGCAAATTGGTATTCGCCGATGGCGAAATGGAGCTCGCTCAGCTTGAAGTAGACATCCGCCATCTTCGGGTTGTGTTGCAGGGCCTCGCGGTACTGGGCCACCGCCGCCTCGTATTCCCGGCGCGCCGCATAAAGGTCGCCGAGCAGGATGTGGGACAGAGCGAAACCGGGATTTAACCGCAGGGCCTCGCCCAGTTCGGCCATGGCCTCCTCGTCTCGCCCCATGGCAAGAAGGGCGAGGGCCAGTTTGTGATGCACCACGCCTGCCTGTGGGTCGAGCCTGAGAGCATGGCGCAGGGCCTGGGCGGATTTTTCGTGGGAACCGAGCTCGTGATAGATCTCCCCGAGCCGCACGAAGTCGCCGGCATTGTCGGCCTCCCGTTCGATGGCCGCGAGCCGGGCCTCCAGGGCTTCCTCCAAGCGGTCGTCGTCGAGGTAGAGCTCGGAGAGCAGCCGGAGGGCGTTGTACGGATCCAGTTCGACCGCCGCTTTGAGTACCTTTTCGGCCTCGTCGAAGCGCCCCAGCTCCTTGTAGATCGTGCCCAGGAGGAGATGGGCCTGGGCGAGCCTGGGGTTGAGCTCCAGGGCGACCCGGCACTCGGCGATGGCCTGCTCGGCATCGCCTTTCTCGAGCAGGGCGGCGGCGAAGAGGACTTTGGAACTGGCGGCCTTGCCGAGTCGTTTGATCTGCGGGATAATCTCTTTCATGGCCTCGGAATAAAGGTCATTTGCCCGGTGCGGTGGGGGTGCCGGCATTCGCCTGTTTTCTGTGGCGGCCGAAGATCCGGTAGCCGGCAAGGGCGTTGTCGCCGGCGGCCAGGATCTGCTTTTTCTGGATGTCGTTGAACTCGCCGTACCTGGCTTTCAGGGTATCGAAACTCAACCCCCTGGAATAGAGATGGAAGACGCTCCAGCCGGCACCGTCCGAGATCTGCACGTTGACGTTCTTGATCTTGTCGACGATCTCCAGGTGGATCTGGGCCGCCTCCCGGCTGTTCATGGTCTTGTGGCTCCATTCAGCGCCGAAGCCGCGCAGGCCGTAGTCGGCGGCCAGGGCCCCCACCGGGGCGTTGGGGTCGTAGTAGAACAGGCTGCCCCGGGAAAAGGCGATGCGGGGATCGTTCAAGAGGTTGAGGGTGTCCATGGCGGTCTGGTAGGTCTCGCCCGGGTAGCCGATGAAATAGGAAGCGGCGATGGTGATGCCGGCCCGGTCGAGGAAGTCGAAGCCACGCAGGTAATCCTTGACCGTGACTTTCTTGTTCATGTTGCGCAGGATCTCGTCGTTGCCCGATTCGATGCCGCAGAAGACCATGCGGCACCCCGCGTCCCGCATCTTCGCCACCACTTCGGCGGTGGAAAACTGGGCCCGGAAGAAGGAGACCCATTCCATGTCGATCCTTTCGGCGATCATCCGGTCGAGCAGAGTTTCGAAACGCTTGAGCGGCACGTTGAAGGTGTCGTCGATGAAGAAGAGGTATTTCACTCCGAGCTCCTTGAGCTGTCGGAGTTGCGCCATCACCAGGTCGAGGTCGAAGGTCAGGTAGTCGCCGGCCAGGGCCGGGAAGGTACAGAACCGGCAGCGGAAGGGGCAGGAACTGGCGGTGCGGAGGTGGACGATGTCGCCCAGGAAGCGTTTTTCGATGTGCTGGAAATCGACCAGGTATTCCCCCTGCCTGTGCTCCTCGACCGTCACCGGGTTAACGCGGTAGGTGGCGAAATCCTGGCCGGGGCCGGCTCCTGCCGACGGCAGAAGAGCGCGTCTGATGGCAAGGTTCGGCAGAGTGCCGATGGTGGCCTGGTCCTCGGCCTTGAGGCCGGCAAGCAGCCGGCGCAGGGTTTCCTGGCCGTAGAGATTGACCACGTAGTAATCGGCATCCACCTCGGTGAGGAGTTGTTCGAACCTGGCCGAGGGACCGAGTTGGCTGAAGTTGGCGAACAGCCATTTGCCGCCCACCACCACTTTCGTCTCCGGCGCCTTGTGGCTGTTGAGCCAGCGGATGCAGCTCTTGAGGTATTCCGGGAAAAAGGCCAGGGTGCTCGACACCGCCACCAGGCGGGGCGGATTGTTTTGCAGGATGTCGAGGATTTCTTCCTTGTGGTAGTCGAAATGCCAGACGATGTGGTAGTCGAGCTCGCCGTGGCGCCGCAGATAGTCGACCAACTCGCATATGCTCAGGTTGGGTATGTCGTAGACACAGGCCTCGGCCTCGGAGGCGAAGAGCTCAGGATGCTTCCCGGCGATATATTGGAACGGCGCTCGCCATTTGCCATTCTGGCGGATGTAGTTGGCCAGCGAACCGGTGGAGCCGTCGTAGTTCATGACCGCGCCGATGAACAGAATATCCATATTTTTCATGCTGACTCCTCTTTGATGGCGTCGTCGGTAAGCGCAGACTGCGAGAAATCCGATCCCCTCGGTCGTGGCGGGATTTCGGGTGCTCGGCATACCGTATGTATGCCTCCGCGCCCCCGACACCACCACTGCCCGGAGTCTCGCAGGCTCGCTTACCTGTGTGTCAAACTTTTCGCTTAGCCATCTTCAGCTGTACGATGGCCTTTTTACGAGTCCATTCTCTTTGGTTGCAATGACTTCCAGCCACAGCCGGGGCACCGTGCCCAGGCCCGATTCGGCAAGCGCCGGTCCGGCCGTGGCCTGCAGGGCGGCACTCGCCTCCTCCACCGGAAAGCCGCTCAGCACCACCTTGGCGAAGCCGCCATAGGCTCCGATGCACTCGAAGTTGCGGCGGGTCATGTCCACCTGCCTTTCCTGCAGGGAAGAGATCCGGAAGCCGTGGCGCTCCAGTCTTTCGCGCCATTCGTCCGGAGAAGGCCATTTGTGGGAGAAGGCCCCGGGCACGGTGCCCCGCTTGCGGGGGATGCCCGGTCCGCCGGCCTTGCGCAGTTCGAGATCCCGGCGCACCAGATGGGAAACCGCCTGCTTTACCCATTCGTGATGGAATTTCTCGGTGCCCGCCGGCATGGTGCCGGCGTAGAAGGAACTGTTGAAAGCGAGAAATCCACCGGGGCGGAGCACCCGGCGGATTTCCGCCAGCAACCGGTCGGCGTCGGCCAGCATGTGGATGGAGTTGCCCATCACCACCGCTTCGAATTGCGCCGCCGGGAAGGGCAGCTGGTCGGCGCTGCCCTGGACGAAGAGAAGCGGCGGCCGGTGGGCTGGGGACGCCTGGAGGGCGCTGCGGAAAGAGTCGAGGGCGATGGCCAGGGACTCGCGGGAGAGATCGAGCCCGACGATATCGAGCCCTGGCCTGCGCTCATAGAGCAGCTCGCTCATGGTCCCGATGCCGCAGGCGAGGTCGAGCAGCCGGTCCACGCCGTCGAGCGCCATGTACCGCACAAAGGCGCGGTTGGCCTCGATGTATTCCGGCTCCTTGGCAAAGGGCTCATAGGTCATGTTGACCTGGTATTGGGTCATGATGTCGTTGTCCTTCCCTGCGGTTTGCGGCCGCAGGCCAGCAGGTAGTAGCGGATCTCGGGCACGAACTCGATTACCCGTTTCATGAAGTTCTTCAGCGATTCCGGCGTCATCTCGCCATCGAGCAGCTTCCGGTGGGAGAAGGTGACCAGATGCCGGAACGAGCCGTGCACGCAGGCCTCGGTGGCGTCCTCCACCCGGAGGTCGGTGAAGCCGCAGTCGCGCAGCGCTTTTTCATAGTGTTCTGGACTTTCCAGGTAGTTCTCGACGAAGCGGTATTTCCGCCGCTCTTCCGCTTCGCGGCTCAGCAGGATATCGCTGAGCACCAGATGGCCGCCGGGTTTGAGGACCCGCAGCGCTTCCGCGAAAAACCGTTTCCTCGTGTTGAAGTGAAAGGCCGCTTCGACGCAGAGCACGGTGTCGAAGGATTGGTCCGGGAAATCGAGCTGCACGGCGTCCATCAGGCGGAAGTCGCACTGGGGGGCGTTCTGGCGGCAGGTTTCGAGCTGGGCCGGCGAGTTGTTGATGCCGATTATCTGCGAAGCGGCAAAGGAGCGGAGCAGATAGCGGGTCGAAGCCCCCTTGCCGCAGGCCACGTCGAGAATGGTGCCTGCTCTCGCGGGCAGGAACCGCAGGAGCTTTTCCACCAGCAGTTCGGAGGCCTGGCGGGCGTCGGCGGTATCCTTCTGCCAGTAGCCGTAATTGACGAAGTCGCTGTGGCAGTAATATTCGAGCAGGGGCGGCCAGTACATGAGGGAGTCGTAACCTTCCCTGTTGGGGGCGCAGTCCGCTGCGATCTCGAAGGTTTTCATAACAGGCGCGCTCCGCGCTCAAGGGGTTTTCGGGCCCTGACCAGGACGTAGGCCCAGAGGTCCACGGCCAGGCGGTAGATCCGGTCCAGGAAGGCATAGAGCTGCTGGGCGTCGATCTGGCCGAAGAGGAACTTGTCGTGGGCAAAGCGCACCACATGCCAGAAGCAACCCTGCCAGCTCTGCGCGGTGGCGTCGCGGACCGTCACTTCGTCGAATCCAGCCTGCCGCAGGACCAGCCGGTAATCGTCCAGGCTCTCCACGAAGTTGGCGGCGGGAAAGTGCGGGCGCTGCTGCCGGTTGCTGCCACTGATCAGGGCATCGGAGAGGACCAGGCTGCCCCCGGGCTTGAGGACCCGCCACGCCTCCTGCAGGAAGCGGAGCCGGGTGTCGAAGTGAAAGGCAGCTTCGACGCAGAGCACCGTGTCGAAGGTTTCGTCATCGAACTGGAGCGCTGCCGCGTCCATCAGCAGGAACGTGCAGCCGGGGGCGAGGAGCCGGCACGACTCGAGTTGTTTTTCTGAGATGTTGATGCCGGTTATATCGGGTGCGGCATAGTGCTGCAGGAGGTAGCGGCTGGTCGCCCCTTTGCCGCAGGCCACGTCGAGGATGCGCCCCTTCTTTTCCGGCAGCATGGCGAGGAGCTCGGCCATCAGGTTTTCGCTGGCCTCCCTGGCGGTTTCGGTTTCCGGTCGCCAGTAGCCGAAGTTGAGGTAGCCGGAGTTTTCGTAGAGCTCGTCGATCAGGGAGTCGTACATACGGCTGTCGTACAGCCGGTTGAGGGCGGCCCTGTTCTCTCCGTCAACGTGCCTGGTCGCTTCCATGTTGCTGTTCACCTTTTCACCATGTGCTGAAAATTCCTTTTGTTGCGCTTCGTTGTTTTCTGCTTGCCCGGAGGAGGAAATAACCGGCAATAACCTCGCCCGCCCCGGGCACGGCCTGTTTGAAAGCGTCGAGGGCCGCATCGGTGGCGGTGGCGCCGGTTTCCTGCAGAAGCAGGAACTTGAGATAGGCCTTGCGGAAGGCGGTGCCGCAGGGACGGGTCAGGTCGAAGACCTCGATATCCTCGAAGCCGGCAGCGGCCAGTAGGCGTTGGTAGTCCTCGATGCCGGGCTGTTTTTTTTCCTCCTCGCAAAACATGTCGGTGCAGAGCAGCCGGCCCCCGGGTTTCAGCAGACTGTGCATCTTTCGCAACATTTTTTTTCGGCCGCCCCAGCGGCTGAGCCCTTCGACGCAGATGCAGAGATCGGAGCTGCCTGTCCCGGCGCCGGCAAGAAACCGTCCATCCACCTCGAACGCGCCTTGCGGGTGATGGTGGCGGCCGTGGGCCAGTTCGTCCCTGGATCCCACCCTGCTGGTGATCCGCCAGTTTGGGAACAGGGTGGTCAGGTACCGGGAGGTGACCCAGGAGCGATGGCTCAGGTCGTGGACCACCAGTGGTTCCGCCTGCTGCCCCGTTGTTTCCTTTTTTTGGCCGGCCAGCTGGTCGCGGGCGTAGGCCTCCATCTCCAGCGGGCTTATGATCCGGCGCAGATTGCTCTCCATTTCGGGGCGGAGGAAGGAGACCAGGTGGCCGACCAGGTTCTCGCAGGCCTCCGCCGCCGACTTCGTCTTTTCTTCCCAGAAGCCGACATGGCGCCAGGCGCTGCCGTTGTAGAATTCGTCCAGCAGATCGGCGGGTTTGCGGCGTGGGCCGAAAGCGGCGCAGTTCTTCCTGGAGTCCAAGGGCCGCAGGGGCTCCGACTCGATGGTTGTACTGCGGCCAGGTGGCTCAAGGCTTCCCTGCCAGACCTCCAGGCCGCCCCTTGGGTTCAACTCGTAGCGCCAGCCTGCGGCGCGCTCAACCGCCACCTCGGGGCCGAACAGATTGACGCTGCTGACGAACAGGCCGTATGGAGTGGAGACCATGGAACGCACCCCGACGTTGAAGGGATTGCCGAAACCATCCCGGGTCACCGGCTGCCACTGGCGCCCGTTGCGGCTGCGCCAGAGGTCGAAGCCACCGAATTTTTCGACGATGGTCTCCAGCGGCAGGGCGGCGGCAATTTTGCGGATCTGCTCGGGCCACAGATCGACGTTGGCAAAGGGCAGCCACGGGCTCCACACCAGGGTGCCGGCGTACAGCCAGCCGTCGTGGGCGCACATCCGCCAGATGTAGCCGGCGAACGGGTTGTTGAAGCCGGGGCCAAGGCCGCTGGCCGGCACCTTGAGGCCCACCGGGGTCTGCCGGGGCTCGCCCACCAGCAGCTCCCAGGAATCGTCGGCGTGCAGGCGGAGCAGTTCCGGGGCGCCGGGGCCGACGTCGTAGATCCGGTCATAGCCGCCGGCGTAGATGCCGGTGCCGATGTAGAGGCTGTCCCCGAAGGCACAGAAGCTGCAGGTGCCCTCGTTACGCC
Source organism: Desulfobulbales bacterium (assembly GCA_041599275.1). GTDB lineage: Bacteria > Desulfobacterota > Desulfobulbia > Desulfobulbales > BM004 > JBFHWX01. Next base: position 1,803 of record JBFHWX010000055.1, on the reverse strand, counting down.
GCCCACGGTAGGCGCCGTGGGAGAGGACCCGGTGCCACGCATAGGGCGGCTCTCCTTCCCCGTTGGTCTTCCAGACCTGAAACCCTTCATAGGGATTCATGGTGCCGACGTACAGAAAACCGTTGAAGACCGCCATGTCGAACAGCATGACGTTGCCCGGGTCGCCGAAGAAGGGGGGGCTCGCCACCCGCCAGCCGCCGTGGGTCGGGTCGGTGCTTTCGAGCACCACCCCGGCCTGAAAATCATGGGCGCCGTCGATGCCGGAGTCGCGGCCGGTGGGGATGGTGAAGAGCCTGCCCTTGAACACGGCCAGGGCCCGCAGAGTCTGGGATCCGAAGTACTGGCGCTGTCCGGCGCCGACCTCCTCGAAGGTGGCACCGTCCCGGCAGCGCAGCACGAAGGGGCCGAGACCCATGTGGGAGCCCCAGGAAACGGTGTAGAGGGAGGGCTCCGGATCGCTGTCGCCACGGAACACCGCCATGTCGCGAAAACCCAGATGCCGGGGCACTTCGAAGCCTTTGTTGCCCATGCACGTGGGGGAGACATGGACATTCTGCCAGTTGCGGGCCTCGGGGTCATAGCGCCAGATGCGGGCCCGCCAGTCGAGCTCCCAGTTGAAGCGGCGAAGCTGGACCGGGAAGGCCCTGAAGCTGTTCTGCAGGTCGTAGGGACGGTTGGCGTGGTAGCAGTAGCGCGCCACTCCCGCGTAGAGGCAGCCGTTGAACCAGGCCATGGAATGGGCATAGGCGTTGGCCGGGTCCCCGAAGCCGTGCAGGGCCACCGGCACGAAGTTCCGCTCGGAAAGCGGCGTGCCCCGGCCTCCGGAAGCGGTGGTTATGTCCCGCGCCACTGCTTCCATCAATACCGGGGCCCGGCGTTCAGGGGATGGCGTTGGAAGAAATCCCACATCATGTCGTTGGCATCGACGGAGCCGGCCAGGCCGCCCACGTATTTCTTGGGCAACAGCCGGGTGCCTCCCGGCCAGGTGTGCCCCATGCCTTCAAGGGTGACCAGCACCACCTCCGCTCCCATCGGGTTGCGGTAGCTGGTGACGGTGGCGCCGTTCATCCTGGCCTGGCTCGCGAGAGTGGGAGCAATGTTGTTGAACCGCAGCCATTCGGAGACCGTCTGCGGCGCGGACCGGTAATTCACCTTGGAAAACGATTTTTTGCCCACCCCACCGTGGTAGGGCGAAAACTCGTCCTCGGTGCCGTGAAAGTGGATAACCGGCACCGGCCGCCGGGGCCGGCAGGAATCCACCGTCATCACCCCGGCGATGGGCGCGATGGCGGCGATCTGGTCGGAGAGCTCGCAGGCCACCCGGTAAGACATGAAGGCGCCGTTGGAGAGGCCGGTGGCGTAAATCCGGTTGTGGTCCACGGCGAAGAGCCGGGAGAGATCCGAGAGCATGAAGCGGGTGAAGCCCACGTCGTCGATATTGTTGTCCACCGCATAGCCGCAGCACTGGCCGGCGTTCCAGGTCAGCCCTCGGGAGTCGAGCAGGCCGGTGCCGTCGGGGTAGACCGCCAGGAAGCCGGCCTGGTCCGCTTTTTGGTCCATGTTGCTCTGCACCCTGGCTGCGTGGGCGAAGCCGCCGCCACCGTGGAAATTGATCACCAGAGGCCATGGCCGGCCGGTGGAGTAGCCCGGCGGTACATGGATGACGTATCTTCTGGTGCGGCCGCCGAATTCGAGATGCCGGACGTAGTCGCCGGGGCCCAGGGCGAGCCGGCCGGGCGAGGCGCTGGCCAGCCGGTCGATTTCCTGGAGCTTCGCCTCCAGGGCCTTGTAGGTTTTGCGGTG
>JBFHWX010000054.1:0-18642 GCA_041599275.1 Desulfobulbales bacterium | reverse complement strand
CACTCCAAACCTTTGGCCGCCTCGCCGGCGGGGCGTTCTTTTCTTTGTTTGCCCAAAGAAAAGAACAAAAAGAAAGGGCGCCCGTGTCACTTGTCCCGCCGGGGGCGGGATGCCCTGCGCGTCCTCGCGGTTGCCGGGAGTTTGAAAACTCGCCACAAACAGCGTGGCTCAGACAGTTCAAACTCCTTTTTCCGGCCACCGCTGCGGTGCTCGGCTGCGTGCCAATGGGAACTGCGTCGTCGCCCCGTGCCGGGGCTCCAGAGGAAGGCCGCTCGCGCGGCTGACTCTCTTTGTGCAACGGTGAAAATGATTGACAGCTATCACAGTTGCTCACTTCTCTTCCTCTTCCTTCCCCGGATCGCCTCCAGAAAGGCCTCCACCCGGGTGGAGAGCTGGCCCATGTCCTCGGGGGAGTAGTCGGTTTCGACAAACAGCATGGGGATGTTCTTTGCCGCCAGCGCCGCCGCCACCTGCCGCTGTTCGAGCTCGTAGGGCAGGCAGCCGGAAAAGCACTGGTAGAGCACGCCGTCGGCCTGGTGGTCGGCGGCGAGGGTGACGAGGCGGCGCAAGCGGTCCCGGTTGTCGGCGAGACACGGGCAGGTGCAGGGTTTGAGCGCCCGGTCGGCCAGGGCCGGCAGCATGTCGGCCAGGCTCCCTTCGCCCACGATGGGCTGGTCGTGCAGGAGCCGGGCCGAGGAACAGAGCTCGTCGGCCACGATCACGGCCCCCGCTTCCTCGGCGAGCAACGGCAGCTTGAAATTGGGGAAAACCGGCGGCGAGCCGGTGAGGAGCAGGCGGGGGGCATGCGGGCCGGCGGCTCCCTGTGCCTGGGCAAGACGTTCTTCGAGCTCGTCGCAAAGCGCTGCCAGCGCACGGGTCCAGGACCCGATGTCGTCGAAGAAAAAGCTGTTGGCCACCAGCAGCAGGTTGGTGCCGGCAAGCGGCGCCGGCCGTTGGCGCTGCAGGGCATAGAGCCTGCGGAAAGCGCTGCCGGCAGCGGCCCGTTCGGCCATGGCCCGGCGCAGGGCGTTGCGCTTCAGGCGAACCCCGGTCCACTCCTCGAGGCGCAGAGCCAGTTCCTTCACCGATTCCTGCCAATAGAAGCGGGCTCCCTCCGAGTCCTTCACCGGTGGCATTTCGAGCAGATGCACGGCGTGACCCTGTTCGGCCAGCAGGGCGGCCATCTTCCGTTTCTGGTCGCAGGTGGCCGGCACCACGATGCCCGAGAGTTTTTCCGGCGGCCCTCCCGCTTCCAGCAAGCCCAGGGTCGCCTTGACCAGCGGGCAGGATTTTGCCGGCATGATCTCCGCTCCCACCTGCTCGTGGGCCCGGGCACCGCTGCAGAGCCGCACCGGCCGGGCGCCGCAGGCCCGGATCAGTTCGTCGGGCACCTGCACGCAGAGGGTGGCCACCGATTTTTCCAGGCGACCAGGGGGCCGCAGGCCGTTTGCCCGGTCGCGGAACAGGTCGAAGAAGTAGTCCATGGCCTTCGGGGTGCCTGGAAAATCCTTGATCCGCCGCAGCATCTCGGTGCCTTCCATGGCCAGGTGCAGGGCCGTGGTCCGCCGCATGCGGGCTTGCCGGTCATCGTTCATCGGGCATCTCTGCTCGCCGGAAAAAGCCGGCGGCGGTGGAGGTGTAAACCGGCAGACCCAAAAAACGGGCCTGCAGGCAGCCGTCCTCGGGGCAGGCTTCGATGCATTTGAGGCACATCATGCAGTCGTCCTTGACCATGTTGCGGCTTGCAATATCGTCGGCAATGGCGTGGATACCGACGTCGCAGGCCCGGTAGCAGTTGCCGCAGCGGGTGCAGCGGGCTCCGTCCTTTACGAGGCGAAGCAGAGCGAATTTCGAGAAGAGGTAGTGGAAGGCGCTCATCGGGCAGAACAGGCAGAAGAAGCGGCGCTTCACCAGGGAGCCGGTGAGAAAGAGGCCGGTGACCAGCATGCCGAGGCCGGTGAAGACGAGCTTGGTCTTTGACGAGAAATCGATGGCGAGCTGCGACAGGTCGCCGGTGAACAGCGGCAGCAGCGGGCGGCCCGGGCAGATCATGCAGAAGGGCACCTCGAAGTCGTGGCTGAGCTTGGGCAGACCGGCAATCGAGTTGCCCATGGCCATGGGCAGCAGGATGAGCAGTGCCAGCAGCACGTACTTGATCTTGGAGAGCCGGGCAAAGTTGTTTTTGCCATAGCTCGAGTAGCGAATTTTCAGTTTCCGGCGCACAAGGGTGATCCAGTCCTGCAGGGTGCCCAGGGGGCAGGCGAAGCCGCACCAGGCCTTGTTGAAGAGCAGAAAAAAACCGGCAAAGGTGGCAAGACCTATGAGCACGCCGATGCCGCGCCCCGAGAAGAGCTGCGCAAAGGGCATCGCCATCTGGTGCTGGAAGCCCATGAGGTAGCAGGAGCCGCCCCGGGCGTCGTTGAACACGCAGGCGAAGGTGGGCAGCCGGTCGCCGAGGTTCAGGGCCAGGGCGCCACCGTAGACCAGCAGCAGGAAAAAGGCGACCTGCAGCCACTGGCGCAGCCAGGAGACGGACCCCTGGTCGAGGCGATGGCGTATTTTTTCAAGACCTTTCATCAAAAACGATCTCCCGGCGAGGTCGCGAGCGGTGCCGGCGGTGGAGAAAGAGCGCCAGGCCGCTCGCCGCCGCCGTCACCGTGACCACCAGCAGGCCGTGGGAAAGTGACATGTAGTCGCGCCGGGCCGGGTAATAGCGCCAGGGGAAGGTGGTTACCATCTCGATCCGCCGGTACGGCCGGCCCTTGTGGGTGCCCGCCTCTTCCACCGCGTGGCGCGCCTCGATCCGCACCTCTCCCTGTTCGTTGCGGTCGAAGAGACTCCAGGCGGCGGGGTAGGAATCGCGGATCATCTGCACCGTGGCCCGGCCGTCGGCATTGGTCTTCACTTCCCGCACCCAGCCCTTTTCGGAAACCACCCGCAGGGTGGCGCCGGCCGCCGGCCGGTTGCGGAAGAGAACGTCGAGCCGGAGCTCGTCGCCGGACATGAGCCGGGAGTGGAAGTTCTGGTCCCACAGATCGTGGGCCACGATTTCGAAGGGAACCAGGTTGCAGCTCCGGGCCGTTAGCCGCCCCTCGTCGAACTTGTGGTCGTGGCCCCAGCCGCAGTTGTGGTGCAGGGTGCACCACTTGGCGGTGCGCACGACGAGGGTGTCGCCTTCCACGTGGCTCGCCACAACGTAGAGGTTGTTGGGCCCGTGCATCGGCCCCTCGCCCATGGCGGCGCGAAAGGAGATCTTCTGGTTGCCGCCTTCCACCGTGATTTCCGCCGGCATGGTGGTGCTGTCGGCCTTCTGGAGGAAGGCGGTGAGGTCGGCGCCGAGCTGGGATGGCTGCAGGAAATAGGCGCGGACCGGCAGCGGCCGGTGCTCGGATTCGAAGCGGGCCGGCTTGCCGCCGCCCCGGTTGGCCCTGGCAGCGTCCGGCCGGCCCGCGGCTTTATCGCCGTCCTGCGGCGGCCCCGCCGTTGCCCTGAATTCTTCGGGCACCTCGCAGCACTCCGGCCCCAGGCCGCTGCCCGGGGCCAGGCCCAGCCACAGGGGCTGGAGCGCCGCTGCGGCCGGGCCGGCATTCCCCGAAAGCATGCCGCCGGCGACCAGCAGCAGACCCAGCCTTTTCCATCTTCTCGACGGTTTTTTTTTCAGCATAGGACCGGCTCTTCAGACCTTTATCCTTTTACCTTTCCATCCTCTCCGTCAAAACCGGTACACCAGCCGGGCCATGGCCGAGCGGGGTGCGGCCGGCTTGTAGAGGATCTTGCCGGCGGTGTCCTTGGTGGTCTCCACCGAGTAGAGGTCGTCGAACAGGTTGTCGACGGAGAGGGTGAAGTCCCAGGAACCTTTTTCGAAACCCAGCATCAGGTTGGTGACCAAGTCGTAACCCTCGTATTTCTCGGTGTTGGCGTTGTCCATCCAGTACTCGCCCCAGGTATGGGTCTCGAGCCGGGCCTTGAAGCCGCAGGCATGGCGGTAGCCGGCGGAGAGCGAGTACTGGTGGGTGGGGATGTAGGGCAGGGTGTTGCCGGAGCGGTCGACGTCGGTCACCGTGGGGCCGGTGCGCACCGGCTCCGAGAACTCGTCGAAGGTGTAGTCGGTGTACGAATAGGTGGCGCCGAGCTGAAAGCCCTTGGGCAGCCTGAGGGTGGCGCTGGCCTCGAAACCCTTCTTCTCGGTCTTGCCGGCGTTGACGTAGGTGGTGGAGTAGCCGTCCACCACCTTGACCACCTCGTCTTCCACCGGCGAGAAGTAGACCGCGGTGTCGATGGACCAGATCTTGCCCTGGGCCTTCAGACCGGTCTCGTAGTTCTGCACGGTGACCAGTTCCAGATCCGGGTTCTCGGTGAGCTCGCTGTCGGTCGGGGTCTGGATCCCGGTGGAGGCGTTGGCAAAGAGATGCACATCCTCCACCACTTCCCAGGAGACGCCGATCCGGGGCGAGATGGCGTTGTAGGTCTTGTCGACGTCGAGCGCTTCGGGCACCGGGTTGGTCACATAGGAGCCGGTGCCCCAATTGTAGTCGCTGAAGACCGTGCCGGAGACGTCGAAGCCCACCATGTCGTAGCGCACCCCCATGTCCACCAGCCAGCGCTCCGCCGGCCGCAGGGACTCCTGCAGATAAGCGCCCCAGAGCAGGGTCTTGCGGGTGTTCTGTTCGGCGAGGTCGCCCTTGCGGTCGGAGAGCACGGCGGTGATCCGGCCGGCGGGGGTGGCGGTGTAGTCGGCATACTCGAAATAATCGGTGTCCGAATCGTCGTAACGCACGGTCACACCGCCGGTGGCCACCCCCTCGCGGCCCAACAGGGCATGTTTATGGTTGATCTGGATATCGGTGCCGAGGCTGTAGGTGTCGCTCTCATTGATCCGGCCGGTCACCGGGTGGGTGTGGGTCCAGTGGTTGAAGAAGAGCAGCGGGATGAACTCGAAGCTGCCGATTTCTTTGGTGAGTTTGCTGCTCACGAAGACCGTGTCCGAGTAGCGCCCGGAGAACTGCCAGGGGCCGTCGCTTTCCTTGGCCTCGCCGCTGTCGAGGTACTCCTCGAACTGGGCCTGGTTGAGGGAGCCGGGCAGTTGCAGATTGGCGTCGGAGTAGCTGATCCGGGTCGCCCAACTGGTGCCGTCCTCGAGCACCATGGTGGGTGCGAAGGAAACCTGGGTGGTGTCGAATTCGTTGCGGCCGCGCCAGGAGTTTTCCGAACGGCGGTGGGAGCCGCTGGCCGAGTAGAACCAGGAGTCGCCCAGGGAGTCGCTGTAGGAGAGGTGCAGGTTGCCGGTTTCCTCGCTACCGTAGCCGACCTTGACCGTACCGCCCTGCTCCTTGAGGGGGTCCTTGGAGATGATGTTGATCACCCCGCCGGCGGCGTTGGCGCCCCAGAGCGTCGAGTTGGGGCCCTTGACCACCTCGATCCGCTCGATGAGCTGGGTGTCGATGAAATCGAGGCGGGTGAAGCTGTCCGGGTCGGTGATTGGCACCCCGTCGAGCAGCACCATGATCTCGCGGATGCCGTAATTGGCCTTGAGCCCGGCGCCGCGGATCATCAGGCGGGCGTCGTAGCCCTGGTTCTTGGTGTCGATCAGCACCCCGGGGGTGCCGGTGAGGGCCTCCTTGAGGTTGAACATCTTGGAGTCCTTGATCTGCTCCTGGCCGACCACGGCGATGGAGGCCGGCACCTCGGCGGTCTGGCGCTCGAGCCGGGTGGCGGTGACGCTGATGGCGTCGAGCTCCTGCCGGACTTCGGCTCCGAAGGCGGGTGCGGCGGCCAGTGCCGCCGCCCCGATGTTTGCGATGATTGCAGTGATGCGCACGATGTTCTCCCTGTCGTCTCTCAGAAACCGATGAAAAGCAGGCCGCCGGCGGCGGGCGCGTTGCTCCCCTCCTACCACATGGTGGGATGGTCATACCATGGAGAGTGCGTGGGGGAAATGCGGCATATTGTCGCAGTGCCCGGAAAGAATTCGGTTTTTTCAAAGCTGTCAGGGGATTGAACCGGGGCCTCGAATCCGCTGTTGACACTCCTGCCCTCTGTCCGTAAATTCAAAAGGATGTGGGCAGGACAGACCCCCCTTCCCGGTAACCATGTCATCGGTGCTTTATGACCCTGCTCCAGCGTTTTTCCCTGCTTGCCTTTCTGGCCCTGGCCGTGCTCGGCCTGCTGTTCGGCAGGATTCTCTCCCAGGCCATCACCGCCAACATGCTGCACCGCAGCGCGGACATGGTCGCCGATTTCGTGCGGGCCGAGGTGCAGCGCGAACTCGAGCCCGAGGATTTTCTGCCGCCCCAAACCCGCGAGGAATACGACCTCCTTTCCCGCCGCATGCATCACCTCTATCTGGGCTCCGCCATCGAGCGCATCAAGCTCTGGAGCCGGGACGGCCGGGTCATCTGGTCGGACGATTTCAACGAAGTGGGAAAAAGTTCTCCCGGCGACCAGTCCCTGCGGCGGGCCCTGGCCGGCGAGGTGGTGAGCGAAGTTCTTTCCGCCACCGAGTTCCGCGAAAAATACAAAGCCGAGATCAGGGTCGAGCGGCTTCTCGAGCTTTATGTGCCGGTGGTGCTGAGCGGGCTGGGGCCGGGGATGGTGGTGGTGGAACTCTACCAGCGCACCGGCCGCCTCGACGAGGACCTCTCCCGGATCGCGGCCCGGACCTGGACCGCTGCTTTGCTGTTTTGCCTGCTGCTCTACCTCACTCTTTTCACCACCTTCTGGCGGGCCTCCCGGCGCCTGGAAAAACAGACCGATGAAATCCGGCTTTCCGAGGAAAAGCACCGGGGGCTGGTGGAGTCGCTCCGCGACGGCATCGTTTCATTAGATCACTGCGGCCGCATGCTTTTTTCAAACCGTGCCGCCCGGGAGATGTTTGGGAAGCAGGAAGCGGGCAGGCCGTTCGTGCAATTGCTTGCCAACGGGGACCAGCGGCGGTTTGTCGATGTTCTGCGGCAACTGCGGCAGAATCCAGGGGAGGAGGTGTCGCCCATGGAGGTGCAGGGGATTCACGGGGACGGCAGTCTTTTTCCCCTGGAATTGACCCTGAGCTCCGGGCCTGGGCAACTTACCGTCGCCCTCCACGACATCACCAACCGGCGGGCCATGGAAGACCTGCTGCTCGCCGCCAAGGAGGACTGGGAGGAAACCTTCGACATCATCAACGACGCCATCACCATCCACGACGCCGAATACAATATCCTGCGCGCCAACCGGGCGGCGGAACAGCTTCTCGGCCTGCGCATGGAGGAGATCCTCGGCCGCAAGTGCTTCATCTCCTACCACGGCACCGGTTGCGCGCCCGAGGGCTGCCCGAGCTGCCAGACCCTGCAGGACGGCGTGTCGTCGGTGAACGAAATTTATGAGCCGCACCTCGGCAAACATCTGGAAATAAAGGCCCTGCCCCGCTTCGAGCATGAAGGCGGCCGGATCATCGGCATCATCCATGTGGTCCGCGACATCGGTGACCGGGTGCGGGCCGAGGAGCAGGTGCGGAGCGCTCTGCAGGCGGCCCGCAACATCCTGCGCAGCTCGCCCCTCGGCATCCTGGTGGTGGATGGCGGCGGCCGGGTGGAATACGTCAACCCGGCGATGATCAGGATGGGCCGGGAGGAGGGTTTCGAGTTTTCCGGGCAGAATGCGGTGGACGACCTGCCGGCAATCCGTCTGGCCGGGTTCGGAGAAAAGATACGCAACGTTCTGGCCGGGTCCTCCTTTTTCGAAGGGGCGGTGAGCTACGCCGCACTTCCCGGCAAGGAGCCCTTCATCCGCAACGTTACCGGGGTGCCGCTCCGGGAGGGCGACCAAACCAAGGCCCTGCTCTTTGTCGAGGACATCACCGACCGCGAGCGGGCCATCGCCGAGCGCCACTCCCTCGAGAAGCAGGTGCTGCACATGCAGCGCAACGAGGCGATCGGCCGGCTGGCCAGTGGCGTTGCCCACGATTTCAACAATATCCTGGCCGCCATCCTCGGCTACGCCGATCTCGTCCTGACCGAACTGGACGCAGGCAGCCCGCTGGCCGCCGATCTCCGGGTGATCAGGGAATCCGCCGAGCGCGGCGCCGGGCTCACCCGCCAGCTCCTGGCCTTCAGCCGCAAGCAGGTCCTGGAGATGATGCCGCTCAATCTCAACGGAGTGATCCACAACCTGGTCAAGATGCTGCGGCGGCTGATCGGCGAAGACGTCGAGCTGCGGATCGAGACCGACGCCGATATCGGCATGGTTATGGCCGACGCCGGCCAGATGGAGCAGGTTCTGATGAACCTGGCGGTGAATGCCCGGGACGCCATGCCCGGGGGCGGCACCTTCACCATAAGCACCGCCGAGGTGGAGTACGCGGCCGGTGGCCAGCCGCCGGCCGGCCGCTATCTGTCGCTTTCGGTGCGGGACACCGGAACCGGCATGGAGCCCGACGTTTTGCGGCAGATCTTCGACCCTTTCTTCACCACCAAGGAGGTGGGCAAGGGCACCGGCCTGGGGCTGTCGACGGTACAGGGCATCATCCGCCAGCACAACGGCTTCATCGAGGTGGAAAGCGAAAAGGGAAGGGGCAGCGAGTTCCGGATCTTCCTGCCTCTCTGCCAGGAGGAGGTCGAGGTGGAGGGAGATTCGGCCACAGGCGCGGCTGCTTTGCCACGGGGCAGCGAAACGGTGCTGGTGGCCGAGGACGACGGGGCGATCCGCGATTTTGTCGAGAGCCTGCTCGGCAGGCTGGGCTACCGGGTGCTGATGGCTGAAAACGGCCGCCAGGCCCTGGACAGGAGCCGGGACTACGATGGAATTATCCACCTGCTGCTGACCGATGTGGTCATGCCCGAGGTGAACGGCGGCGAACTGGCCCGGTGCCTGAAGACGGAGCGACCCGGTCTGCGGGTGGTGTTCGTCTCCGGGTATACCGACGACGTTCTGAACCAGCATGGGGTGCTGAGCGAGAAAGGGGTGGCCTTTCTCGCCAAGCCGGTCCCGGCCCGGTTGCTGGCCGAAAAAATCCGGCAGGTGCTGGACGCCCCTGCCGGATAGGAACGGGCAGGTTGCCGCGACAGCGGCGCGGGCAAGGTTTTGCTTCTTCAGCCCGAAGAGTTGCGGGAAATCGGGCTTTTGTGTTCGAAGTGGCTACATGCTTGTGGCCGAGAGAGTCCCCCGGCACGCCCTGAGGAAGCAAGAGGCTCAAGGGGCTGGGCTGCCTTTGCCGACGAAGGAAAAAGAAAGGGCTTTTTCATCCTGAGCGGCCAGCCACCAGATTCTGGTAATCGGTCTTGATGCAGCGGTCCATCACCACCCAAAGCCCCGCCTCTTGCGCCCTCCGGGCCGCCTCGCGGTGCACGATCCCCTCCTGCATCCAGACCACCCTTGCCTTTTTGGCGATGGCCGCTTCCACCACGGCGGGCACCTCTTCGGGCCGGCGGAAGATGTTCACCACATCCACCGGGCAGGGCACCGCGGCCAGATCCGGGTAGCAGGGAAGGCCCAAAATCTCGTGCTGGCCGGGGTTCACCGGAATCACGGTGAATCCCGCCGCCACCAGGTAGCGGGCCACGTCGTGACTCGGCCGGCCGGGTTTTGGGGAGCAGCCCACCACGGCCACGGTGCGCAGGGTTTCAAGAATCTTGCGGATCAGGTTGAAGTCGACGAGTTCGGTCATGGTTTTTTGAGATCCTGGCGGTCAGGGTTGCGGCGGGAGGTACTTTGTCCACAGATAGTCGAGAAAGGGCCTTGGGGAGAGGGGCTCGCCGCAGATCCGCTGAAGCAGCTCATCGGGGGCGTACACCGAACCGTGTTGGTAGATTTTATCGGCAAACCAGAGGCGGACGGTGGAAAGGTCGCCGCTTTCGATGATCTGCCCGGCCCGCGGCTCGCTTGCCGTATAGGCGTTCCAGATCTGGGCCGCCGCCAGGTTGCCGAGGGTGTAGGTGGGAAAATAGCCGATGCTGCCGTGGGCCCAGTGGATGTCCTGGAGCACGCCCCGGGCCTGGTCGGGAACCTGGACGCCCAGGTACTCTTCGTATTTCCGGTTCCAGAGCTCCGGCAGCTCGGCAACCTTTATGCTGCCCTCGATGAGCGCCTTCTCGAGCTCGAAGCGCACCAGCACATGAAGGTTGTAGGTGACCTCGTCGGCTTCCACCCGGATGAGGCCGGGCCGTACCCGGTTGATGCCGGCGAAAAAGTCCTCCGGGGAGACCGTTTTCAGTTGTTCGGGGAAGATTTCCTGCAGCCGGGGGTAGCGGTTTTTCCAGAAGGTTGGCGAGCGGCCGATGATGTTTTCCCAGAGCCGCGACTGGGATTCGTGGATGCCCAAAGAGACCCCGGTGTCGAGGTGGCAGCCGGCATGGGCCGGAGCGATGCCCTGCTCGTAGAGGGCGTGGCCGCCCTCGTGCAGGGCGCTGAACACGAATTCGAGCGACTCCGGCCGGTAGCGGTTGGTGACCCGCCGGTCGTGGTGGCCCAGGGTGGTGCTGAACGGGTGGGCCGAGCGGTCCTGGCGGCCGCGCCGGAAATCGTAGCCGATGGCGGCCAGCAGCTCTTCGCCGGCCCGCACCTGGTCTTCGAGCCCCATGGGCGGCTGTACCCGGTCCGGGTCGAATTCGTCGGTTTGGGGCCTGCCCGCGAGCTGCCGGGCAAGGTCGACCAGCGGGCCTTTGAGCTCGGCAAAGAGCGCGCTCACCCGAGCGGTGGTGAGCCCTTCCTCGTGCAGGTCGAGGAGCGCGTCGTAGGGGTGCTCGGCATAACCGAGGTAGTCCGCCTGCTGCCGGCTCATGGCGACGATTTTTTCGAGCTGGGGCCGGAAGCGCTCGAAGTCGGACTGTTGCCGCGCCGTCACCCAGACCTCCAGAGACTCGGAGGTGAGGCGGGCGAAGTCGGCCACGAAGTCCTCGGGCAACCTGGTCTGCCGCTGGTAATCTCGCTGCATGACACGCAACAGGCCGCGCTCGGCATCCCCGGCCCCTGCTGCCCGGCCGGCGGCCCGCTGCAGGAGCCCGCCCAGCTCCGCAGCGGTTTCCGCCCGGTGCAGGACCCGGCTCAGGGTGGCGCACTGGGAGGCGCGGTCCGGCGCGGCGGCGGCCGGCATCATGACTTCCTGATCCCACTGCAGAAGGGCCATGACCAGCCGGAGATCGGTAATTTCAGCGGATTTTTGTCGGAGTTCTATGAAATCGTTCATGTTTTTTTTCTGGTGGATTGTCATTCCCTGCCTGCATCTTTTTTAGACAATTTTATTGAAATGGGGTATTTTAGCAGGTTTTAATGGCGATGCACGTGCAAAAAGCGGTTTCCCGGCCGGCGTCTGCGGCGCCCGGTCTGGAGCCGTTGGAGATATCATTTCAACAGGTTAAAAAAACGGCATATGTATTTTCAGGATATCATTTTAGAACTGAGCCGCTACTGGGCGGAGCAGGGCTGCGCCATCCAGCAGCCCTATGACATGGAAGTGGGGGCCGGCACCTTTCACCCGGGAACCCTTCTCCGGGCCCTGGGGCCGGAGCCGTGGCGCGCGGCCTACGTGCAGCCCTCGCGGCGGCCCACCGACGGCCGCTACGGCGAGAACCCCAACCGGTTGCAGCACTACTACCAGTACCAGGTGGTGCTCAAGCCCTCGCCGCTCAACGTCCAGGATCTCTATCTGGAGAGTCTCAGAAAATTCAACCTCGATCTGCTTGAGCACGACATCCGTTTCGTGGAAGACGACTGGGAGTCCCCCACCCTGGGTGCCTGGGGCCTGGGCTGGGAGGTCTGGCTCGACGGCATGGAGATCACCCAGTTCACCTATTTCCAGCAGGCCGGCTCCCTTGACCTGCAGCCGATCACCGTGGAGATCACCTACGGGCTCGAACGGATCGCCATGTACCTGCAGGGGGTGGACAGCGTTTACGATATCGCCTGGAACAAGTCCGTTACCTACGGCGACATCTTCCATCAGGCCGAAAAGGAGTTTTCCGCCTTCAACTTCGAGGAGGCCAACGTCGCCTTTCTGGTGAACTTCTTCGATTCCTGCGAGGCCGAGGCCCACAGGCTCCTCGAAAAGAATCTCATCCTGCCGGCCTACGACTACTGCCTCAAGTGCTCCCACACCTTCAACCTGCTGGATGCCCGCAAGGCGATCTCGGTGGCCGAGCGCACCCGCTACATCGGCCGCATCCGCAACATCGCCCGCGGCGTGGCCGAGCGTTACACGGCACAGCGCGAAAGCATGGGGCATCCGCTGCTCAAGCGGCAGGCGGCGGGGGGAGAGGATCGGGGGGGAAGGAAGGAGAGAAATGGCGGAAGTGCATGGGAATCGAACCCACCCACCAGGCTGTTAACCCGGCGCACCGGATTTGAAGTCCGGGAGGGCCACCAGTGCCCTTACCACTTCCGCGCCTGCCGGGGTTCAGCCCGGCTCCGCCATTGTATAGGCTCGCGGCCTGAAAAACAATCTCTTTCTCCGGCGCCCCTTCCGGCGCGGCGGCCGACCGACCCCAAAGTTTTATTTACTGACAAGTTCGTATATTTTATTTTGCCGTGAGAACCGGGTTCCACCCGTTGGCAAGCTAACTCCCGGAAAGCGGCGTTTCTGCGAAGCAAGGGGCAAGAAGATGAAATGTGATCGGTTGTTGAATCAGATTAAGAACTGGTACGTGCAGGTCCAGGAGGAAACCATGGCTCCGGCCAGGATGGTGGCGTTCATGGAGCAGCACATCGGCCGCTGCGAGGTCTGCCTGGCGGATTCCGACGTCAGGGAGGAGGTCGCCAAGATCCGCGACATCGTGTTGCCGCCCTCCAAGGTGCCGAAAACCAGGCCCGAAGACCAGGACGAAACCACCGTTGTTTACGACGAGGACGAGGCGAGCGGCGACGAGGAGGATTTGGAAGAAGTCGTCACGGTGGAAGGTGCCGAGGACGAGGACGAGGAGTACATGGAGGACGAGGAGGACCTGGAGGAGGACGAAGAGGACGATTTCGACTGAGCCCTCTCGGCAAGCACGACCAGACTGGCGCCGGCCGGGACGCGGAGAGCTCCCGGCCGGCGTTTTTCGTAGTGAGCCGCTGCGGCCGGTCTTGTGTCACATCACAACTCGTGCACCAGCACTTCGCCGTTTTCGAGTTCTCTCGCTTCTTCGGCGATCCGCCGGTGGTGGGTGAAGAGGATGACCTGGTTCCTTTCCGCAAGGTCGGCCAGGACCCGGAGGGTCGCCCGGGAGCGGGCATCGTCGAAGTTGATCAGGATGTCGTCGACGATGAGCGGCATGGGCTCGTGGGACCGCAGGCGCCACTCCAGGGTGGCAAGCCGCAGGGCAAGGTAGAGCTGGTCCCGGCTGCCGGAACTCATGCCCTCCACCGGGGCCGAGCCGCCGTCGGGGCGGAGGCCGACCAGCACCGGGGTGCCGCGGTCGTCGATATCGGGCCGGATGCCGGTAAAAGATCCCAGGGTGAGGCTGCTGAAAAAATCGCCGGCTCGTTTCAGGATCGGGTCCTGGTGCTCTTCCCGGTAATGCTCGATCTGGTTGCGCAGGATGTTGGAGGCGAGCTTGAGGCGCAGGAAGCTCTCGGCATGCCGGCGGATGGTGGCCAACTCCTGCTCCATGTGGCCGGCTGCCGTGGCGGCCCGGTCGGATCCGTCCATGGCGGCGCGTTTGCCCTCCAGTTCGCCGATCTCCTCGGAAACCCGCATGATCCGAGGTTGAATCCTCTCCTCGATCTCGCGCCGGAGCAATTCAAGCCGGCCGGGAAGTTCGTCGGCGGGCGCGGCCTCGGCCTGGCGGGCGAGTTCTTCCACGGGCAAGCCGGCGCCAATTCTTGCCAGGTTTTCCCGGCCGGCAGATATTTTTTCAAGCAGCGCCCGCTTGGCGTCCGAGCGGACGATGGCCTCCCGCAGTTCGTCGGGCTGCCGGCAACCGGCAAGCTCGAGCAGTTCCTTCATCATGCTGTCCGCGATTTTCAGACTTTTTTCCGCCGCCGCCACCTCCCGGCCCAAGGCTTCCCGTTCACTTTCCAGCCTCTGGGCCAGCGTCGCGTCGTTCTGGGCCTGGCCGAGCATGGCCCGCAGCCGGGGGATCGCCTCCGGGGCTGGAACCTCGGCATGCCAGGGCGTCACCGCCGCCACCAGTTCCGCGACCTCGGCCTCGAACAGCGCCGCATCGCGGTCGATGCCGCGTATCCGCTTGTGCAACGCCTCCGCCTTGTCGAGTTTTTCGAAACAACCCTGCAGGGCCTCGAGCAGATCCATCGCCTCGGGCGGTGCAATTTCCTCGGCAAGCCCCAGACCGGCCAGAACCCGGCGCCAGTCCGCCTGCCAGGCCGAGAGGGCTTCGGAGGCGCTGGTGAGCTCCTCCCGGTAGCGTTCGACTTTTTTCTCGGCCTGCTGCCTGCTTTCCCGCAGCAAGGCTCGCTGTCTGGCCCGCTCGGCGTGTGCTTCGAGCACCGCTTCAGCCCGGTGCAGGACGGGGCCCAGTTCGTTTCCGGCGGGCAGGCTCGTTTCACCAAAAGTTTCGAGCTCCCGGACGAGGTCGGTGCGCAGGTGGCGCCGCTCCCTTTCCTTCTCCTCCAGTAGCCGCTGTTTTCTGAAAAGCTCGGTCAGCCGGTAGCGCACGCCTTCCACCTGCCCGAGCCAGGCCGACATTTCCTTGGGGGAAAGAGGGGTTATGCCGGCCGGTTGCCAGGCGGCCAGCCAGTCGGCGCGGAGGGTTCGCTCGTCCTCTGCGAGAAGGGTGCTGCGGCTCTCGAGCAGGCTGCGGGTCCGCTCCAACTTTTCATGGCGGGCCCGCAGCGCCGCTGCGGTGGCCACCCGCTCCGCCTCGCGCCGCAGCCGGTCGGCCAGATGGTCGGTCTCGGCAACCCGCCCTTCATAGGCATTGGCGCTTTCGGCGAGGGGGGCTGCGGCTTCGGCATCCGCTCTCCCGCCTTCGAGTCTTTGCCGGAGAAGCCGCCAGGCCTCGTCCCGCTTCTCCCGTGCCTCGGCAAGATCGCTTTCCGAGGGCGGTGCCCCGTCGTATTCGAGCCGTCGGAGTTCAGCCCCCACCTCTTCCCGTTCCCCCTCCGTTTCCTTTGCCTCGGTTTCCAGAACCCGGCGCCGGTCTTCGATGGTCGCGAACTTGTCAGTGAAGCGCTGGACCGTTTCGGCAAGCGGCAGATGGAGCGCGGGCAGGGCCTCGAGGCTCCCGCTCCAGAGCCCGAGACGGAGGAAGGCGGTCTCGCTTTCGCTTCTTTCCTGTTGTAACTCGGCCGTTTCCCGGCTGATAAGAGCATCCAGGTCGCCGGCCCGGCGCGCCGCTTTCACCACACCCAGAAGCGGGCCGCTGTCCGCTTCCGGGGGCAGGGCGGCCAGGCGGCGCTCGGCGGCTTGCAGATCCCGCTGCGCGTCCCGGCTTTCGGACCGGGCCGTACTGAGCTGCTGGCCCAGTTTTTCAAAGCGGCTGCTCAGCTCCTGGATGCTCCGCCGCCGGGCGAGCACCGGGCGCAGGCTTTCCGCTTCGGCAAGGGGAAGATCCGGCCGCACCAGGCCGAGGAGCGCCGCTGCTTCCTCGCGGAGGCTGATCCGCATGCCATTTCGCTCGGGCCGGTCCTTCTGCGCTTCGAGATAGGCGCCGAGCTTTTGGTGAAGGGTGTCGATCCGCGCGGCTTCGGCCAGAAGAGCGGCAGGCAGGGTAATGGCGGCTGCCTTCTGGTCGAGGCCGGCGAGCCGGGTACGGTCCCGCTCGAGCTGCAACCGGGCTTCCCGGTGCTCCTGGGCCACCCGTTGGTAGTGTTCATTGAAATCGGCGGGCAGCAGGACGGCCTCGCCCAGGCTGCGCAGCTCTTCCTCTCTTGCCCGCAGGGCGGCAAGTTCGGGAATCGTCTGTTGGAGCCGTTCCAGCCGGCGGCATTCACGGCTGGTTTCGTCCAGTTCCTTTTTGAGCCCGGCCCGCTCCGACCCGGCTCGTTCCAGGCTTTTGCGCAGCTCCTGCCAGTCCCTGGCCGAGAGCGCCGCGGCCCTGGCCTCCTTCTGGGCTTCCTTGAAGCGGCGGATGGCCGTGTTCAGGAGGGGCACCTGGCCGGCGGGCTTGAACAGCGACTCCGCTTCCCTGTCGAGGCCCTCGATCACCGCCCGCAGGGAGGATATGCCGGCGCCGGCGGCGAACAGTGCCTGGCCGATCTCGCCTTTCAGAGCCAGGATCTCCTCGCCGCCCTGGACCAGGGTCTCGTGGCTCAGGCCGTAGAGGGATTCGAAGAGGGGGGCTTCGGCGCCGTGCAGAAAGGGAGCGAGCAGCGCCGGATCGATGGGCGCGCCGTCTTCACCGACGATGTCGGCCTTGCGTTTCTTGCGGCGCAGAAAAAAGAGGCGGCGGCCGTCGCTGTGCTCGAGCAGGCCGCCCACCAGGAGGCGGTCGTTGGAATGCAGGAAATTGTCGGCGGTGCGCTCGGGAAAACCGTAGAGCAGGGCCTTGAGGCCCCGGAGCGAGCTGCTCTTGCCGGCCTCGTTGGGGCCGAAGACGATGTGCAGGCCCGGGCTGCGGGTGTCGAAGAGCAGGGAGCGGTCGGTAAAGGGGCCGAAGGCCTTGAACTCGAGGCGCCTGAGGATCACGGCCGCACCTCGCCGCGCAGGAGGCGGCCGACCAAGAGTTCCCGCACCTCGCGCCGCAGCGCCGCAAGCGCCTCCGGCGAACTGTCGGGAAAGGGCTCCTCGCCGCTCAGCAACTCGGCGGGCAGCTTGTTCCTGAGCCCGCTCAGTTCCGGCACCAGCCGGTCCAGGGCCTCGGCGTCGAGGTCGAGAGAATCCACCGCCTGCAGGAGTCCGGCGATGGGGCCGTCCTGGTCGAGCTCCTCGATGCTGCCTGTAGGCGAGGTGGTGCTTCGCACTTTTTCGAGCCAGACCCCGTCAAGGCCTGCCGCCACTGCCCGGAACTCGTCGGTCCAGGCGCCGATCCGCTCGAGCAGTTGGGAGTGGAGCGGGCAGGCGCCGGTGAGCTCGAGGCGCAGGGCCACGGTGCGGCCTGCTGCCCGGTCGCGCTCGCGTTCCATGGCTTCGCGCACCGCCTGGTGGATATCGAGCTCGGTTTCGCAGGAGCCGAGCGCCACCCGGCAGAGCGACCAGCGCAGGACGTCCACGGCCCGTTCGTCAACTTCGGCAATCCTGCCGCCCTCTACGCTCACGAGGGTGGCGCTTTTTTCGCCGGTTTCGCGGATATGCCTGCCCTGGATGCTGCCGGGGAAAAGAATCAGGGGCTCCTCTCGTACCACCTCTCGCTGGTGCACGTGGCCGAGCGCCCAGTAGCCGTAGCCCCGGGCGGTGAGCTCGTCGATGCTGCACGGCGCGTAAGGTTCGTGGCCCGGCCGGCCGGTGAGCGAGGTGTGGAGCAGGCCGATATTGAAAAAACCGGACCGCGGCGGCGGATAGCCGGTTGCCAGGTTGTCGGTCACCGCCCGGGTCGGGTAGCTTTGCCCGTGGAGTGCGACGCCCAGGTCATCGAGCAGCACGGTTTCCGCCTTTTTGTGCGAAAAAACCGTGACATTGGCCGGCAGCGGCAGGGTGGCGCTGATCTGGCTTGCCGCGTCGTGGTTGCCGGAGACCATGAAGACCCGGATCCCGGCCTGCTCCAGGCGGCCCATGCGTGAAGCGAAGAAGAGCCCGGTGTTGTAGTCCTTCCAGTCGCCGTCGTAGAGGTCGCCAACGATGAGCAGGAAATCGACCCCCTCGTCGATGGCCAGCTCGATCAGGTTGTCGAAGGCCCGCCGGCTGGCCGCCCGGAGTTCCTCCAGGGGCGCGTCCTCGTAAGCCTCGAGCCCCCTGAGCGGGCTGTCGAGGTGGATGTCCGCCGCGTGCAGAAAGCGAAAAGAGGCGCTCATCGGAAGCTGTAGTGCTTGCGCACCGCTTTATTTACCGTCCAGGTACAGTGAAGGCCGCGGGCAAAGGTGACGAAATCGCCCGGGCCGATGTGGACCTCGCCGCTGGCCGTTTTCACCGTGACCTCGCCCTCCAGCAGGAAGCAGACTTCCTCCTGGTCGTAGTGCCAGTCGAAGGTGGAAGGCGCGCATTCCCAGACCGGCCAGGCGGAGACGCCCAAGCGGTCGAGCTCGTTTTTCTCTGGGTGTTGGATGGTGATTTTCACGGTCTGCTTCCTCGGTGATGGCAGCTGTTCTCCCATTTCGCATCGGGCCGTTCAAGAATACCAATTTTTGAAATTCCTGCCCGGATAATTGGTAAAGTCCTGGTTGGAAGAAGACCGACCGCCGGGGTATGGGCATTCTCGGCTCCGGGGCCTTCGTGGACAGATTCCGGGAGGAAGAGCCCCTCCGGGAAAGGCTTGCTCCGGGCACGACCTTGCCTGATCTGATCGGTGTTGTGGCCGCGCCCTGCGGCCTCGATGCCGACGCCATCCACTTTCGCAGCAGACTGACGAAGCAGTCCGAAGCGCGGGCCGTGGCATGCCATCTGGCGGTGCGGCTCCTTGGAACAAGCGGCCGGGAGGTGGGAGAACTGCTCAACATGGGGCGCTCTGCGGTGAGTCAGGCAGTATGCCGCGGAGAAAATATATTGAATAAGAACAACACTGAGCCTCTTGCAAAATGAACGTCGTGGCGAGATCAAGGAAAAAATTTCCTGAGCAAGGATGAGTTGTGAAATCGCCCGGAAGCGTAGCTGGGCTACGTTGAGGACGATTTCACAAGGAAGACGCCGCACAGGGGATTTTT
>JBFHWX010000053.1:0-18790 GCA_041599275.1 Desulfobulbales bacterium | reverse complement strand
GATTTGCCGAGGTTCATCTGGGATGCGCCCAGGTTGCGTTGGGCGTTGAGGGATGCGACGTTGGTGTTGATGGTGAGACCCATAATTTTCCTCCTTGATGGTGTTTTCGGCGTCCTTGCCTTTTACTGCTTTATCGGAAATCCGTTGTTTCGGGTTTAGATGAAAGTCTGTTCGGCGGAAGAAAAATTTCTTCCGCCGAAGACTGTTGCGATTAGCCCAGGAGCGAAAGCGCCAACTGCGGGCTCTGGTTGGCCTGGGCCAGGATGGAAACCCCTGCCTGCTGCAGGATGTTGTTCCGGATCATGGCCGAGGTCTCTTCGGCGATGTCGGCATCGAGGATACGGGAGCGGGCCGCCGCCAGGTTTTCGGAGACGTTCTGCAGGTTCGAAATCGTCGATTCGAAGCGGTTCTGCAGGGCACCGAGGTTGCCGCGGATGGTATCCACGGTCTTGATTGCCGTGTCGATGGAGGTGATGGCCGAGTCGGCGCCGGTTCTGGTGCCGACGCTCAGGTTGGTGATGTTCAATTGCGCCACGGTGGCGGCGCCGATGCTCATCTTGATGGTCTGGCCGGCGTCGGCGCCTACCTGGAACACGGCTTCCTTGCCGGATCCTGTAAAGGACCCGGAGAGCAGGGTCTTGCCGTTGAACTTGGTGTTCTGGGCGATGCGGTCGAGCTCTGCCTTGAGTTGGATGACCTCGGCGTTCAGCGAAGTGCGGTCGTTGGTGGTGTTGGTGTCGTTGGCCGACTGCACCGCCAGCTCCCGCATGCGCTGCAGGATGTTGGTGGTCTCCTGGAGAGCGCCCTCGGCGGTCTGGGCCATGGAGATGCCGTCGTTGGCGTTCCGTACCGCCTGGTTGAGACCCCTGATCTGCGAGGTCATGCGGTCGGAGATGGCGAGCCCAGCGGCGTCGTCCTTCGCCGAGTTGATGCGGAGCCCCGAGGAGAGGCGCTGCATGGACTTGTTGAGGTTCATCTGGGATGCACCCAGGTTGCGTTGGGCGTTAAGGGATGCGACGTTGGTGTTGATGGTGAGTCCCATAGGTTCCTCCTTGAAGTTCTTTCCGGGCCTCCGTGCCCGAATGTTCAGTTAGTGCCCGTGTTCTTCTCCAGCCGTTAACCGAGCAGCGACAGGGCGAGCTGCGGGCTCTGGTTGGCCTGGGCCAGGATGGAAACGCCTGCCTGCTGCAGGATGTTGTTCCGGATCATGGCCGAGGTTTCCTGGGCGATGTCGGCGTCGAGGATCCGGGAACGAGCCGCTGCCAGGTTCTCGGAGACGTTCTGGAGGTTGGAGATGGTGGATTCGAAGCGGTTCTGGATGGCACCGAGGTTGCCGCGGATGGTGTCGACGCTTTTGATTGCCGTGTCCACCAGACCGATGGTGGTGCTGGCGCCTCCTCGGGTGCCGATGGTGGCCGTTTTCACTCCGAGGTCGGTGGCGTCGGCGCCCTTGATGGTGACGCTGATCACCTGGCCGGCATCGGCACCTACCTGGAACACCGCCGCGGTCACGGAGAAATCGCCTTTCAAGAGCACTTTGCCGTTGAACTTGGTGTTGTCGGCGATCCGGTCGAGCTCGGCGATGAGCTGCGTCACCTCGGCCTGCAGGGAGGTGCGGTCGTTGGTGGTGTTGGTGTCGTTGGCCGACTGTACGGCCAGCTCCCGCATGCGCTGCAGGATGTTGGTGGTCTCCTGGAGAGCGCCCTCGGCGGTCTGGGCCAATGAAATGCCGTCGTTGGCGTTCCGTACCGCCTGGTTCAGACCGCGGATCTGCGAGGTCATGCGGTCGGAGATGGCAAGCCCTGCGGCGTCGTCCTTGGCGGAGTTGATGCGGAGCCCCGAAGACAGACGCTGCATGGAACGGGAGAGGGAGTTCTGGGATGCGCTCAGGTTACGTTGAGCGTTGAGGGAAGCGACGTTGGTATTGATGGTAAGACCCATGATGTTCCTCCTTGAATGTGGTTGTGGCATCCGTGCCGGTTACTGCGAGGTGTTTCGTAGAATATTTCGGGCGGCTGACCTCCTTTGGCAGAAGTTGGCGGTTTTTCTCTTAGCAGTATATCGGTCGGCTTCTTCGCCGGGTTTAGAAAAAAACGTTCCGGAGTTTTAGAAAAAGAAAGGACCGCCAACAGGCGGTCCTTTCTTTCATCATGTTACATACTCTCTTTAGCCCTGGAGCAGGGAGAGAGCGAGTTGCGGGCTCTGGTTGGCCTGGGTGAGGATGGAAACACCGGCCTGCTGCAGGATGTTGGCACGGACCATGGCCGAGGTTTCCTGGGCGATGTCGGCGTCGAGGATGCGGCTGCGGGCGGCGGAGAGGTTTTCGGCGACGTTTTCCAGGTTGGATATCGTCGATTCGAAGCGGTTCTGCACCGCACCCAAGGTGCCGCGGATGCTGTCCACCGTGGTAAGTGCTGCGTCGATGGCTCCGATGGCGGTGGAGGCACCGGTGCGGGTGCCGATGGAGAGGTTGGTGATGCCGAGCTTGCTGCCGGTGGCACCGGCGATGGTCACCGAGATGGTCTGGCCGGCATCGGCGCCAACTTGAAAAACGGCGGCCTTGGATACGGCGGAGAACGAGCCGTCGAGGATGAGCTTGCCGTTGAACTTGGTGGAGGTGGCGATGCGGTTGAGCTCCGCCTTGAGTTGCACGACCTCGGCGTTCAGCGAGGCGCGGTCGGCGGTGGTGTTGGTGTCGTTGGCCGACTGCACGGCCAGTTCCCTCATGCGCTGCAGAATGTTGGTGGTTTCCTGCAGGGCGCCTTCGGCGGTCTGGGCGAGCGAGATTCCGTCGTTGGCGTTGCGCGAGGCCTGGTTCAGACCGCGGATCTGGGCGGTCATCCGGTCGGAAATGGCGAGCCCCGCCGCATCGTCCTTGGCGGAGTTGATGCGAAGACCCGAGGAGAGCCGCTGCATGGAGCGGGCAAGGGTGTTTTGGGACTTGGCCAGATTGCGCTGGGCGTTGAGAGAGGAGACGTTGGTGTTGATCGTTAAGGCCATGGAGATCCTCCTTGAAGGAAATCTTTAAGTAGGCGTCCATGCCTTATCGTTTTTTCGCAAATGCAGGAGAGTCCGTCCGTGTCTCTCGTGAAATCGTCCAGTGATTCCCGGCTTGAGATTAAATTCGGAGAAGCTTAAACGAATCTTTAGGATTTTTTTGTTGCTTTTTCTTGTGCCGAAAAAAAAGCGCCCCCGGATCGCCTCTTGCGGTGGCGCTTTTCAGCCGGCCTCAGCCCGGAGGGCCAGACGGATGGCGGAAAGGGCGCCAGGTTGTCTGTTTGCCGGTTTCGAGGTGTCGTCGATTTCGCTGGCGGAGAAGACAAGGCGGCAGAGAAAGCTCGGGCCAACGGGGGTGTGGAAGAGGTGGGCCGTGAGGGCGGCGGCACACTTGTCGATGGTCACGCAAAGCCTTTTCTGGCGATCTCCGATGACAATGCTTCCTTCGCTGGCCGCGAGCCCCTGGGAGGCGGAGACCAGGGAAGAGGCAGGAGCCAGATGGTTCACTTTTTCTCCTGAAAAGAGAAAAGTTTCCGGCTGGACGCCGCCGTTGTGGGTCTGGCAGAACAGAGTGGATGGATCAAAGGACTCCGGTCGCAGGGTGAGGTGACCGAGGCGCAGGGCGCCGAGGGGCAAGTGGGGCCAGTCTAGGTGGTAGTGAAATTCCACGCTGCCCTTTTCACTGTCGAGCCTCACTTCCTTGTAAATGGGACCGAGGCGGGTGGTGACCGTGGCGCTCGCCGTGAGAATGGAACCGGTGGCATAGAGCTCCGGTTTCACCGCTTCGAGATCGGTAACCTGGTGCTGGCCGGGAATGAGAAAAACCATATGGCCGGTATAGAAATCGGCGCCATAAGCTATGTCGTCGAAATAGCCGTGGGCCAGGGTGCCGAGAAGCGGTTTTTCCGAAAGAGCGGGGAAGACGAGGGAATCGACGGCAAGCCCCCGTCGTTTGTTGAGCACCAGGGTCAGCCGCTCCGCATCGATGCGCAGCAGATTGCCTTTCTCCTGGAGCTTAAAAGGGGAAGAGGCGGCGGGACGGAAACCACTTCTGTTCGTGGCTTCCGCCGGTTTCAAAGGAAGGAGAGAGGAAGCGCTCCCCAGCGCCTCCTCCATTTGACGCAATCTTTCGATGTATCGCTGCCAGCGTTTTTCCGTGATATGGGTGCGGAAGTCACTGCTCCACAGGTAGCAGAGCTCCTTCCAGGGTTCTGGGGAAGTTTCACCACGCCGCCTGAGTACATCGTGGATACGGTAACAGGCTGAATTGATCGCCAGGTCATCGCGGCCGGTCACGGCCCAGCGGGTGATGTTGTACTTGGCCTGTTTCTTCACCGGGATTGGCTGCTGGACCGACTCGAGCCGCAGGCGGTGGCCAGCGCCTGGCTGGCCGAGAAGCTCGAGGGATTTCTCTGGCAAAATCAGGGAAAACCGCTGGTCCTGCTGCAGGCTGCGATAAAGTGAAGCGATCCGTTCCCATTCCGAAACCGTACCGTCCAGCGCCGTTTCAGTGTGGAATCGCCCGGGCCGGTAATCGAAAATTTCCGCATCGTTGCCGTAGAGGGAAAAGGCGCGGGTCGCTGGACCGGCTTGGCCGGCCAGGTAGTCGATATATTCGTCGGGTTCGAGTTCGCCGTGGGCGCAACGCTGGAATTTCTGGAAGGCGATGGCGTTGTTCCAAAGAAGCGGCATCTCTTCGCCATGCTGGCCAACCGCGATCTGGGGCAGGTAGCGCGCTTCCGGCGACCAGCCGGCTTTGCCGCTGCCAGGGTTGTCCCATTCCATCACCGTGGCCTGGTAGCCCGCTTCCTGATAAAGGCCGACGAGGCCGGCGGAGTAAGCCTGTTCGTTGACCAGAGCTATCCCGGGGCGGAAGCCGAGCAGTTTTTCGTAGATCCGGTGGCCGAGTTCCAGGTTCCAGCGGTTGACTTCGCTGGGCACCAGAGGGCCGATGAGTTGGGCGTAACCGCTGCCGATGAACTGGCAGCGGTTGTCCGTCAGCAGTTCACCGAGCTTCCGGATCCAGTCAGGGGCGAGCTTGGCAATCGTCTCCAGGGTGTACCCTGATGCCTCGATACCGATGGGCACTCCTGGGATCTCGGCCAGGCGGAGCAGGGGCCAGTAGCAACGACGGATCACTTCGGGCCGCTGGTTTTCCTCGATGGAAGAGTAGCAGAGGTTGAGATGAAAAATACTATAAAGCTGCAGGGGTGACATCATAAGGAGCGCGGTTTTCACTCGGTACGGATGCTTATGGTCCGGATGGCTCTTTCGACCCTGAATTTTGCCTCTTCCCGGTCGCGGCCAACGGCGATCACCACTCCGGCCCGGGCCGGGTGGCTGTCCACCGGGCTCACCCGGTCGCCGGGTTTAACCCGCACTTCACAAAGGGCGATCCCCTCCATTTCCCGGGCCTCTTTCTCCCCTTCCACGGCCCGCACGATGCCCGGGGCAGGAAACAAATAGCGCTGGGCCACGCCTTTTTGAAAGCGTGGGGTGAGTTGGTCGGCGGTGGGCTTTTCCCCGATGGCCAACCGGATGGCCGCGCCCACCAGGTCGACCCCGGTGTTGAGCGGGATTTCGTGGGTGCAGAAGTAGCCGCCGCTCAGCCTGTCCGCCAGTTCGATGATTGCGGGCTTGCCCTGGTGGACTACGATGTCGCCTTTCACCACCCCGTTGGCTATGCCCATGGCGCGGGCGGCGTGGCCCACCAGATCCATCACCGCCTGCTGGATCGAGGCATCGAGAAAGCTCGGCAGCTCGCCGCCGTTTTCGATGATATGTGGAGCGTAGCGTTCGAGAAACTCGTAGTTGCGATCCGAAAAGCCCGGGGTATGGGCAACGCCGTCCACCACCAGGCTCTCGGTGCTCACCTGGGGGCCGTTAAGATATTCTTCGACCATCACCCGGCCGGAGGGAGAGAAGGAGCGGGCGTAACCGAAGGCCCAGGCGGAATCCACCGTTTCCGTAAGACGCAGCACGCCGCGGGCGCCGCGGCTGTCCACCGGTTTGATGACCAACGGCAGCCCCCGCGCGGCGATCACTTCCCGCAGTTCGGCTTCCGAGGATATCTGGCAAAACCATGGAACCGGGAGGCTGGCCTGGTAAAAGCACTCCTTCATGGCCAGTTTGTCCACCGCCAAGCGCGCCGAGTCGAGGGGGATGCCGGGAAGGTTCAGGGCATGGGCCACCGCCGCCACCGTGTGGGGCACGTCGGTTGCGATGCACAGCACCCCGGCCAGAGGATGCTGCCGGTGGTAGCGGCAAGCCGCCTCGACGGTGGCCTCGACGTCGTAGGTGCTGGCTATAAGGCAATCGTCGGCCACTGCAAAACCGGGAGCCTGCGGGTTCATGTCGCTGGCCACCACCCGCAACCCCATCTGCCGGGCGAGTTCTATGCCGGGCACCGCCTCGAGACCGGCGCCGATGACCAACAGTGTTTTTCGTGTCATACGAACAAGGTTGCTTGGTAGAGAAAGTTGGAAAAAGTCATCCCACCGCATCCCTGGGGATCGCGATGTCCGAAGCCAGGGGCCTGAGGACTTTTTTGCCGAGAATATCGGCAAATTCGAAACCGGTAAAAAAACGGGCCGGGTCCCCCAGGGGCTGCTTGCAACAGAGCATCTCCTCGGTCAGCGTGGTGCCGGCCGGTAGCGCGATCCGGGTGCAGACCGCCACGTGGTAGTTGAACTTGGCGCCGCTTTCCTCGGGCAACAGGCCGCGGGAGACGCCGCGCCCCTGGGCAAGCCGCTTCACCCTGCGGGCGAGCTCGGCAAACTCAGGGGGGGTGAGGCTGATGCCGTGGTCAAGTCCGACCATGGCCCGGTCGAGGGTGAAGTGACGTTCGAGCATGGCGGCCCCCAGCACCGTGGAAGCGGCGGAGAACTCGATGCCTTGCTCGTGGCTGCTGAAACCGACCGGCACTCCGTAACGCTCGCGCAGATAGGGGATGGTGTCGAGTTTTATGAGACTGTCGGCGGTGGGGTAGGAGCTGACGCAGTGCAGGATGACCAGCGGGTTGTTTCTGAGCAGTTCGAAAGCCCTGTCCCGCTCGGCCTCGGTGGTGCCGCCGAAGGAGCAGATCACCGGCAGGCGGCTCGCCGCCACCCGCTCGAGCAGGGGGCCGAAGGTGATCGAGTGGCTGGCGATTTTGATAATCTCCACCCCGACTTCGAGAAGAAAGTCGAGGCTCGGGATGTCGAAGGCCGAGGCGAAGAAGACGAGCCCCAGGCCCTCGGCGTATTCCTTGAGTTCCCTGTAGGCTTTCAGGGAAAGCTCCAGGCGGTTGCGGACCTCCCGTTGGGTTTTGCCGAGCGCCGGGCATTTTTCGAAGGGCGCGTCGAGGAACGAGGGTAGCGCCAGGTCGGCGGGGGAACGTTTTTGAAACTTGACGAAGCTCGCCCCGGCCACTGCCGCTTCGAAGATCATTTTCTTGGCGAGTTCAACCGACCCGTTGTGGTTGAGGCCGATTTCGGCGATCAGATGGGGCGGCAGGTCGCTGCCGATTTCTATCTCTCCGAAACGGGTGGGGAAGGTGGTGCGGGTTGCCATAATAATTCACTCCTTGCCGTATTCTTGGAGCCAGCCGCAGGTGTCCCGCCAGATAACTGCAGGCGGCGGCGGGTTCGGAGTCGGTTCACGCTCCGCAGTTATCGAAAGCACCGTGCACCAGTCGGGCACAGAGGGAAGAGCCGGCAGGGGCTGGCCGCCGGTGGTGTCGTAGACGCCGTTATCCAACACATAATACTTCAGATTGACAACCGGCATCAGGGACCAGGACGCAAGGCCCATAAGCGCGTTGCCGTCGCCGTCTATCACCACCACTTCGAGCCCCGGCCGGCTACGGGCGAGCCCGACGCCCACGGACAGCGCTTCACCCATGGCATGCAGCAGATAGAAGCAGTTCGGGCGCCGCAGGTAATGAGCCGCCTCCCGGGAGGTGAGGCCGTTGCTGAACACAAAGAAGGCCTGGGGGTGGCGGGCGAAGAGGGTGCGCAGAGCTTCGACTCTATTCATCGAGATTCCCCCGGTGCAGGATGAGAATTGCGATCTTACCTTCCTGGGCTAGATGGGCTGCCCGCCCGATGCCGGCCAGGCCGAGCCTCTCGAAGTCGATAACCGGAAAGCCAAGGGACTCCAGGAGCGGCAAGGTAAGCCGGCCCCAGTCCTGGTGCTGGATTTCCTCCCATTTCAACTCGCCCCGGTTGGAAACCACAAGCAACAGGCCCTGCCCATAGAGAACAAAAAGGCCCAGCAGGGCGTCGAGGCAGAGGCCGAGGCCGCTGTTCTGCAGGAGTACGCAAGGGCTTTTGCCGCCCAGCCTGGCACCGAAGGCCATGCCGACCGCGTGGTTTTCACGGGGCGCGAAGTGGTAGGGGGAAAGCTCGGGGAGCACTTTTTTTATCACGCTATCCGGTACCGCCGAAAACCAGTCGCAGTGGCGCATGAGTTTCTGGGCGAATTCCAGTGCGGTGCAGACCTGGTCGGCCAGCGGCCGGCCTTTTTCGTCGCAGCGGCTCAAGGGACAACCTCCTCGAGAAGACGTTCGAGCTCGGCTCGCCGCACACCGCCCGGTGCCACCAGCGGTAAACCTTTGTCCTGCAGGATGCGGTCGACCATATGATGTCGGTCTGGGTTGAGGAGCACAGGCCGAGGCAGGGCAAGGCGCTCGAGTCGTGCCGTCACCCAGTCGGTCAGAAAACGGATCGCGTCGCCATCGTTGCGGAAATTATTATTGGTCGCCGCACTGATGATATCACCCAACCTGCCCATGAAAAAAGGAGCCTGGTGTCTGAGCACGAAGGGCAGCAGCCAGGCGTTCAGAAGACCATGGGGAACGTCGGTATACTCCGAGCAGGCTACCGACAGGGTATGGACAAGCCCGGTCCGGCTGTTGGCGATACACATGCCGCCGTAGAGCGAGCTCTGCAGGATGGGTTCGGCCGCCACCTCATCGGCGGGGTTGGCCAGGAAGGCGTCGAGGTGGCGAAAAATGAGCCCCATGCCTTCCACCGCGAGCGGCCGGATGAGCAGGCTGCTCGATGTGTTGCAGGCCGCCTCCAGGTTGTGGATTAACGCGTCGAGGGCCGAGGAGAGAAGCGCGCGCGGTGAAAGATTGGTGACCAGCCGAGGTGCGAGATACGCGGATTGCGGCCGCAAACAGTCGTGGCCGAGGGTGAACTTCCGGCGGGAGGAGGAGTTGGTGAACACCGCGAAGGGCGTTACCTCGGAGCCGCTGCCACAGGTGGTGGGCAGGGCATGCAGTGGCAGGGCACCGCTGATCGGGCGCTCACCGAACTCGTAGTCCTCGAGTTTGCCGCCTGATTTTATGAGAAGCGCGATTCCCTTGGCGGTGTCGAGCACCGAACCACCGCCGATGGCAACAACCGCCCCAGGCGTTTCGCCAACCGAAGCGGCAAGCTCGTTCACCGCGGCGGAACTCGGCTCGCCAGGTTCTTTGATTAGAACCGCAGGCTGTTTCCCGTTGACCGACATCTTTTCGAGGAATTCATCGTTCAAGAATTCCGGCGAGCATGAAGCGGAGCGCACGACGAGAAACGGTGCCGACAGGCTGGAACGCCAGGGCGGAAATTCTCCGCCGAACGAGATACGGGTCGGAAGGTGAAAGCCATTCATGGCTTTTCTCCCGAGAAATACGCCTCCCCCGGCCCCCTTTTGATATATATGAGCTTCAGGGCGAAAAAGAAAATGACCGCAAAGACCAGGAAACTCTTCAAACGGTTTCTCCTGAAAAGGGATGCCAGAAGTTCCGGCAGCTTTTTCTTGCCGGTACGCAGGAAGAAGAGAAAACGGTCCGCCTCCTTCACTCGATAGAGAAAGGCGGGGCTGAATTGCGGCGTGGTAATCGGGCCGGCGTTGTTGGTCAGGTTCTTCACGTCGAAATCTTGTGAAAAGAAATTACCTGTGCAGCAGGTCTCGTAAAGCCGGGTGCCTGGGTAGGGCAAGGCGACCA
This sequence comes from Desulfobulbales bacterium, assembly GCA_041599275.1. GTDB lineage: Bacteria > Desulfobacterota > Desulfobulbia > Desulfobulbales > BM004 > JBFHWX01. Next base: position 8,820 of record JBFHWX010000053.1, on the reverse strand, counting down.
TGATTTCGTTCTGGTCGAGCCGAAGAAAATGGGAAAGCAGGATGGTGTCGCAGATTTCCTTTTTCGTCTCCCCCGGGAGACCGATGAGAAAGAATCCACGGCAATGAATACCGTTTTTTTTCAGTTCCCGCACCACCGGAAAGAGGGAACTCAACTTCAGGGGCTTACGGATGATTTCCCGGAGAACCCGTTGCGAGCCCGATTCGATGGCCAGGCTCACCGAATGGCAACCGCTTTGCGCCATCAACTGGATCAGTTCGGGATCCAGCGAGGCCACCATCAGACCGTTCGGCGCCGTCCAACTGAGGCCGAGCTCTTTGAGTCCCTCAAGGATGGCCATGGCCCGCTTGCGGTCATAAGTCAGGTTTTCGTCGGAAAAATGTATTTCCTCGACACGGTAGCGAGCCTTGAGTTCTCTCACCTCCGCCAGAAGGGCCCGTGGGCTGCGCGGCCGGATGCGGCGGGACCAGATGTTGTGGGCCGCGCAGAAGATGCAGTCGAAGGGGCAGCCCCGCGAACTGAGAACGTTGACGTACCGATTTTTTTTCTTGTTGGCGAAAGGGATGCCGATCTTGAAATATTTCTCGAGGTCGAAGAGGTGGTAGGCCGGGCTGGGCAAACGGTCTAGATCCTGGATGAACTTGGTCTTGGGGTTGCGTCTGACAACGCCGTCGCGCAGATAGACAATGCCGTCGACTTGGTCGAGTCCCCGTCCCGAAGGGTCCTGGGCAAGGGTTTTCAGCGTGTGTGCCAGGCTCTCTTCACCTTCGCCGATAATGACGACGTCGACAAAGCCGCTTCGGAGCAGTTCCTCCGCGTTTAGAAAAGAACCGATGCCGCCGGCGATTACCGGCAAGGCCGGGTTTTGCAGCTTGACGTGTTGTGCAACAAAAAGGGTGCTTTGCACCTGGTTGAAAAAAATGCAGGAAATACCCACGAACTGGCAACCGGAGGCCACAACCTTCTCCGCCAATTGTTCATACGGCAGACCGAAGATGTGAAAGTTCTCGTGCCGGTTGACCAGGCCATAACCGTCGACGATGCTGTCGGTGATTTCGCATTGGTAGCCCTTGGTTTCCAGGTAGGAGGCGAGGCTTGCCAGGCCGAGGGGCACCTCGACCTCGACGCCGCTGGTTATCTTTAGCGGTGTCCTTTCCAGCAAGGGTGGTTGAATCAGCGCGACTTTCATCTATAGATGGGAGACTCGGCAGAAGGGAGGAGGAACTCCAGGCGGGTTGGGGGCGAGGTTAAAAGACCTTGTCCTTCCAGGTCACGGGTGTCCTGTCGGTGACGATCTCGAGATCGAGGTGATACTTGAATTTCCGCGTGCCGCGTTTACGGATGTAGTCGATCATCTCCTGCAGTCCTTGGCGCAGGGTGTAGGTCGTTTTGTATCCGAGCATTTTTCTTGCCTTGTCGGCGGAACAGTTGGCGTATTTCACCTCCTGGGGCCGGTCCGGGTAGTAGACGGGATCGAGCTTGAAATCGAGAAGATCGGCGATGGTGGTGGCCAACTCGTTGATGGTGACGAATTCCTCGTCCGGCCCGATATTGAAGATCTCTCCCACCACGTGCTTGGCGTCGAGCAGGGTGGCGAGCACCGACAGGTTGTCGTTGATGAAGGAGAAACATCTTTTCTGGTTGCCGTCGCCGTAGATGATCGGTTGCCGGCCCTGAAGCATGAGGTTGATCATGATGCTCGCCACGTTGCGGTAGGGATCGTCGTACTTCTGGCGAGGGCCGATGATGTTGTGGGGCACGGCGATCACGTACTCCATGCCGTGGGAGTCGCAGAGGTTTTTCAGGAACAGTTCGCAGGCGTACTTGCCGATGGCGTAGGGGTCTTGGGGCCGCGGGGTCATCTCCTCAGTAAACGGCACCACCTCCTGCTCGCCGTAACGGGCCATGCTGGAGCAGTGGATGAAGCGTTTCACGCCGTTGGAGATGGCGGCGGTCATCACCGATACCGAGGCGTCGACAATATTCTTGGTCACCACGTGCGGGCAGAAGACCGAAAGGCCCTCGTAGGCGGTGGCGGCGGTATGGTACACGACATCGACGTCGCGGGTGACCTTCACCATCGAGTTGAAAAAGGTGCAATCGTATTGATAGAAATCCACCTCCGCTGGCACGTTGTCGAGATAGCCGCCGATCAGGTTGTCGCAGCCCACCACCCGGTGGCCGTCGGCGAGGAACATGTCGGCGAGATGGCTGCCCAGAAAACCGGCAACCCCGGTAATGAAGATGGTTTTTTTCATGTGCGTACCTTTCTGGTTTGGGTGTTATGGGGAGTTGCCAGCGGCGAGGGGGCCGAGGTCGTAGAGGCGCAGGGTCGAGTATTTTTCCGGAGACTCCCGGAAACAGCGCTCGTATTTCGGGGTGACGATCTTGCTGTAGCAGTATTCCCACCAGAAGTGTTGCTCCCTTACAGCCTCATCGTCCAGTTCGACCACGGGCTTCAGGTTTTTCTCGACCATGGCCACGATTTCCTCCTGGTCGTCGCGCAGGGCGAAAGTGGAATGAACATCGACCAGCATGTGGGTGAATCCCTCGGCGTAGAGGCGCCGCAGTTCCGCCAAGCTACTGGGGGAATAGCGCACCGCCTGGCGGGGAAAAAAGATCTGGGCGTTATAAAAATCAGCCGAGAAGATTTTACGCACCCCCATGGCCCGTGCCGTTTCGTAGAGCTTTTTTCGGGAAGAGGGACGGGTGTATTTCCACGACCAGCTTGCCCCTGCTATACCATGGACAAGCAGCAAGGTCCAGAGCACGGCCGGTTCGGAGAGGGGAAGTATTTTCGGCAGGAAAAGAGAGGCGGCAAGGAGAAGCACGACGCTGTTGGCAAAGAGGTAACGGAGTGCGCAGAACTGGTTGCGCAGCCAGTTGCAAACTGGGATGGCGGCGAGCAGGAGAAACCAGAGGCCGAGGGTAGTCGGCGCCCGCAGAATCTGGACTGCGGTCAGCAGAAAGAGCAGGAAGACAAGGGGGTTTTCGATGAGCAGGAAAAACTGCAGCCAGCGCCACCGGAACCAGGGAATCTTTTGGCGGTAATCGGTCTGCTCCTCCACCCGGTCGCCGGACTTGGTGATCGTGAAATACTGGTGGTGAACGAGTTGCAAGTAGGTGGGAAATTCGTAACCCCAGTGTTTGAGGACCCGGTAATAAAGCTCGATGACGAGAATCGGCAGGCCGAGGCCGAGGTTGAAGAACACGAACAGGAGGAGTACCGGTAGCAGCTCGCCCTGGGTGAGGAAAAGGGCGGCGAACCAGGTTTCGAGGCCGAGGACGAGGAAATAATACTGGGTCTTGCTCATCAGGCAGAGCGAAGCGCTGACGCCAGCCAGGAAGACCAGTACCGGCGCGGCGGCGAGCAAGCTGCCCTGGTGGAGGAAAAAGATCGCCAACAGTAAAAAGAAGGAAGCCATGGTGTCGCCGAAGCCGGTGCGCGAATAGTAAACTGCCACCGCGTCGGTGGCCACCAGCCCGAGGGCGACCCAAAAGGAGACGGGACCGCCGAGCCGGAAGGCGACAACGGGCAACAGGAGCATGATAAGTACTCCGAAGAAGGCCGAAACGACTCGCCCCGCCCATTCCCGTTGGCCGAACATTTTCATGGCCAGAGCGATGGCCCATTCGTGCAGTTGGTAGTTGGCGTTTCGGGCGTACCAACCCTCGGTGATCTTCGAAAAGGTGTCTTTGAGGTCCTCGCGGCCGGTCACCAGGCCCCGCAGGTGACGGCCAACATAGGCCAGCAGGTGAAACTGGAAAAGCGCCCTGGCCTGGTAGAGCCCTTCGTCGTAGTAGCGGTTGCCCTGGGAGAGCAGGCGGTGGAAGCGCAGAGATACCCCCAGGCCGAACAGCAGGGTGCAGACAAAGGCGGCCCAGCCGTTGCTGACTAACGCCATGGCAGGACCTTACGGAAGATATAGAAGACGCCGTTCACCGCTTTCCGGAAATCCTTGGGCGACTGCAGGGATTTTTTTATGAAGTAGCCGACGAACCTGGGGCGGAGAAAATAGCGGGACCAGAATTTTTTGTAGAGTTGTTTCAGAGTTTCGGCCGGCACCCGGTTGATGATCACCGGCTCGGTGCCGTCGTAACGGCTCCAGTCGTCGCCATGGGCGAGATATCCATTCTCCTTGCACTCCTCGTAGATGCGAGTGCCTGGATAGGGCAATACGTAACTCACCTGCATGAAGTCGGTGTCGAGCTCAAGGGCGAGCTTCATGGTTTGCTTTATGTCTTTTTCGCTCTCTTCCGGAAAGCCCATCATGTAGGTTCCGTAGGTCTTGATCCCGAGCCGGCGGCACAGCTCGACGGTGCGGCGGGCGTTGTCGATGTAGGTGCCTTTCTTTATTCCTGAAAGGATTTCGGTGGAACCGGTTTCGATGCCGAAGTCGAGCTGGATGAAGCCGGCTCGTTTCATGAGCCGGAAGAGCTCCTCGTCGGGCCGCGAGGTGTGGCCGAAGCAGCTGAACTGCACGGTTTGATGGAGCCCCCGGCGGATTATTTCGTGGCAGACGGCGGCCACGTAGTCGCTCGACAGGGCAAAGGTGTCGTCGTCGAAACGGATGCCGCGGATGCCGTATCGAGCACGCAACTCTTCGATCTCGTCGCAGATGCTCTCCGGGCTGCGGCGCCGTTGTTTGTGGCCGTACATGAGCTGTGGCCAGAGGCAGTACTTGCACTGGAAGGGGCAGCCCCGGGTGGCGATCATCAGCATGGCCGGGGCCGGCAGCAGGGCCCAGTCGTAAAAGGAGAGGTCGAACTTGTCCCAGGCCGGGTAGGGCAGGGAGTCGAGGTCGACGGTTTCGGTGCGATCCGGGTTGCGGACGATTTCCCCGCCCTGCCGGAAGGTGAGCCCGGCTACCTTCTGCCAGTCACCGCTCTGCACCAGGCAGGCGGCGGTGGCCTCGAACTCACCGCGGATCACTCCATCGATGCTGGGGTTCTCCTTGAGGATCGCTTCGTCGAAGGCGGTGACATGGGCGCCCAGCAGCACCACCCGGCTGCCGAGGTGGCGCTTGATCGCCCCGGCGTTGGCCAGGTCCTGGCCAATGGTCGGGGTGCTGGTTTCGATAAAGCAGATGTCGGGCCGCAGGTCGGCAAGGGCCGCGAGCATTTGTTCGCCGGTCAGGTCGCCCACCGCGCAGTCGAGCACCGATACCTCGGCGCCGGCCCGTTCCAGCATGGCGGCCAGATAGCCGAGATAGACCGGAAAATGGGTGAACCGGGTGGTTTCGACGTGGGGCCAGCGGCAATTGCTGCGGGCGCCGTAGCCCTTTTCCGTTTCCCAGGGCGGGTTCAGAACGCAGGCTCTCATGCCAGAAAATCTCCCTTGTGGTCGTAGCCGTAGTCATCGTTGAACCGCACGCCGAGCAGGTGTTGCTGAAAGCCCCAGACGCAGTGGTAGCTCAGGGAGTCGAGCCAGTCGTCCTCGGCAAAGTTGCATTCGCAGGCCCAGCATTCCCTTGGGTTGTCGCCGGCCAGGATGCGCCGCCTGGCCTCAGCGGCCGCTGGCCCGTTCCAGATTTCATCAAAACTCTGGCGCCGGATGTTGCCGATGTGGGTGTTCCAGTTGGCGCAGAGTGAGACGTCGCCGTTTGCCCGCAGGTAGACGATGGCCCAGGGGGAATCGCACTTGATGCGGTGGCCCTGGTCCCTCGCCAGTGGCGTCAAACGGGTGGCACCGGTGAACAGCGGCGGCCGGGAAAAGTTGATGCCGCGTCGGGCCGCTTCATCAGTCATTTGGAGGATGACCTCATTGTATCTTGCTTGGTTGAAAAACACCGACTCGGAGAAAACCCCCGGCTGGTAGATCTTCATGATCCGTGGCACCAGGCCGTCTATTTCGTAGCGTTCCATGAGATCGAGAATGGCCGGAAATTCGTCGAGGGTATGGATGTTGAGCAGATAGGAGAGCACGACCCTCTTCTTCTGGCGCTGGCCCGTTGCCCGCCGCAGCTGGCGGAAAAGGTCGATGTGGCCGAGGACCCGTTCGAAGGCGTCGACCTGCATGACTTTTCGGTAGGTTTCGCGGCTGGTGGCATTGAGGGAAATGTCGATTTCGAAATCCTGCTCAGAGGACATTATCCGTTCGATATATTCCTGTTTCATGCCGATCGCGTTGGAATAAATGGAAATTTTTTTGTCCTTGTGGGTCCTGAACACATAGTTGAGAAAATCGCCGGCCTCGGGGTTGGTGAAGATTTCACCGAGGGAAAAATCGATGTGGTCGACCTTGTCGAGAACCTGCGGGTAGAAGGTCCGGAAGTCGGCGAAGCGCAGGATCGTCTCCTTGGGTTGCACGCCTTGGGTTTTCAGACAACAGAAGGTGCAGTTCGAGTTACAGAAGTCCGTGGTGCAGAGAGCGACGGCGCGGGGAAAAGGCGTATGGTCGAGGGGCCGCGCCGTGTAGCCGGCGAGCCTTCTATGCAGTTCCTCTCGGCTGAGAACTTCGAATCCTCTGGTGTGGAACGGCACGAAAAAGCGCGGCTCGAACCGTTGCAGGAAACCGATGAGGTTCGATTGGGGCACGGGCAGTTTCTTGTCGCAGAAATAGGCGAAGTAGTCAAACTGCTCGCCGTTGACCCGCTGGAAGAATTCGGATGGCGTCTGCTCGAGATCAAAATATTTGCCGTGGGGATAGTGGATGATCTGACCGAAGCCGTCCTTGCGGAAAGCCTCGTCGTGACCCGTATAGGTGGTGATGATAGTCTTTTCCACTACAGATCCGGCCCCCACTCCTTTTTCGTGCAGCCAGGCAGTGAACCATTCCTCGAAGGCTTTTATGTAGTGGATGGCGCCGCAATGAAAGACGCAGAGCTTTGTCCGGTTCATGGAGTTTCCTCCGGGTGCCCGTAGATGCGGATCACTTCGCATCCCTCCGGCACCAGGGGAGCAATGTCCCGGCAGATGGCGTCGGAGAAGGTGTAGGAGGAGACGATCACCGCATCGAGTCCTTTCATCGTAACGAGGTCGTCGCGGTGGTGCACTTCATGGCCGAGAAGCCGCCAGCCTCTCTTGGCCGGGTTGCTGTCGGCGATGCCGACGGTGAAGCCCTCGAGATCGAGGTCGACCAGGAGCCGGATCGTGTGGGTACCGGCGCCGAAGAAGACGATGTCGGTGCGCTTCTCCTGCCGGAGTCGTCCAAGTTCGTCGCAGAGTCGCTGGAAATTGTGCCGGGCCTTTTCAAAGTAGTGCAGGGGCAGGAAGTAACGCTTCTTGCAGATCTGGCAGCGGTACCAGGTGAGCAGGGAATCGGCGTTGAGATCCGGGGTGATTCTGGTCCGGCAGGTGGTGCAATGCATCACCGTGGCGCCGTTCTCCTCCCTTTCGGCGGGGCGCAAGTTTTTGATGTAGTGGGCATACAGCCGCTCGAGGGCTCTGGCCCGGCCATCGATAAGAAGCTGGTCGGGCAGGTCGGAGAGGTTGTAGATGAGGGAGGTCGCCTCGGTAAGGCTACGGACGAAGCGGTTGATGTCGGGGATTTTGCCCTCACCCACCAAGCGCCGGAAGACCGGGGCGTCGGGATAAGGGGTGCAGAAATTGAAATCTACCACACAGAGATCGTTTTCGATGATGAAATCCGTTGTCTGTTCGATGGACTCGAGGGTTTCTCCCGGGCAGCCGAGCATGAAAGTGCCCTGGGGCTCGAGACTTGCCGCCCGGGTGATGGCAATGGCTCGCCGGTTGTCGGCGGCGGTCACCTTTTTGTTGAGGTTGTTCAGGATAAGATCGCTGCCGGACTCGAAACCGTAGGTGATCAGACGGCAGCCGGCTTCCTTCATTGCCTCGTACATCTTCTGGTCGGCCAGGTTCACCCGGCTTGTGCAGTACCATTGGAATTGGAGATTCTTTTCACCGATCAACCGGCAGATCTCGTAAACCCGTTTTTTGTTGGCCACGAACAGTTCATCGTAGACGAGAACCGAGTCGACCGAATAGCGGTCGATGAGGGTTTCGATTTCAGCCACTACGTTTTCCGGGCTGCGGAAGCGGGCAATGGAGCCCGAGGTGTGGGCGCAGTGCACGCACTTGAAGGGGCAGGAGCGCGAGGTGACGATGGGCAGGGCCCGCACCTGACCCCAGTCGGAGAGGGTGCGGTGCACGTAGTTCTCCACCGGGAAGAGATCCCAGGCCGGGAAGGGCACTTGGTCGATGTCCTTGATGTCGGCCGGCCGCTGGTTGATCCGTGGCTGGCCATCCTGCCAGAAGCCGAGGCCGGCGATGGCAGCGAGGTCACCATCGTTTTCGAGGGCGACGCAGAGCTCCGAGGCGATGTTTTCACCCTCGCCGAGCACCACGAAATCGGGGCGCAGTTCGTTCATGATGTATTCCGGCATCGAGCTGGCCATGCCGCCACCGATGACAATGCGAGCGGCGGGCAAATACCTCCGAACGGTTTCCAGCAGTGCCTCGACAACGGGCACGTTGCTGATGAGCGAACCAATGCCGACCAGGTCGAAGGCCGGGTTGGCGGCAAGGAAATCCTCGACGTCCCCTTGGGTGAGTTTGTTGCCGGGGATGTCGAGGGCCCGTACGGCGTGGCCGTCCCTGAGCAGCACGGCGCCGATGTAGGCGAGGCCGAGGGGAAAGGTGAAACCGCTGTCGTTACCCTGGTAGTGGGGGTTGATGAGCAGGATGTTCATGGAAGAAGTGTCCCTGTCAGACGATGAAGCCGCCCTGCCGGCAGCGGGCGCAGATGTGGTCGGCGGAGGTGTCGTTGGCGATCAGCACCTTTCTGGTTTCCTGCATGGCCGGGCCGTTCCACACGGTGACGAAGGGCTCGTTGAAAACGTTACCGAGGGCGTATTTCGG
>JBFHWX010000052.1:0-19024 GCA_041599275.1 Desulfobulbales bacterium | reverse complement strand
CCACCCTGCGGGGCCTGATGAAACGCCCCTTTCAGTTGGCCACCCTGTTCAAGGAGACCCGCAACATCGGGGTCCATTCCCTGGGGGTCATCTTCTTTACCGGCGCCTTCACCGGCATGGTGCTCGGGCTGCAGGGCTACGTCACCCTCAGCAAGTTCGGTTCCGAAGGGGTGCTGGGCAGCGCCGTCGCCCTCACCCTGATCAGGGAACTGGGGCCGGTGCTCACCGCCCTCATGGTCACTGGCCGGGCCGGCAGCGCCATGTGCGCCGAGCTCGGTATCATGCGGATCAGTGAGCAGATCGATGCCCTCGACTGCATGGCGGTGGATCCCTTCCGCTTTCTTCTGGTGCCCAAATTTCTCGCCACCCTGATCGCGGTGCCGGTGCTCACCCTCATTTTCAACGTGGTCGGCATCTACGGCGGCTATCTGAGCGGCTGCGTGCTGCTGGGTGTCAACCCCGGCGCCTATTTCGCCTCCATGGAAGCCAGCGTCGACGCCCTGGACATCAAAATGGGCATCATCAAGTCCATTGTCTTCGCGCTTCTCATCGTCTGGATCTGCACCGGCCGCGGCTATTTCGTCAACGTCATCCGCAACGCCGGCTTCGGCGCCGAAAGCGTCAGCCGGGTGACGACCCAGGCGGTGGTCTACTCGTCCATCGCCATCCTCGTCTTCGATTACCTGCTCACCGCGGTGCTGCTATGAGTGATGCGGTCATTCGCTTCGAAAAGGTGACCAAGTCCTTCGCCCGCAGCGACGGTGGGGTGCAGACCGTGCTCGACGGGGTCGATGTCGACATCCCGGCCGGCCGCACCACGGTCATCGCCGGCGGCTCCGGCCAGGGCAAGAGCGTCACCCTGAAACTCATCCTCGGTCTCATGAAGCCCGATCAGGGGCAGATTTTGGTGCAGGGCAAGGATGTGGCCCGGATGAGCCGCCGCCAGCTCAACGAAATGCGCACCCAGTTCGGCGTGCTCTTCCAGGGCTCGGCCCTCTTCGACTCCATGACCGTGTTCGACAACGTCGCCCTGCCGCTCAAGGAGCGCACCAGCCATGGCCGCCAGGAGATCCGCCGCCGGGTGTTCGAAATGCTGGCCCAGTTCGACCTCCAGGACCATGGCGACAAGTATCCCGCCCAGTTGAGCGGCGGCATGAGGAAGCGGGTGGGGCTGGCCCGGGCCCTGCAACTCGAGCCCAAGATCGTGCTCTTCGACGAACCCACCACCGGCCTCGACCCGGCCCGCTCCCTGGAAATTTACCGGCTGTTCCACCGCACCCAGCAGCAGTATGGCTATACCGCGGTGATCGTCAGTCACGACATCCCGAAAATATTCGACCTCGCCGACCGGGTGGTCATCCTCCAGGACGGCAAGATCAAACAGTTCCAGAGCCCCGAGGAGATCCAGTGGAGCAGTGACCCGCAGATCCGGGCCTTTGTCGAAATGACCATGGGGCAGGTTTACCAGAGCCAGGAGATGGAAACGGCATGAAAAACATCACCACAGAACTCGGAGTCGGCCTCTTCATGATCGCCGGCTTTCTGGCCTTCGTCTATCTCTCCCTGCAGATGGGCGAGTTTTCCGTTTTCGCGGCCAACCGCTACTACAGTCTGGAGGCGGAATTCGGCAATATCTCAGGCCTCAAGGAGGGAGCGCGGGTGGAGATCGCCGGGGTCAACGTCGGCAAGGTCGGCCACATCTCACTCTCCGAGGCGGACCGCGCCAAGGTCGAGATCCTCGTTTCCCGGGAGGTCAGGGTGACCGACGACGCCATCGCCTCCATCCGCACCCAGGGAATCATCGGCGACAAATTTATCAAGATCATCCCCGGCGGTTCGCCGGAGTTTCTCGAGAATGGCGGCGTGATCTTCGATACCGAATCCGCCCTCGACATCGAGGAACTGGTCAGCAAATACATTTTCAAGGCAGAGGAGTAGGCCGCCCGTCCGGCTCTTTCCTTTTGCCGTGTTTTTCGCCCAGAAGTCGGTTAGGTTGTTTGCCGAATACTGTCCCGCCCCGGCGAGCCGCGCTTGGCTGCCAACCGGGGACGATCCAAAGCACATGGGAGAACCCGTTCATGAACACCCGTCTTCTTCGTCTCGCCTTTCTCTTGCTGTCCGTTTTTCTCTTCCCGGGCCTTGGCTCCTCGCCCGCGCTGGCCGCGGCGAGTGGCGCCGGCCAACAGGTGGACCTGATGGAAGACGATCCTTTTGCCGAGGAAGACTTTGGAGGCAGCGAGAAACAGGTCTATGACCCTCTGGAGCCGGTCAACCGGGTATTTTTCGCCTTCAACGACAAGCTCTACTTCTACCTGCTCAAACCGGTGGCCACGGTCTACGACGGTGTCGTGCCGTATGATTTCCGCAAATGCGTCGCCAACGCCTTTGACAATCTGCTGGCGCCGGTGCGGGCGGTGAACAATCTGCTGCAGGGCAAGGGCCGCAGCTGTGCCGTGGAACTCGGCCGCTTTGCCATCAACAGCACCGTGGGCCTTGCCGGGCTTGCCGACCCGGCGGGCCGCGAGTTCGGGCTCGAACGCCAGCCCGAGGACCTGGGCCAGACCTTCGGGGTCTACGGGCTGGGGGGCGGGCCGTATATCTGCTGGCCGGTGCTGGGCCCCTCCAATGCCCGGGACACCGTGGGCCTGGTCGGTGACTCCTTCCTCGAGCCGTTGCCCTATCTCGGGGTCGATGAAATGGGCACCCGTCTTGCCTTGAAGGGCGGCGAGCGGGTCAACAAGATCTCGCTGGACATCGGCGCTTATGAACGGTTCAAGGATCTTTCCTTTGATCCCTACGTGGCGCTGCGCAACGCCTATTCCCAGCACCGGAACAGCCTGATTCTCGATGAAGAGGACGGTTCCGCCGATCAGGAGTGGGAATAGCCGGCGCTCCTCCGCCCCGAAAGGAACCGTAGCGTTTTGCCGATGCTTCTGGTATAATCGGCGGCTCCGTGCCACTTTAAGCGGCCCTGGGGTGTTGTCCTGTTTCTTTCAACTTCACGTTTTTACATACTTGAGCGAGTCTTCGTCATGTGCGGAAGCCATCCCCTCAGGGGCATCAAACTGAGAATTGTCTCCTTTGTCGTGGTTGCCATGTTCCTCCTGGCCGGCTCCGGGCTGGCTGCCAGTGACCCGCTGGGGCAGATGAAGGACATGGTCGACCGGGCCATGGTGGTGCTCAACGACCCGGCGCTGGCCGGCACCGAGCACCACGAAGAGCGCCGGCAGCGGATCATGGCCATGGTTACCGAACACTTCGATTTCCGTTCCATGGCCCAGAGTGTGCTTGCCCGGCACTGGCAGGAGAGGACGCCTGCCGAGCAGGAGCACTTCATATCCCTGTTTTCCCGGCTGGTGGAGCGGGTTTATGTCGACAAGGGCATGGAACAGTACTCTGGCCAGAAAGTTGTTTTCAGAAACCAGTTGGTGAAGGGAGACCGGGCGCTGGTCGAAAGCGTCGTGGTGGACAATGGCACGGAAATCCCGGTGTCGTACAAGCTGCGTGAGCGGGGTGGCCGGTGGAGCGTCTATGACGTGCGCATTGAAGGGGTCTCCATGGTTGCCAATTACCGCAGCCAGTTCGCCAACAGCAAGTCCTACGCAGAAGTCCTGGCCTGGCTCGAAAATGCCGTGGCCAGCGGCCGGGTGGATTGATTCCGCCGGCCCTCGCAAGACAAGGCGGGTAGAGAAAAATCCAATCGGTACGTAGCGCATGGGCGGAACCAAGAAAAACGTACACCACCGTTTCGTGCAAGAGTGTCAGGGCGATGCACAGACCACCGTGAGTCCGGTGCTCTGTGAGAATGCCTGCGCCGCTTTGGTCGAACAGACGGAGTCCATCTTTCCTTTTCTCACCAGAGAAGAGGTGGAGGAACTCTGTCCGTACCTGGAGGCCCGGAGTTGGGAGGCCGGCGAAACGGTGATCGCCGCCGGTGGCCGCGGCGAATTCATGGGGTTCCTCGTCGAGGGCAAGCTCGCCGTCAAGAAGGAAACCTCTTTTCCCGGCAAGTTCATCGTTCTCGCCGTGCTCAACGGCGCCACCATCGTGGGTGAGAACGCCCTCGTCCAGAAAAAAGCCCACAGTACCACCGTGGTGGCCATGGAAGAGAGCCACCTGCTGCTCCTGAAGGTCGACGCCATGGAGCAGTTGCTGCAGGACAACCCGCTGCTGGGCATCAAGCTTCTGAAGCGCATCCTGTACATCGTCAGCCTGCGCCTCGAAAATGCCGGCGAAAGGCTGGCCAAACTCATGTAGTCTTCCCCCTCCCCCCTTTCTGTCCCGGAAAAATCTGCCGCGTGGCATGACGGCCGGTCCGGCGCCCCCTTGCATGATATGGCCTTGCCGCCAGGTGGATGGCTTTGCTGAGCCTGGGACATGCCCTTGGCAAAGGGGTGACGGGGCGGAACTGGAGACGGAGAGAGCCGGTGTCAGAAAGCAGGCAGGAAGCGCCGCAGAGAAGACAGGAAAACGAGGAGCGCCGGTTTTTCCGGCTCACCGAGAAGAAAACGGCGGTGAAGGTCCTTGGCTCCCGCCGGGTCCTGTCCTTCGTGCTGCTGGTTTGTCTGGTTGCCATGGTCGTCACCGCCTTTTTCTGCCGTTCCCGCGGCCTGCCCCTGGGCCTGGCGGCGGTGGCGTTCCTGCCCGCTTTTTTCCTGGGGCTCGTGCTGGAATTCTACCATGGGCTCCTTGCCGGTATCGAGAAGGGGCTCTCCGCGTCCATGGGCAGGGTTCTCGTCTTCTTCGTGCTGTTCTTCGCCTCTCTTCTTGGCTATCTGCTCGCCACTTCCCTGCTCTTTGCCTCTCCCATGGGCCTGATCCTCTTCCGGCTCACCACTTCAAAAGCCCTGGTGGAGGCGTTCCGGCTTCTCGTCTTCAACCTCACCTTTGCCTTCGTGCTCCTGCGTTTTGCCTGGGGAGTTCTTCGCAAGCGGCGGCGCGGCTCGTTTTTCTGAAGATTTCGGCAACAAGCTTCATCTCGCCGGGCTCTGCCGGTGACCGGCGTGGCAGGGGGCTTGGCCCGGCAATCTTGCCGCCTGGCAGTTATGAAAATTGCTTGACAAAAATGAGGAATTTTTTATAGTCATCGGTTTATTTGGTCGCGGCGCCAGGGCTTTTTGGTAACTGCCCGGGGCGGCCGCTTTCTTGGTATTTTTGTTCGAATATTTCTGTCGATAGAAGTAGTTACGGAGGTATCCCCATGGCTTTGCCGAAGAGAAGACATTCCCGTTCCCGGACCAGAAAACGCCGGTCCCATGATGCGCTCACCGCACCCAGTGTCGGTGCCTGCGGCAACTGCGGCGAGCCCAAGCTGCCCCACCGTCTCTGCGGCGGCTGCGGCACCTACAAGGGCCGGACGGTCATCAAGCTGGCGGACGAACTGAACTAGGAATGACTGCGCGCATTGCCCTGGATGCCATGGGCGGCGACCGCGGCCCCGAGGAGATGGTTGCCGGGGCCGTGCGTGCGGTAAACGAATACGACCTGCAGGTCATCCTGCTGGGCGACGAAGGCCGGCTGGCCGGAGCGCTCAAAGGCCACAGGGCGGACCCCGACCGGCTGCGGATCGTTCACACTTCCCAGGCCATAGGCATGGAGGAGCAGCCCTTTGAAGCGGTACGCCGCAAGAAGGACGCCTCCATTGTCGTGGCCTTCGACCAGTTGCGGGCAGGTGCGGTGGACGCGGTGGTGAGCGCCGGCAATTCCGGCGCCATCATGGCGGCCGCCATCCGCAAGCTCGGCCGCCTGCCCCACGTCGCCCGCCCCGGCATCGCCAGCATCTTTCCTTCCTTAAAGGAGCCGGTGGTCATGATGGACGCCGGTGCCAACGTCGATTGCCGTCCCCAGCACCTTTTTCAGTTCGGCGTGATGGCCTCGGCCTTTTCCCGGGTCCTGCTCGGCAAGGAACGGCCGCGGGTGGGGCTTCTCTCCATCGGCGAGGAGGGTGGTAAGGGCAACCTGCTGGTCAAGGGCGCCAGGGAGCTTTTTCTCAAAAGCTCCCTGAACTTCGTGGGCAATGTCGAAGGCCGTGACATTTTCCAGGGCGAAGTCGATGTCATTGTCTGCGACGGTTTCGTGGGCAACGTCTGCTTGAAGGTGAGCGAGGGGCTGGCCGAAGCGATCATGGCCATGCTGCGGGCCGAGATGTCCAAGAGCGTTTTCGCCAAGCTCGGTTATCTGCTGGCCCGCGGCGCCTTTGCCGGTTTCCGGCGGCGGGTCGACTACGCCGAGTATGGCGGCGCACCGCTGCTCGGCATGAACGGCACCGGCATCGTCTGCCACGGCCGCTCCAACGCCGTGGCCATCAAAAACGCCATCCGGGTGGCCGCCGACCTGGTGTCCCGGCGAGTGAACGACCAGATCATGAACCTGATGTCCTCGGAAGAAGCGGTGGTGCTCGGGCCCGACAGTGGTTTGGTTGCCGCCGACACGGAGGAGGCGCCGTGAGCCGCACGGTGATCGCCGGCACCGGCAGTCAGCTGCCGGTTCGGGTGCTGACCAATGTCGAGCTCGAAGGCATGGTGGAGACCTCCGACGAGTGGATCACCACCCGCACGGGCATCAAGACCAGGCGCATCGCCGGTCCCGGCGAGAGCACCTCGCAGCTCGCGGCGGCCGCCGGCCGCAAAGCCCTGGCCGCCGCCGGCCTGGAGGCCTCGGAAATCGGCGGCATCATCGTCGCCACCATCACCCCCGACATGTCCATGCCCTCCTGCGCCTGCCTGGTGCAGAAGGAGCTCGGCGCAACGAGCGCCTTTGCCTTCGACCTCAACGCCGCCTGCTCGGGCTTTGTCTACGCCCTCGAGGTGGCCGACAGATTCGTGCGCACCACCCCCGGTCTGAAGATCCTGGTGATCGGCGCCGAAACCCTGTCCGGCAGGGTCAACTGGCAGGACCGCAACACCTGCGTGCTCTTCGGCGATGGGGCCGGGGCCTGCGTGGTGCAGGGAAGCGACTCCGGCTCCGGCATCCTGGCCAGCCGGCTCTACGCCGACGGCTCGCTCTGGGAACTGCTCAACATGGAAGCGGCGCCCAGCCGCAACCCCGCGCTGGTGCGGGAGGGCAACGATGGCTCCTATATCCGTATGGTGGGCCGCGACGTCTTCCGCTACGCGGTGCGGGCCATGGGCCAGGCCGTCGATTCGCTGCTGGCCGAAAACGGGGTGGTCATGGAGGATGTCGCTCTGCTCATTCCCCACCAGGCGAACATCCGCATTCTGCGCAGCCTCATGGAACGCCTCGAGATCGGCGAGAAGAAAGTGTTCACCAACGTCCAGCGTTACGGCAACACCTCGGCGGCCTCGGTGCCCATCGCCCTTGACGAGGCGGTGCGGGAGGGGCGGCTGCAGCGCGGCGATCTCGTGCTTTTCTGCGTCTTCGGTGGCGGCTTCACCTGGGGGGCCATGCTTCTCCGCTGGTAGGGGGCGTTGCCTTTTTTTTGCCGTTTCGGCTCTCGTTTTTGTTGCCATTAGCGTACACCTGCTTTTAGAATCTCGGATTCTATCGCTGCGCTGCCCCCTGAGAAACGCTTGACAGGTTTTTGTCCCCGAGCAAAAGGGGGGGCAACAGCCAACAAGGGTCGTGGTTGGACCGCCGGCGGAGGTTTTTTCTGCTGAGTTGACAAAATCGTTTTCAGACACGGAGAGAAAAGTGGACTATTTCCTGACCGAAGAACAGCAGATGATTGTCGATACCGCCCGTCAGATCACCGACGAGCTGATCATCCCCCAGCGGGCCGAGCTCGACGAGAAGGACGAATTCCCCCGGGAGATCCTCGAGAGCGTCGCCCAGGCCGATCTCTTCGGTCTCTACCTGCCCGAACAATACGGCGGCTTCGGCGGTGGTTGCTTCGAGATGGTGCTCGCCCTGGAGCAACTGGGCCGCGGCTGCATCGGTGTCGCCACCGCCTTTGCGGCCAGCGCCCTGGGTGCCTACCCGATCCTGCTGGCCGGCTCCGACGAGATGAAAGAGAAATACCTCCCAGAGGTGGCCACCGGCAAAAAACGCGCCGCCTTCGCCCTCACCGAGGCCAACGCCGGCAGCGATGCCTCGGGCATCCAGACCACGGCGGTGCTCGACGGCGACCACTGGGTGCTGAACGGTACCAAGCAGTGGATCACCAACGGCGGCGAGGCCCAGATCTACTCGGTTGTGGCCATGACCGACCGCTCCAAGGGCGCCCGTGGCGCTTCCATGTTCGTCATCGAGAACACCGACCCCGGCTTTTCCTGCGGCCCCAAGGAGAAGAAGATGGGTATCCGCGCCTCCTCCACCACCGAGCTCATCTTCAAGGACTGCCGCATCCCCAAGGAGCGGCTGATCGGCAAGGTGGGCTCGGGCTTCATCACCGTCATGAAGACCCTCGATCTCTCCCGGCCCGGCATCGCCTCCCTTGGCGTCGGTCTCGGCCAGGCGGCGCTTGACGAGGCCGCTTCCTACGCCAAGCAGCGGGTGCAGTTCGGCAAACCGATCATCTCCTTTCAGGCCGTGCAGCACATGCTGGCCGACATGGCCATCCAGATCGAAGCCTCCCGTGCCCTGGTCTACGCCTCCGCCAAGCACATCGCCGCCCACCCCAAGGACATGAGCAAGGCGAGTTCCATGTGCAAGGTGATGGCCACCGACATGGCCATGAAGGTGACCACCGATGCCGTGCAGGTGATGGGCGGCTACGGCTACATGCGGGAATATCCGGTGGAGAAGATGATGCGTGATGCCAAAATTCTGCAGATCTACGAAGGCACCAACCAGATCCAGCGCAACGTCATCGGCCAGGAGCTCAACAAGGAATACACCTGATCCCCGGCAACCCGCCGGCAGCACGGATAAAGTCATGAAAATACTGGTTTGCGTCAAGCAGGTGCCCGATGCCAAGGATGTGCGTCTCGACCCGAAGACCAACACCCTGGCCCGGGAAGGGGTGCAGTCGATCATGAACCCCTACGACCGCCATGCCGTGGAGGCGGCGGTGCGGTTGAAGGAAGCCCATGGCGGCACGGTCACCGTGCTCTCCATGGGGCCGCCCCAGGCCGCCGAGGTGTTGCGGGAGGCGGTCTCCTGCGGTGCCGACGAGGCGGTGCTGGTTTCCGACCGCGCCTTTGCCGGCGCCGACACCTGGGCCACTACCTACACCCTGGCTGGCGCCGTGCGCAAGCTCGGCGGCTTCGACCTGGTGCTCTGCGGCAAGCAGGCCATCGACGGCGACACCGCCCAGGTGGGGCCCGGTCTCGCCTGGCGGCTCGGTATCCCCTACGTCACCTGCGTCCGCAGGATCGAGGGCTGCGAAAACGGCCTGCTCCGGGCCCAGCGCCTGATGGACGACGGCTATGACGAGATCGAGGTGGAGCTGCCGGCGCTCCTCACCGTGGTCAAGGAGATCAACGAACCGCGGATCCCGAGCCTCAAGGGCAAGATGAAGGCCAAGAAGCTCGAGATCGCCACCCTTTCCGCCGCCGACATCGGGGCCGAGCCGCAGTGCATCGGGCTTGCCGGCTCCACCACCCAGGTGGTGCGGGTTTTCGCGCCGCAGATGACCGGCGGCAAAACCATGATCACCGGCACGGTGGACGAGATCGTCGACCAACTCGCCGCAAAACTGGAGGCTCTGCGCTGATCATGCTGAAAATCGATCGAGAAGCCTGCATCGGCTGCGGCATCTGTGAGGACACCTGTACCTTCGGCGCCATCGAAGTGGTGGACGGCTGCGCGGTGGTGAACGAAAAGTGCACTTTGTGCGGCTCCTGCGTCGACGTCTGCGAGGCCGGCGCGCTTGCCATCGAGCGGGCGGAAAAAAGCTCCCAGGCGGACCTCGGAGCCTGGAAGGGGGTCTGGGTCTACGCCGAGAGCCGCAACGGCCGTCTGGCCCAGGTGGCCTTCGAGCTCCTGGGCGCCGGCCGCCGCCTGGCCGATGACCTGGGTGTGGAGCTGGCCGCCGTGCTGATCGGCGCCAACATCCGCCACCAGGCCGATGAGCTGGTGGCCCACGGCGCCGACCGGGTCTATGTGGCCGACCACCCGGCGCTGGCCGATTTTACCGACGAATGCTACTCGCGGGTGCTGAGCGCGCTTATCCGCGAGCACAAGCCGGAGATCGTGCTCGCTGGCGCCACCGCCATCGGCCGCTCTTTCATCCCGCATGTGGCCTCCGAGATGGGCACCGGGCTCACCGCCGACTGCACGGCGCTCGAGATCCGCGCCGAAGACCGCACCCTGCTCCAGACCCGGCCGGCCTTTGGCGGCAACGTGATGGCCACCATCGAGTGCCCCCACACCCGGCCGCAGATGGCCACCGTCCGGCCCCGGGTAATGAAGGCGCTGGTTCCAGATGCGGGCCGCGCAGGCCAGGTCGTCGAGGTGCAACCGGCTTCCGGTGCCCTCGAGAGCCGGGTGCGGGTGGTGAACAGCGTGGTGGAGGAGCAGGAGCAGGTCAATATCTGCGAGGCTGATTTCGTGGTGGCCGGCGGCCGCGGTCTCGACAACGCCGAAGGGTTCAAGCTCGTGCGCGAGCTGGCCCGGGAACTGGGCGGCGTGGTGGCCGCCTCGCGGGCCGCCGTCGACTCGGGCTGGATCGGCTACCCGCACCAGGTGGGCCAGACCGGCAAGACCGTCTGCCCCAAGGTCTACATCGCCTGCGGCATCTCCGGCGCCATCCAGCACGTGGTGGGCATGCAGTCGGCGGACACCATCATCGCCATCAACCGGGACCCGGCGGCACCCATCTTCGATGTTGCCACCTACGGCGTGGTGGGAGATCTCTTCGAGATCCTGCCCCGCCTCACCGAGAAACTGAAAGGGGGAAAAAGCACATGAGTCTTGCCGGAAAAGTAGCGGTGGTGACCGGCGGCGGCCGGGGCATCGGCCGCGCCATCTGCCTGCGGCTCGCCGAAATGGGAGCCCAGGTGGTGATCAATTACGTGAGCCGGCCGGATGCGGCCCAGGAGACCCTGGACGCCATCCTCGCCCAGGGCGGCGCCGGGCGGCTGGTGCAGTTCGACGTGGCGGATTTCGGCCAGGTGCAGGACGCCTTCAAGCAGATCCTCGAAGACTTTGGCCGCATCGACCTGCTGGTCAGTAACGCCGGCATCACCCGGGACGGGCTGTTGGCCACCATGAAGGAAGAGGACTGGGACGCGGTGATGGCCACCAACCTCAAGGGCGCCTACAACTGCATCAAGGGGGTCTACCGGCCGATGATGAAGAAGCGCTGGGGCCGCATCGTGCTCATCTCCTCGGTGATCGGCGCCACCGGCAACGCCGGCCAGGCCAACTACGCGGCGGCCAAGGCCGGGCTGGTCGGGCTCGCCAAGTCCACGGCCCGGGAGCTTGCCAGCCGTAACGTCACGGTGAACGTGGTGGCGCCGGGCTACATCGCCACCGAGATGACCGAGCAGCTCCCCGAGTCGGTGCGGGAGAAGATCCTCTCCGAGATCCCCATGGCGGTGATGGGCGAGCCCCGGGACGTGGCCGGCGCCGTGGCCTACCTGCTCTCCGAGGACGCACGCTATGTCACCGGCCAGGTGCTGCACGTCAACGGCGGCATGTTCATGGGCTCGTAGGCAGGACTTCGGCTTGCGGCTGGGTAGCCCCGGAAGGACGCTTTTTGCCCTGCTGGCAAGTATTTTCTTGATGATTTTGGCCGCAGAGTGTACAGGTTTGCATTTATAAATTAGGGCTGCCCCGGCACCGCAGGAAAAGACGGATTCGCCGCTTCTTTTCCCGGCACCGGCCGGCCCGCCGCACGACAACACAACGGCTGCCTCCGTGGAGAGGCGGTCACAGCATGAAGGAGAACAGGAACATGTCCGCAGAAGAGAAAGTGATCGATATCATTGTTGAACAGCTGAGCGTTGACAAAGACAAGGTGGTGCCCGCCGCTTCCTTCGTCGATGATCTCGGCGCCGATTCCCTCGACCTGGTCGAGTTGATCATGGCCATGGAAGAGGCCTTTGATATCGAGATTCCCGACGAGGTGGCCGAGAAGATCACCACCGTTCAGCACGCCATCGATCACGTCAAGGCTGCCGGCTGATAAAGGCCTGTTCTGCCCCAAAAGAGGATGAAAGAAGAGGGGGCTCTTGCCCCCCCCCGCCTTGGAGATGCCTGTGAAGAGAAGAGTCGTCGTTACCGGTGCCGGCCTGGTGACCCCGCTGGGCACCGGCCGTGAGCTGACCTGGAACAATCTGGTGGCCGGCAAGAGCGGCATCGGGCCGATTACGAAGTTCGACGCCACCGATTTCGATGTCAAAATCGCCGCCGAGGTCCGCGACTTCGACGCCGAGGCCTTCATCGACAAGAAGGTCGCCAAGCACCTCGATCTTTTCGTGCAGTACGCCATCGCCGCGGCGAACATGGCGGTGGAGCAGGCGGGGCTCGCCATAAGTCCGGCCAATGCCGAGCGGGTGGCGGTGGTCACCGGCAACGGCATCGGTGGGCTTCCCACCATCGAGAAGTACCACCAGGTTTGCATGGAGCGCGGCCCGCGGCGGATCACTCCTTTTTTTATCCCCATGGTGATCTCCAACATGAGCGCCGGCCAGATCTCGATCATCCAGGGAGCCAAGGGGCCGAACCTGTCGGTGACCACGGCCTGCGCCGCCGGCACCCATGCGGTGGGCGAGGCCTTCCACATGATCCGCTCGGGGCTCTGCGACGCCGCCATCACCGGCGGCTCCGAGGCCACCGTCTGCCCGCTGGCGGTGGGCGGCTTCAACGCCATGAAGGCGCTCTCCCGCCGCAACGAGGCGCCGGAGCAGGCCTCGCGGCCCTTTGACCGCGACCGCGACGGCTTCATCATTTCCGAGGGCGGCGGCATGCTGGTGCTCGAGGAGCTCGAGCAGGCCAGGAGCCGGGGCGCCCACATCCTGGCCGAGGTGGCGGGGTACGGCCTCTCGGGCGATGCCTTCCACATGGCGGCGCCGCCCGAGGACGGCGAAGGCGGGGCGCGGGCCATGCGGCTGGCCTTGGCCGACGCCGGCATGAACCCCGGCGAGATCGACTACGTCAACGCCCACGGCACCTCCACCCCCTTGAACGACGTGTGCGAAACCAGAGCGATCAAGAGCGTGTTCGGCGACTGGGCCTACAAACTCGCGGTGAGCTCGACCAAGTCCATGACCGGCCACATGCTGGGCGGCGCCGGCGGCATCGAGGCGGTGTTCACCGCGCTCGCCCTCGACCGCCAGATCATGCCGCCCACCATCAACCTCGACAATCCCGACCCGGAGTGCGACCTCGACTACGTGCCGCACACGGCGCGGGCCGCCACCATCCGGGCGGCCATGAGCAATTCCTTCGGCTTCGGCGGCACCAACGCGGTGCTGGTCATGAAACGCTACCAGGACTGATCGGGTCCGCAACCGGGAAGAGAAAACAGTGCGTATTGCCATCGGCTGCGACCACGGCGGCCTTTCCCTGAAAGATACCATCGTCGCCGTGCTCCAGGAACTGGGCCACGAGGTCGACGACCAGGGCTGCAATTCCTCGGAATCCGTCGATTATCCGGTCTTTGCCCAGGCGGTCTGCGACCGGGTGCGAACGAACGCCTGCGACTGCGGCATCCTGATCTGCGGCACCGGCATCGGCATGTCCATGGCCGCCAACCGCCAGGAGGGCATCCGGGCCGCGCTCTGCCACGAGCTGTTCACCGCCCGCATGAGCCGCGAGCACAACGACGCCAACATCCTCTGCCTGGGAGCCCGGGTGGTGGGGCCGGGGCTGGCCGAGGAGATGGTGCGGGTCTGGGTGGGCACGGAGTTCGCCGGCGGCAGGCACCAGCGGCGGATCGACATGTTCTAGTGGCCTGTGCGGTTACTCGTGACCGGAAATTGTTGAGCAATCAAGGTTGCCTCGCAAGGCGCGAAAACGAAGGCATAGCAGCGCCATGTCGAGTTTTTCGCTACCCGGCAAGAGGCCGCGAGGGCCAACGCTTATGAGACAGGATTAACCAAGGCCACTCGTGCCGGTGCTGCCGGCAGCACGAGAGTATTGCGGGGAGAGGCTTTCTCCCCTTTTTCCATTTCAACCGGTGTGTCCGTCTTTGCCCCTGCGCGAGACCGGGGCCGCCGGTTCTTTGTCAAAGATCACTTACTTTTGTCCACTACCATGTCGACCTTACAGCACACCGATCCCGAAATCGCCCGCTTCATTGGCTTCGAGCTCGAACGCCAGCGCAACCAGCTCGAACTGATCGCCTCGGAGAACATCGTCTCCCGGGCGGTGCTCGAGGCCCAGGGCTCCATCTTCACCAACAAGTACGCCGAGGGCTATCCCGCCAAGCGCTACTACGGCGGCTGCGACTATGCCGACGAGGTGGAGAGCCTGGCCATCGCCCGGGCCCGGGAAATCTTCGGCGCCGAGTACGCCAACGTTCAGCCCCACTCGGGCAGCCAGGCCAACATGGCGGTCTACTTCTCGGTGCTGCAGCCCGGCGACACGGTACTCGGCATGGATCTCGCCCACGGCGGCCATCTTACCCATGGCGCCGGGGTCAACTTCAGCGGCCAGCTCTATAGGTTCGTCTCCTACGGCGTTTCCCGGCAGAGCGAGCGGATCGACATGGCAGAGGTGGAGCGGCTCGCCCACGAGCACCGGCCGAAGCTCATCGTGGCCGGCGCCTCCGCCTATCCGCGGCTGATCGATTTCGAAGGTTTCCGCCGCATCGCCGACAAAATCGGGGCGCTGTTCATGGTGGACATGGCCCACATCGCCGGTCTGGTGGCCACCGGCGAGCACCCGTCGCCGGTACCCTGGGCCGATTTCGTCACCACCACCACCCACAAGACCATGCGCGGCCCGCGCGGCGGCCTGATCCTCGCCCGGGAGTCCTACGGCAAGGCACTCAACAGCAAGATCTTCCCCGGCATCCAGGGCGGTCCCCTGGTGCACGTGATCGCCGCCAAGGCCGTCAGTTACCGCGAGGCCATGCAGCCCGAGTTCAAAAGCTACCAGCACCAGGTGGTGCTGAACGCCCAGGCCCTGGCGGCCCGGCTCACGGAGCACGGCTTTCGCCTGGTCTCCGGCGGTACCGACAACCATCTGCTGCTGGTCGACCTGTCGAGCAAGAGTCTCACCGGCAAGGAGGTGGAGGAGGTGCTGGAGCACGCCGGGCTCACGGTCAACAAGAACGCCGTGCCCTTCGACACCCAGCCGCGTTTCGTGACCGGTGGTATCCGGGTGGGCACGCCGGCGGTCACCACCCGGGGGCTCAGGGAGCCCGAGATGGTGCAGATCGCCGACTGGATCCAGCGCGCCCTGGAGCATCGCCAGGACAAGCAGGAACTGGGCCGCATCCGCATGGAGGTGCGCGAGCTCTGCGACCGCTTCCCGCTCTATCCCCACCTCGACAACGACGACGAGCTCTAGGGGAGGCCCCGGAAGAAGCCATGAGCGTCCCGCAGCGTCCGTCCTGGCACCAGTACTTCATGGGCATCACCCACCTGGTGGCCCAGCGCGCCACCTGTTTGCGGCGCCAGGTGGGCGCCGTGCTGGTGCGCGACAAGCGGATCATCGCCACCGGCTACAACGGGGCGCCGGCCAACACCAGCCACTGCCTGGACATCGGCTGCCTGCGGGAGAAAATGGGCATCCCCTCTGGGCAGCGCCACGAGATCTGCCGTGGCCTGCACGCCGAGCAGAACGCCATCATCCAGGCCGCCCTGCACGGGGTGAGCGTCGAGGGCTCGACCCTCTACTGCACCAACCTGCCTTGCCTCATCTGCACCAAGATGCTGATCAACGCCCGGATCGTGAAGATCTATTACCGGGAAGGGTACGCCGACCTGCTCTCCAAGGACATGTTGGCCGAGGCCGGCATCGTGCTCGAGCAGACCGACGAGTGACCCGGCCCCGGGGAGGAGAAAGCCCATGAAATGCCCATATTGCGGCCATCTCGAGAACAAGGTGGTGGACAGCCGGATCAACAGGGACTACACCATCACCCGCCGGCGCCGCTCCTGCGAGGCCTGCAACCGGCGTTTCACCACCTACGAGCGGCTCGAGGTGATGATGCCGATGCTGATCAAGAAGGACGGCCGGCGCGAGGCCTGGGACCGGCTCAAGGTGGTTGAAGGGTTGCAGAAGGCCTGCGAGAAACGGCCGGTGAGTATGGAGCAGATCGACGCCTTTGTCGACGACATCGAGCGCCGCCTCCAGGACCTGGGCGAACGCGAGGTGCCCACCGAGACCGTGGGCGAGTGGATCATGGAGGGGCTGACCGGCCTCGACGAGGTGGCCTACGTACGCTTTGCCTCGGTCTACCGCCAGTTCAAGGACATCAACGAGTTCATGAGCGAGCTCAAGGGCCTGCTGGACAACCGGGGCCGGTAAAGGGGCTTGTGTGGCCTTTGGCGGCCTGCCCCCCGGCGCCGTTCCTCTCCTTTCCGTCCTCTTTTTATGACCTTTTCCGACCAACACTATATGCGGCTTGCCGTGCGTGAGGCCCGCAAGGGCCAGTGGCGCACCTCGCCCAATCCCTGCGTGGGGGCGGTGGTGGTGCGCGACAACGAGATCGTCGGCCGCGGCTTTCACAAAAAGGCCGGCACCCCACACGCCGAGGTCCATGCCCTGGGGGCGGCAGGAAAAGCGGCCCGCGGCGGCACCCTCTTCGTCACCCTGGAACCCTGCAGCCATACCGGCAGAACGCCGCCCTGCACCGAGGCCGTGCTGGCGGCCGGCATTTCACGGGTGGTGGCCGGCATGGTGGACCCCAATCCCCTGGTGGCAGGGCGCGGCCTGCGGTTTCTTGCCGAGCGCGGCGTCGAGGTGGCCGGGCCGCTCCTGGAGGAGACCTGCCGGGAGCTCAATCGCCCCTTTATCAAGCACATCACCACCGGCAGCCCCTGGGTGATCTTGAAGGCGGGCGCGAGCCTCGACGGCCGCATTGCCGCCGGGGCCGGCCGCCAGACCGCTCTCACCGGCCCCGAGAGCCTGGCCGAGGTGCACCGCTGGCGGCACCGGGTGGATGCCATTCTGGTCGGTTCGGGCACCGCGCTCACCGACGACCCGTCCCTCACCACCAGACTTCCGGGCCGGCAACGGGGCCGCGACCCCCTGCGGGTGGTGCTGGACGGCAACCTGCGGCTGGCGCCCGCGGCCCGCATGCTCTCGCAGTCCTCTCTCGCCGCCACCCGCATTTACTGCAGGCCCGAGGCGCCGGCCAAACGGCGGGCCGCCCTCGAGGGTGCCGGCGCCCAGGTGGTCGCGGTACCGGCGGCGAGCGGCCCGGGCGTCGATCTCGCCGCGGTGCTGGCCGACCTCGGCTCCATCGGCGTCACTTCGCTGCTGGTCGAGGGCGGCGCCCAGGTGCACGGCTCTTTCCTGGCGGCGGGCCTGGCCGACGAGATTTTTCTGTTCACCGCTCCCCGCTTCCTGGGAGAGCAGGGCGTGCCCCTGGCCGCCTTCGGGGCAGAGGCTCCCGTTTTGCCGCGCCGCCTTCAGTTCCTTGGCTGCCGTCGGCTGGGGGAAGATCTCTTGCTGCGTGGCCGTTTCTCGGGGTAATCTTTGTTCGGCCTGGCTTGCGGGCCGCCGGCTTCTCTTTCGAGTCTCTTTTCCTCAACAAGGGGTTTTTCCGTCATGAGCACCATCGATTCCACCGCTCCTTCCAATTTCATCCTCACTCTTGTCGAGGCCGACGTGGCCGCCGGCAAGAACGACGGCCGGGTAATCACCCGTTTTCCGCCGGAACCAAACGGCTACCTGCACCTCGGGCACGCCAAGTCCATCTGCCTCAACTTCGGGCTGGCCCAGCGTTTCGGCGGCCGCTGCCACCTGCGCTTCGACGACACCAACCCGGTGAAGGAAGAGCAGGAATACATCGACTCGATCATGGCGGACGTGCGCTGGCTCGGTTTCGACTGGGGCGAGCACCTCTATTACGCCTCCGACTACTTTGGCCAGCTCTACGAATTCGCTCTGCACCTGATCCGGGCCGGCAAGGCTTACGTGGACAGCCAGAGCGCCGAACAGATCCGCACGAGCCGCGGCACCCTCACCGAGCCCGGCAGCGAGAGCCCTTTCCGCAGCCGAAGCGTCGAGGAAAACCTCGAGCTCTTCGAAAAAATGCGGGCCGGCGAGTTCCCCGAGGGAGCGCATGTGCTGCGGGCCAAGATCGACATGGCCTCGGGCAACCTCAACCTGCGCGATCCGGTCATGTACCGCATCATGCACGCCTCCCACCACCGCACCGGCGACTCGTGGTGCATCTACCCGATGTACGACTGGGCCCACGGCCAGTCGGACTCCATCGAGGGCATCACCCACTCCATCTGCACCCTGGAGTTCGAGGACCACCGGCCGCTCTACGACTGGTTCATCAAGAACCTGGAGCTTGCCTGCCACCCCCAACAGATCGAGTTCGCCCGCCTCAACCTGACCCATACCCTGATGAGCAAGCGCAAGCTCCTGCGGCTGGTGAGCGAGAAGAAGGTTTCAGGCTGGGACGACCCCCGCATGCCCACCATTTCCGGAATCCGGCGGCGGGGCTATCCCGCCGAGGCGCTCCGCCTCTTCTGCGAGCGGATCGGCGTGGCCAAGCGGGATTCCACCGTCGATCTGGCGCTGCTCGAGCACTGCGTGCGCGAGGTGCTGAACCGCGAGGCCAACCGGGTGATGGCGGTGCTCAAACCGCTCAAGATCGTGATCGACAACTACCCCGAGGGCCAGGTGGAAGAGCTCGAGGCGGTGAACAACCCGGAAAAGCCCGAGGCCGGCCACCGCACCGTGCCCTTCTCGCGGGAGCTTTACATCGAGGAGGAGGACTTCATGGAGGATCCCCCCAAGAAGTTCTTCCGGCTCGCTCCCGGCCGCGAGGTGCGGCTGCGCTACGGCTACTTCATCACCTGCGTCGATGTGGTGAAGGACGATTCCGGCCGGGTGGTGGAGCTGCGCTGCACCTATGATCCGGAGACCCGGGGCGGTTCGGCGCCGGACAACCGCAAGGTGAAGGCCACTCTGCACTGGGTGTCGGCCCCCCACGCGGTGGCCGCCGAGGTGCGGCTCTACGATACCCTGTTCTCCACGGAAAACCCTG
>JBFHWX010000051.1:0-19796 GCA_041599275.1 Desulfobulbales bacterium | reverse complement strand
GGCTACGATATGCTGGCCGACGACGTGGCTCTCACCTCGTCCTTTGTGGGCGGCGGCTCTTCCTTCAAGACCACCGGCATCGACCCCAACCCGCTCATGCTCCGCGGCGGACTCGGCCTCACCATGGTGCCCACCGCCGGGCTTGAAGTCACCGCCCGCTACGACCTCGAAGCCCGCGAGGACTTCGTCGACCAGACCGCTTCCCTCAAACTGCGGTTGCCGTTCTAAAGGCGCAGCCAAAAGACTCAAAAAAGGAAAACCCGCTCTTCGGAGCGGGTTTTCCTTTTGAAGGACTGCAAGCTGGCAGACTGGTTGACTGGTTTCCCTTTGACCTTTCGCCTTTCACCTTTTACCTTTCCCACACCGATCCAAGCCTTTCTGCGTACGAGGAGAAAATGTTTCCCAAAACCTATCCGGAACATTTCCATCATCCCGGCTGGCCGGAAGCCAGGTGGAACATCTCCGGCCTGCTTGCCCACCGGGTACTGGTCAGGGTGTTTACCGAGCAACTGAAAAAGTACCAAATACTCGACCGGATCGAATCGTTTCATGACGCGCCGGACCTTATCTGGAACGGTGGCCGGCCGAACCGCAACATCCCCCTGCCGGCGGACCCGGCTGCTTATTTCAGATCGCTCAACGCCAAAGGCATCGGCGTTCTCTTTACCTTCACCAACACCCTGATCGAAAAACATCATCTCGACGATCCGGCCGGCAACAATCTGCTCGACTGCCTAGACGAAACATGCGGATTGAACGGCGTCATCGTGGCAAGCGACCTGCTCTCCGACCATATCCGCAGCCGGAAGCCGGGATTGCGCCAGGTTTCTTCGGTGCTGAAAAGTTTCTTCGAAAACCCCGAGGGCAAGCTTTCCTGGTACAAAGAGATGGAAGACCGTTTCGACCAGGTTGTCATCCACCCGGACCATATGTTCGATGCCGACCTCATGGCGGGTCTCGACCGAACCAAGGCCGAACTCCTGGTCAATGAGCCATGTTTTCATGGCTGCCCCCACCGCAGGTATCACCAGACGATGATTTCGGAATGGAATATGAGCAGGGACGGGGAGGCCGGGAAAAAAATAGGCGAACTGGTCCGCACCCGTTGCCTCGGCATGGAGAATCTGCTGGATGAAGAGAAAAACACCGGACATGGCCGATCCTGCACGCTCACCCACCGGGAGCTGCAAAAACTCTACGCCATGGGATTCCGGAAATTCAAGATCGCCGGCCGCCAGAAGTCGTCCATGGGTCTCGCCTGGCACCTCATCCATTACATCATAAACCCTGACCTGGCCTATCTTTTGGCCGACCACGTCTATAAATCTTTTGACCTGTTCATCAAGGAAGAATTCAGGCTGGCGGCGAAACAGGGAAAGGAGTAGACATAAGTGAAGGCGCTCATCCTGGCGGAACGTGACATCTTCCCCTCTGACCTCTCTTCTCCTCACCCAATTTAGCAGTTGCGCCCACCGAAAAAAACCGGTAAACAACAACGTTGTCCGTCCCTGCCACGCCCTGCCCCGGCTGTCACTTATGGATTGCCCCAGGCTTCAACTCTTTTCTCTCAGGAGACCGTTTATGCAGTTCCTTCGTTCCCCCCGCGGCAAACAACTGTTTACCCTCCGGAATCTTCTTCTCACCCTGCTTCTCCTGGCCATCGCCGTGCCGCTGCTGGCCATGGCCCGGCAACAGAAGTCCGGCAAGGCGAAACCGGCCCAGGAACCGCCCCAGATCACCGAGAGCAGCCAGAAAGTGGCACCTGCCGCCAAGAAAACCTACCAGATCGACGGCTTCCGCAGCGCACTTTTCGGCATGAACGAGAAAGAAGTCCGGGCCGTCATCGTCAAAGACCTGGGGGTTGAGGACAAGGCAATCAAGTCCATCACCACACCGAAAACGAAGAATAAAATCCTTTTTGCCGATGTACCGAAGCTCGACATCGAAGCCGGCCCCGCCCGCGTCTCATACATTTTCGGATACTCCAGCAACAAGCTGGTGCGGGTGGAAACCTCCTGGGGCAATGCCCTGATCCCGGCGTCGACCGCCAGTTTCAAGGACCTCACCACCGCCGGCCGGGACCTGGTCAACTACTTTGGCCGCTACCGCTTCAAAGAGGGTTCGGTTGTAACCGACCAGCAGCTGCCCCGGGGCGGCAAGTTGCTCTTCAAGGCCGAGGACGACTCCAACCACGCCCTCAACCTGACTTTCGTTGTTTATCCTGAGAAGGCAGGCGGAGAGCTCAACAAGGAAGACCCCGGCAAGAACCGCCGGCTGATGACCCTTTCCTACATCGACCGCGCCAACGTCACCGACGTCTTCCGCATCGATCCCGGCCAGTTCTAGGTGGTAGCCGCCAAGCCCGGCATACGGGTGGCCCTGACCGGTGCCGCCGGCATCGGCAAGACCACCCTGGCCGCGGCCCTTGCCCACCGGCTGGGCATCCCCCTGCTGCCGGAAACCTTCGGCCCCGTGGTGCAGGCCTTCAACCTCCACCACGATGCCGACGGCAGGCCATTGGACGGCGGAACGAAAGCCGGGTTCTGCCGCCGGGCCTGCCTCGACTGGCTGCACGGACGGAGGCAGGCCCAGGAGGAGACGCCCTCCTTCATCCAGGACCGCTGCGCCATCGACATCCTGCAGCGCTGGCTGCTCTTCGATCTGTCCACCAGGGACAATCGCCTCACCCAGGAGATCATCGGGCTCTGCCGAGAGATGCTGGCCCCCCTCGACCGGGTCGTTATCCCGCCCTTCCAGGTCACCGCCGAACAGGAAAACGAGGACCGCCTGGTGCGGCGCTCGAGCCTCGCCATCCTGTTCCGGGGCCAGAGCCTCACCATCGGGATCGCCCGCCTGCTGGTGCCCGAGGAAAGACTGCTCTTCATCCCGGCGGGGCTGCGGAGCACCGAAGAGCGGCTGGAGTACATCCTCCAGAATCTTGATGGCGAGGGAGGTAAGAGAGACATGATCTCTCAGCGGTAGACTTCGTCGTGGCTGCCGATGTTGATCAGGACTGTTTCCTGCGCGGAGATGACCAGTTCCAGGGAAAACCGGTAGCTGATGGTGAGGGAAACACTGTGCAGTCCGGCCAGTCTGCCTTGCAACGGGTGAAGACGCAGGGAAGGATGGAAGGGGTTGAGTTCGAGAAGCTCGAGAACTTTCGTGTACACTCCCAGCAGGTCGGGATGTCTCCGGAAAAATTTCCGGGCGCGCCGGATGTAGCTTTCCGGATA
Source organism: Desulfobulbales bacterium (assembly GCA_041599275.1). Classification (GTDB taxonomy): domain Bacteria; phylum Desulfobacterota; class Desulfobulbia; order Desulfobulbales; family BM004; genus JBFHWX01. Next base: position 16,563 of record JBFHWX010000051.1, on the reverse strand, counting down.
AATGATCCTATAGGCCATCGGTCAGTCTTTTGATGTGCTCGGCAACACTTTCCGTCACCACCCTGCCTTCTTTCACGTCTTCCCTGGCTTCCAGCAGAGCCGCTTCCAACTCGCATTCCCGCAGATACCGGTAATGCTCGATATCCATGACCACATACCGGCCTCTGCCCCTGACGGTAATAATCGCCTCGGGAGAGTCGGCGAGTTGCTCGCTGATCGAGCTGACTCCCTTTGTTTTCAAATCGTTCGCCGCAATCGTCCGCATGAGAGCCCTCCAATGAGTACTATTAATAGCACTATTATAAAAGAGGCAGGGCGATAAGTCAAAGAGTGATGGTCACGAAAAATCCAGCGCACCGCTTACCGGTGATGCCATTAAAAATAATCCTCCTCGCGCTGGTGGCGGACAGTCAGGATGGTGACCGTCTCTTCATCCTCGATCTCAAACAGGGCGACATAGCCGCTTGCCCCAAAGGGAATCACCATCTCCCGTAAAAACGGATCGTCCGTTGTCGCCTTGCGGCAACTGAAAGGAAAGTCACCCAAGAACCCCAGGGCATTACCAATAGCCTCCCGGGCCCGCTGGGCGTCCTGGGGATCTCGCTCGACAAGAAACCCAAACAACCGCTGCACATCCTCTTTCGCCGCTCTGGTGAAGCGAACCCGATACTTCATTCCGTCTCGCCACCCCGTAGCATGGCATCCAGCGTATCGAGCACGTCCTCGGTCGTGAAATACTCACCGCTTTGCCGTGCCTCTTCCCGTGAAGCCAGGCCCCGGGCGATGAACTCACCCTGCAGGCGTCGATGCTCTATCCTGGCCCGCAGAGCTTGTTCCACGAAACTCGACAGACTCTCCCCCTGGTGCAGAACATCCTCAGCCGCCTGCCGGAGCGAGGGCTCGACCCGAAGTGACGGAATAGTCGCTGTTTTCATAAAAGGCCTCCTTGCGTTGCATTTGCAACACAAAATACCACACCTCCAACCGGGGGGCAAGAACCGGAGAAGCTACAGGTGGATTCGCTGTAATGAAATTGGCCGGTGGGGTGTGGCCGGTGGGGTGGCCCCTGCAAAGCCGAAGGGAAGCTGGTCATGAAAGCGGCGCGTTCCTCCCTCGGTTGCCAGACAATTTCGCAGTGAATGCAAATCGCCCGATGGTGCCAAGCAAGTCCGGCCGTTAACCCTGAATCGCAAAATCTGCCAATTCCGGCCAGGCGAGAATCCTCGCTCCCTGCCGTCGGGTAACCAACCTCTCCGGAGCGGGTACGTCACCCTTTCCCGCCAAACGTCTCTCGTCTCACGTCTCACCTTTCCCTCCTCTTTGCCATTGAAAAGAGCGGGCACTGGTGTACAATAGCTCCATTCCCCTTCGGGCCGACCGCACAATCATAGCACAACAGACCGGAATTGCATGAATTCCTTCTCTTGGCCAAGGGATTCCAAACACTTCCCGGCACCAGCGTCCAACAGGTCGGTCTGCAGCCGCAGAGAGCAACCGAGGTACCCCTCATGGCAGAAGTTTCCCCGGCCGGTTTTGTCCATCTCCACGTCCACACCCAGTACAGCTTCCTCGACGGTGCCATCCGCATCGACGACCTGCTCGCCAAGTGCAAGGAGTTCGGCATGGAGGCGGTGGCGGTCACCGACCACGGCGCCATGCACGGGGCGCTGGAGTTCTACGTCAAGGCCAAGAAGAAGGGCATCAAGCCCATCGTCGGCTGCGAGTTCTACATCGCCCCCAAGAGCCGGCTCGACCGGGGCAACGCCCGGAGCGCCGGCGAAGCCGCCTTCCACATCGTGCTGCTGGCCATGGACCGTACCGGCTACGGCAACCTCATGAAGCTCGCCTCCATCGCCCAACTGGAGGGCTTCTACTACAAAGCGCGGATCGACAAGGAGGTACTGGCCGCCCATTCCGAGGGGCTCATCGCGCTCACCGCCTGCCTGCACGGCGAGGTGCCCTATCTGCTCGCCAAAGGCGAGAAAGCGGAAGCCCGTGCCCGGGCAGAGGAACTGCTCGAAATCTTCGGCGACCGCCTCTACTTCGAGATGCAGGAAAACGACATCCCCGAGCAGACCGTGGTCAACAACGGCCTGAAGGAGCTCTCGAGAAAGCTGGGCGTCAAGCTCGTTGCCACCAACGACTGCCATTACCTGAACCGCGAGGAGTCGGTGGCCCACGACGTGCTGCTCTGCATCCAGACCGGCAAGACGGTGAACGACACCAACCGTTTCTCTTTCTCCACCGACGAGCTCTTTTTCAAAAGCCCGGCGGAGATGAAGAAGCGCTTCGCCCACGCGCCGGAGTCCATCGCGACGACCCTGGAGATCGCCGACCGCTGCAACCTGGAGCTCGGTTTCGGCGACCACCACTTTCCGAAATTCCCGGTGCCCGAGGGCGAGAGCCTGGACTCCATGTTCGAGCGCCAGTGCCGCGAGGGCCTCGAAGAGCGGCTCGCCGACCTCCGGCAATCGAAAGACTTCACCCCGGAAGCCGAAAAACAGTACCGGGAGCGGCTCGACGTCGAGGTCGACGTTATCAAGCAGATGGGCTTCCCGGGCTATTTTCTGATCGTCGCCGACTTTATCAACTGGGCCAAGGACCACGACATCCCGGTGGGCCCCGGCCGCGGCTCCGGCGCCGGCTCCCTGGCCGCCTACTCGATGCGGATCACCGATATCGATCCCATCCCCTACGGCCTCATCTTCGAGCGTTTTCTGAACATCGAACGAAAGAGCATGCCCGACTTCGACGTCGACTTCTGCCAGGACCGGCGCGGCGAGGTGATCCAGTACGTGCAACAGAAGTACGGCGGCGCCCACCACGTGGCCCAGATCATCACCTACGGCTCGATGAAGGCCAAGGCGGTGATCCGCGACGTGGGAAGGGCTCTCGCCATGCCCTTTGCCGACGTGGACCGGATCGCCAAGCTCATCCCCGAGCAGCTGAAGATCACCATCAAGAGCGCCATCGAGCAGGAGCCGCGCCTGAAGGCCGCCATGGAGAGCGACCCGCAGGTGGAGCGGCTGCTCTCCATCGCCCAGGTGCTCGAGGGCCTGGCCCGTCACACCTCGACCCATGCCGCCGGCGTGGTCATCTCGCCGGAGCCCATGGTCGAATTCCTGCCGGTCTGCAAAGGCCCCAAGGACGAGACCCTGACCCAGTACGACATGAAGTACACGGAGATGACCGGGCTCATCAAGTTCGACTTCCTGGGGCTCAAAACCCTCACCGTCATCGACCGGGCGGTGAAACTGATCGAGCAGGAGCTCGACTTCCGGCTCGACATCAATAAAATCCCGCTCGATGACCCGAAGACCTACGATCTGCTCTGCCGGGGCGATGCGCTGGGTGTGTTCCAGCTCGAAAGCTCGGGCATGCGGAGTCTGCTCATGAAGATGAAGCCCGAGGTCTTCTCCGACCTGGTGGCGCTGGTCGCCCTCTACCGCCCCGGACCGCTCGACTCCGGCATGGTGGACACCTTCGTCGACACCAAGCACGGCAGAAAGCAGCCCCACTACCCGCTGCCCCAGATGAAGCCCATCCTCGAGGAAACCTACGGGGTGATCGTCTACCAGGAGCAGGTGATGAAGCTTGCCAACGTGCTCGCTTCCTACACCCTGGGGGATGCCGACAATTTGCGCCGCGCCATGGGCAAGAAGATCCCCGAGGTGATGGCCAAGGAACGCGACAAGTTCATGGCCGGCGCCCGCAAGAACGCCATCGACGAGGAAAAGGCCGGCGGCGTCTTCGACCTGATGGAGAAATTCGCCGGCTACGGCTTCAACAAGAGCCACTCGGCGGCCTACGCCTTCGTCTCCTACCAGACCGCCTACCTGAAGGCCCACTACCCGGCCCAGTTCATGGCGGCGCTGCTTTCCTGCGACATGGCCAACACCGACAAGGTGGTGCTCTACATCTCCGAGTGCAAGGACCACGACATCGAGGTGCTGCCGCCGGACATCAACGAGAGCATGCGGGATTTCACGGTGCTCAACGACCGTATCCGCTTCGGTCTCGAGGCCGTGAAGAACGTGGGTGGTGCGGCGCTCGACTCGGTGATCGAGGAGCGGGCAGCCAACGGGCCGTTCCAGTCGCTCGAGGATTTCTGCAACCGGGTGGACCTCAGGCGGGTCAACCGGCGGGTGACCGAGAGCCTCATCAAGGCCGGCGCCTTTGATTCCTTCGGCGCGAGAAGAAGCCAGCTCTGGGCCATCCTCGACCTGGCGCTGGAGCGGGCCCAGGCGGCCCAGCGCGACCGGCAAAGCGGCCAGATCTCGCTCTTTGCGGTGATGGCGCCGGCCGCCGCCAGCAAGGCGGCGGCGGTGGAGATGCCGGATATCGCCGAATGGCCCGACAAGGAAAAGCTCGCCTTTGAAAAGGAAGCGGTGGGCTTCTACCTCACCGGCCACCCGCTGGACAACTACCGGGAGGAGATCCGCGACCTCACCGGCGACGGCCTGGCGGCCATGGCCGAATGGCACGACGGCCAGGCGGTGCGGGTGGGCGGCATGATCAAGGCCTTCCGCGAAACACGGAGCAAGAAGGGCGACCGCATGGGGTTCCTCACCCTGGAGGACATCGTCTCCACCATCGAGGTGGTGGTCTTTCCCTCGGTGTTCGCCGACTGCGGCCATCTGATGGCCAGCGAGGAGCCGCTCATCGTCCAGGGCAAGGCCCAGAAGGAAGAGGAAGGGGCGGCCAAGATCATCGCCGACAAGGTACTGTCGCTCGATGACGCCAAGGTCGCCTTCACCGCCGGAGCGCACGTCATGCTGCGCTCCGAACGCATCGACCGGGCCACGGTGGAGACTCTCAAGCGGGTCTTCTACAAGCACCACGGCCCCTGCCCCCTGGCGGTCACCATCCATTTCGCCGGCCGCGGCGAGGTGGACATCGAACTGCCCCGGGAGCTCACCGTGCAGCCGAGCCGCGGTTTCGTCAAAGAAGTGAACGAGACCCTGGGCTACCGGGCCACCAGCTTCCAGCAGAAACCGGTGGAACTCCAGGAACGGGGTGGCTGGAACGGCCGCCGGAAAAACGGCGCCGCCACCGCGGCGGCGGGAGGGCCAGGGGCAAGCCCCTGGAGTGAGACGTGAGATGTCAGCCGTGAGACGTGGGAATAAGTACCTTCAAATGATGGTGAATTGAGAGCTGAGAGCTAAGAGCTGAGAAATAGCAACCTTTTCGATGTTTGCTTTTCTCGTCTCACATCTCACGTCTAACATCTCACATCACACTCCTCCCGTTTCTCTTCTACCCTTGACATCGCATACAGCAAAACAATCAGCAAACATACTCGAGTGGTAGAAAACAATGATCGATCCGGAACTGAAATACTGTTTGAAATGCAAGGATGAATACCGCGCCGACATCGTGCGCTGCGGGGTGTGCGGCGAAGAACTGGTGCTGGGCGGCCAGGTGTTGGCCATCGAGAAAGCCAGGGAGGAAAGGCGGGCCGGCCGCGGCGGCCAGCTCACCGAAGCCGACGACACGGTGGCCATCCGCAAGGCGCCATTGGCCGAGGTCAAGGCCCTGCAGGCGGCGCTGGCCCGGGAAAACTTCGCCACCCTGCTCAGCGGCGACGAGCATTCCTGCGGCAAGGGCTGCTGCCCTTCCAACTTCTACCTGCACGTGCGGCGGGCCGACGCCCACGACGCCATGGCGGTGCTGGCTCGGGAATTCGCCCGTACCACCGGGCTCGCCGACCACGACCTGAGCACGATCGATTCGGTGTTCGACGCCGACAACGGCCAGGCCACCTGCCCGGCCTGCGGCATGGGCTTCACCACCACGACCACCACCTGCCCGGACTGCGGGCTGTGTTTCGGGTGAAAGAGGCTTAAAAAAAGGACAAAAGCAAGAGGCCTCTCTACGCCTCTTCGAGTTGACAGCCTCATGGAGCGGCTGTAAAGTTAGCATCATGATGACTACGCCAAGGGCACAATGATGCGAACAACTTTGACCATTGACGATCAACTCTCTGCCGCGCTCAAAGAGCTGGCCCACCGCAGCGGCAAACCGTTCAAGCAGGTGGTCAATGAAGCACTGCGCAAGGGTTTGAATGCATTGGAACATCCAACCGGGAAACCGTACCGGTTGACCCCCGCCTCGTTGGGGCCCGGCCGGCCGGGCCTCAATCTGGACAAGGCACTGGCACTGGCCGATTCCCTGGAAGATGCGACCATAGTGGAGGAACTGGAGTTGCGCAAATGATCCTGCTTGACGCCAACCTCCTGCTCTACGCCGTCAACCGCGATCTGCCCCAACATGCTCAGGCCCGGTCCTGGTTTGAAAAGACGCTCTCTAGCCAGGATGGCGTGGGCCTGCCGTGGGTGGTGATCCTCGCCTTTCTACGCCTTACCACCAACCCCAGGGTCTTCGAGCAACCGCTCACCATCGCCCAAGCCTGCGGGTACATCGACGAATGGTTGTTGCAACCCGTCGTTTCAACAGTGATGCCGGGACCGAACCACTGGCCTATTTTACGCAATCTGCTGGCTGCTTCGGGGACCGCTGGTAACCTGACCACCGACGCCCATATAGCCGCCTTGGCCATCGAACATGGTTACACCGTCTTTTCGACGGACCATGATTTCAAACGCTTCCCCGGCATCCGTCACGAGAATCCCCTGCAGCCTGCAGGGCGGCAGCTGCTGTAAATCCAGGCTCCCTCCCGGTCAAGATCGAGAGAGGTTTTCCCTTGTCCGACTCTTCTGACCCGTCTGAGCCGTCCGACCACTCAGCCCAAAGTCCCCAGCCCCCTAATCCTCCCCACAGCACTCACCACACCCTGTTGGCGGGCCACCGGCGGCCTCGGGTTCGAGCGGCAGCCGCATCACCACCCGGGTACCGGAGGGCTGGAGGGCGGCGATCTTGAGCTCGCCGCCGTGCAGCTCGACGTAGCGGCGGGCCAGTGACAACCCAAAACCAGTGCCATAGACCTTGGTGGTGAAAAAGGGCTCGGTGACCCTGTTTTCGTGCACCGGCCGGATACCGAGGCCGTAGTCCTTGACCACGAAGAAGAGCGCGCCGCCATCCCGGCAGGCCCGGATCTCCACCCTGCCCTCCTCGGGATGCGCCTCCACCGCGTTCTTGATGATGTGCACCAGCGCCTCTTCGATGCGCTCGGGGTCCACCGAGATCAGGGGCAGACCCGCGGCCAGGTCGAGTTTGATCCGGATGCGGTTCTCGTCGAGTTCTGTCTTCAGCAGGAAAAGAGCGCTCTTCACGAGCGAACCGGGCTCCACCGGCCGCGGGTGGAGTTCTATGGGCTGGGTGAAACGAAAGAGATGGTTGAGGATGCGCTCGAGCCGTCCCGCCTCCTTGCCGATCACCTCGGCGTAGAGACCCAGGTCCTCGTCTTCGGCCTTGGCCTGCAACCGGCGGGCAAGCCCGCCGATGGCGGAAAGCGGGTTCCTGATCGAATGGAAGACCTGGGCCGAGAGCTGGCCCAGGGCCTGCTGGCGCTCGGCTTCCACCAGCACCCCCTTGTCCCGGGAGACCACCACGTTCTGTTCACTGAGCAGATCCTTCTGGATCATCTCCAGGGTGACCTCCATCAGGCAACCGAGGGAGATGCAGATCTGGTCCTCCTCGAAGCATTCGACGTTGCCCCGGTCCTTGAGCCAGACCTCGCGGCCGCCGGGCAGGAGCAGCCGGTAGACGGCGTCCACCCCGCCGATCCGCCGCCGCTGGTCGCGCAGCCGCTGGCGGCGGCCGGCGAGATCTCCTGGCTCGAGAATCCGCTCCTTCACCCCGCCGCCTTCTGCTTCGTACTTGTAGTGCCGGTGGTCGGTGAGACACTGCCGGAAGAGATCGGCCACCTGGCAGGGCTGGCAGTCGAGCAGGCGGGCCAGGCGGCGGCCGACGAACTCGTACCAGATGCTGCCGGCTGAATCGGTGCGCCAGGCCGCCACATAGGGCATGACCGGCACGTCGAGTTCGTCGAGGATGCGCAGCCGGCGGATGCCCTCGGCCACCCGCTCTTTGAGGGCGCGGCCGACGGAATCGGTGAGGATGCGGCCGCAGTACTCCCCGCCGGTGAGGTCATGGTATTCCTGCTGCTTGGACATTTTCTCTCGCAGCGGCAGGCGCGCTGGTGGGACAGCCTGCCGTTTTCTCCTACAGGATATACCGGCTGAGATCGGCGTCGCCGGCCACCTCGGCCAGCCGCTCGCGCACGAAAGCGCCGTCCACCGTGATATTTTTATCAGTCAGGTCCGGGGCGTCGAAGGAAAGGGTGTCGAGCACCCGCTCGAGGATGGTGTGCAGCCGCCGGGCCCCGATGTTCTCGGTCTTGAGGTTGACCTCGGCGGCGATCCGGGCCATCTCCCGGATGGCGTCGTCGGTGAACGACAGGCTCACCTCCTCGGTGTCCATGAGCGCCGTGTACTGCCGGATGAGCGCATTTTCCGGCTCGGTGAGGATGCGGTAGAACTCCTCCTCGCCCAGGGCGTCGAGCTCCACCCGGATCGGGAAGCGGCCCTGCAGCTCGGGCACCAGGTCCGAGGGCTTGGCCAGGTGAAAAGCGCCGGAGGCGATGAACAGGATGTGGTCGGTCTTCACCATGCCGTGCTTGGTGGTGACGGTGGCTCCCTCGACGATGGGCAAAAGATCGCGCTGCACGCCCTCGCGGGAGACGTCCACCCCCTGGGCGCCGCCGGCGCGGGCGGCGATCTTGTCAATCTCGTCGAGGAAGATGATCCCCGACTGCTCGGTGCGGCGGATGGCCGCCTGCATCACCTTTTCCATGTCGATGAGGCCCTCGGCCTTTTCCTTGCGAAGGATCTCCAGGGCCTCGGGCACCTTCACCCGCCGGCGGTTGCCCTTTTTCGGAAAGATTTTGCCGAAGGCGTCCCGCAGGCTGTTTTCCATGTCCTCGATGCCGGCCCCTGAAAAAACCTCGACCATGGGCGAGGCCTGGACGACGCTCACCTCCACCTCCACTTCCCGGTCGTCGAGCTTGCCCTCCCGCAGCATGGCGCGGAAGCGCTCGCGGGTGGCGGCGCCCGGCGGTTCGGCAGGCAGAGTCTCGCCGCTTGCCGGGTACGAGCTCCTGGCCGGCAGCGGCGGCAGCAGCAGATCGAGGAGCTCTTCCTCGGCAAGCTCCGCCGCCTTCTCCTCCACCACCTGTCGCTCCTCCTGCTTCACCATGTTGATGGCAAGCCCCAGGAGATCGCGGATCATCGACTCCACGTCGCGGCCCACGTAGCCCACCTCGGTGAACTTGGAGGCCTCCACCTTGAGAAACGGCGACTGGGCCAGGGTGGCAAGACGGCGGGCGATCTCGGTCTTGCCCACACCGGTGGGGCCGATCATGATGATGTTCTTCGGTGCGATCTCTTCGCGCAGCGGCGGCGCCACCTGCTGGCGGCGCCAGCGGTTTCTGAGGGCGATGGCCACCGAGCGCTTGGCCTGCCGCTGGCCGATGATGTACTTGTCGAGCTCCCGCACGATCTCCCGCGGGGTGAGGGCTTCTATCCGGTTCATAGCTTTTCGACGGTGAGGTTGCTGTTGGTGTAGATGCAGATGGAGGAGGCGATCTCCATGGCCTGCCGGCAGATGCCCTCGGCGTCGAGGTCGCTGTTGCGCACCAGCGCCATGGCAGCGGCCTGGGCGTAGGGACCGCCGGAGCCGATGGCAAGTATGCCGTCGTCGGGCTCGATCACGTCGCCGGAGCCCGAGATGAGCAGGGACCGCTCGTGGTCCACAGCAATGATGAAGGCCTCGAGCCTGCGTAAAATTTTATCCGTGCGCCAGTCCTTGGCAAGCTCCACCGCCGCGCGCATCAGGTTGCCGCTGTACTTGTCGAGCTTCTGCTCGAGCTTGTCGTAGAGGGTGAAGGCGTCGGCGGTGGCGCCGGCAAAGCCGGTAATGATCCGGCCATCGTAGAGCCGGCGCACCTTGCGGGCGGATTGCTTCATCACCGTGTTGCCGAGGCTCACCTGGCCGTCGCCGGCCACCACCACCTCGCCGCGGTGGCGCACGCTGACGATGGTGGTCGATCGTATCTTTCTGTTCTGGTCCATTTTTCCTGTCACCTCTTGTTATCGCCGCTTCGCCGGGCCGTGGGGTGGGCCCGGTCGTAAACCGCCATCAGATGATCCATGTTGAGATGGGTGTAGCGCTGGGTGGTGGAGAGACTGCTGTGCCCGAGAAGCTCCTGCACCGAACGCAGATCGGCCCCCATCTCCAGAAGATGGGTGGCGAACGAATGGCGCAGGGCATGCGGCGTCACCCGTGACAGGATGCCGGCCCTAAGGGAATAGCCCTGCACCAGCCGCTCCACCGAGCGCACCGTGAGCCGCCCGCCCCGGTCGTTGACAAAGAGCGCCTGGGGCTCCACTCTGCGGCCGTCGGCCACCAACCGGGCAAGATGAGCCTGCCGTTCCCCGAGATAGATTTCCAGAGCCCGCACCGCCGGGCCACCGATGGGCACGATGCGTTCCTTGCGGCCCTTGCCCCGCACCCGCACCGAGCCTTCGGCCAGGTCGAGGTCGGCGAGGTTGCAGCCGGCCAGTTCCGAAACCCGGATGCCGGTGGAATAGAGAAACTCGAGGATGGCCCGGTCGCGCCGCCAGTGGCTGTCACCATCACCCGGAGTTTCCAGCAGCCGGAAGACCTCGTCCACGGTCAGGAAGACCGGGATGGTGCGTTCCCGGCGGTCCGCTGCCACCTCCTCCATGGGGCTTTTCGCCAACACGCCGCGACGGGCAAGAAACTTGAAGAAGGAACGGAGACTGGACAACTTGCGGGCCACCGAGCTCTTCTTGTTGCGGCCGTGCAGCCGGGCCACCCATTCCCGCACCCGGCGGCCGTCGACGAGGGCTACCGGCAGCTCCTCCACGCCCACCGCGAACTCCAGGAGGTCGCGGCGGTAGGCGGCCACGGTATGGGCCGAATAGCCGCGCTCGTTCTCGAGCCAACCTGTGAACCGGGTGATCGCTTCGCCAAGGGTCATGTGTTCTCTCCAGCCGCCAGGTGGCGCGCCATACTCTCTACCATATCCCGCAAGTCATGGAAAGTCATTGCTCATTGGTCCTTCTTCATATATCATAATTCCCTTTGCATGCCGCAACCGCACCACAGCGGGCCGCACGGCTGCTCGACGAGAAAAATCAATCCAGAACGAAACCCGCCGCGACTCCGCCATGGCCAAGAAACAAACCTTCGAAAGCGCTCTCGAGGAGCTCGAGCAGATCACCCGCCGGCTCGAGGAAGGCGATCTGAGCCTCGAGGACTCCCTGAAGAGCTTTGGCGACGGGGTGAAGCTCGCCGAGTTCTGCAACAAAAAGCTCGAAGAAGCCGAAAAGAAAGTATCGCTTCTCCTCCAGAAAGACGGCACGGTGAAGGCGGTTCCCTTCGGCGAAGAGAACGAAGAGTAGCTCCCCCGAAGCCCCATGGATATCAAAGTTTACCTCCACCAAAAACGAGCCCTGGTCGATGCGGCCCTGGAAAGATTTCTGCCCGTTGCCGACGGCCCCCTGGCCCGGCACGTGGAGGCCATGCGCTACAGCCTGCTGGCCGGCGGCAAACGGGTGCGGCCGATTCTCTGTCTGGCAGCGGCCGAGGCCCTGCTGCCGGAAGGTGCCGCCCAGCTCGAGCCGCTGCTGCCGGCGGCCTGCGCCCTCGAATGCATCCACACCTATTCGCTGGTCCACGACGACCTGCCGGCCATGGACAACGACGACCTGCGGCGGGGCAAACCCACGAACCACGTGGTGTTCGGCGAGGCAGCGGCGATTCTGGCCGGCGACGGCCTGCTCTCCTTCGCCTTCGAGCTGCTGGCCGACACCGGCTCCAGCCTGCCGGCCGAGGCCCGGTTGCAGGCGGTGCGGCTGCTGAGCCGCGCCGTCGGCCCCTTCGGCATGGTGGGCGGCCAGGTGCTCGACATGGAGAACGAAGGCCAGGAAATCAGCTTCGACACCCTGCGCCGCATCCACTCGCTGAAGACCGGGGCGCTGATCACCGCCTCGGTGGAGACCGGCGCCGTGCTGGCCGGCGCCGGCCGCGAAGAACTTTCGGCCCTTGCCGGCTACGGCCGCCAGATCGGCCTCGCCTTCCAGATCGTCGACGATCTGCTGAACGTCGAGTCCACCACCGAACAGCTCGGCAAGGCGGCGGGCTCCGACGCCCAGCGCCGGAAGGCCACGTACCCCGCCTTCTTCGGGGTAGAGGAAACGAGAAAACGGGCCCACGAGGCGGTGGCCGGCGCCCTCGAGGCCATAGCCGGCTTCGACCAGCGGGCCGAGCCGCTCCGGGAGCTGGCCCGCTACATCGTCAACCGCAAAAGGTGATGGTGTCGCCGGCAAGCGCAGACTCCGAGAAGTTCAACCTCCTGGGTCGAGGCGGGATCTCGGGTGCTCGACATACCGTATGTATGCCTGCGCGCCCTCGACACCACCACTGTTGGCATACCGAACTTTTCGCTTAGCCAACTTCAGCGGTACGATGGGCTTTTTACAAGCCCATCAACGGTAAGAAAGAGAACAGCGCCACCGTGCGCCCGCCAACAGAACCACAACCAGCGGAAACACTCTGAGCAGCCCATGGCTTCCATACTGAAAACCATCGACAGCCCCGCCGATCTCCGCCGCCTGCCGGCAGGTTCCCTGCCGCAATTGGCCGACGAGATCCGCAGCAGAATCATCGACACCGTGGCCAGGACCGGCGGCCATCTGGCCCCGTCGCTGGGCGTGGTGGAGCTCACTCTGGCGCTCCATTACGTGTTCAACACCCCGGCGGACAAGCTTATCTGGGACGTCGGCCACCAGGCTTACGCCCACAAGCTCGTCACCGGGCGCCGCGACGCCTTCCACACCCTCAGGCAGTACCGGGGGGTGAGCGGTTTCCCGAAACGCGAGGAATCCGAATACGACACCTTCGACACCGGCCACTCCTCCACCTCGATCTCGGCGGGCCTCGGCATCGCCCTCGGCAAAGCCCTGAAGAAGGACGACAACCGGGTGGTGGCGGTGATCGGCGACGGTTCGATGACCGGCGGTATGGCCTTCGAGGCCCTCAACCAGGCGGGACACCTCGACAAGAACCTGATCGTGGTGCTGAACGACAACGAGATGTCGATCTCGCCCAACGTCGGGGCGCTCTCGAGCTTTCTGTCCCGCAAAATGACCAGCAAGACCGTGGTCAAGGCCAAGAAAGAGGTGGAGCACGTCCTGAAGAGCTTCGCCAACGTCGGCGAAAATATCCTCAGCATCCTCAAGAAAAGCGAGGAGAGCTTCAAGGGTTTCTTTACCCCGGGCATGCTCTTCGAAGCGCTCAAATTCGAGTACGTCGGCCCCATCCCCGGCCATGAGCTGCCGACGCTCATCGAAACCTTCAAGAACGTCCGCGACTTCACCGATGGCCCGGTGCTCATCCACGTGCTCACCACCAAGGGCAAGGGCTATTGGCCGGCGGAAAAAAACCCCGGCCTCTTCCACGGCCTCGGTCCCTTCGAGGTGGCCACCGGCGAACCGCTGCCGGCTGCAAAGGCGCCAATTTCCTACACCCAGTGTTTCGGCGACACCCTCTGCGAGATGGCCAGGAAGGACGACAAGATCGTCGCCATCTCGGCGGCCATGCCGGCGGGCACCGGGCTTACCGGCTTTGCCGCTGAATTCCCCGACCGCTTCTTCGACGTCGGCATCGCCGAGCCCCACGCCGTGACCTTTGCCGCCGGGCTTGCCACCGAAAAGCTGCGGCCGGTGGTGGCCATCTACTCCACTTTTTTACAACGCTCGCTCGACCAGATCATCCACGACGTCTGCCTGCAGAACCTGCCCGTCACCTTCGCCATCGACCGGGGCGGCGTGGTGGGCGACGACGGCCCCACCCACCACGGGGTGTTCGATCTCTCGTTTCTGCGCTTCATCCCCAACCTGGTGCTGATGGCACCGAAAGACGAGGCCGAACTCCGGCACATGCTGCACACCGCGCTTTCCCACCCGGGGCCGGCGGCAGTGCGCTACCCGCGGGCCAACGGCGAGGGCGTGGCGCTACCTGAAGTTTTAGAGAAAATGGAGATCGGCCGCGGGGAACTGCTGCGGGAGGGAAAAAACATCCTGCTGCTGCCGGTGGGCAACCGGGTGCACCCCGCCTTGCGGGCCGCGGCTGGCCTCGAAAAACTCGGGGTGGAGGCGGCGGTGATCAACCCCCGCTTCATAAAGCCGCTGGACGGCGACCTGATCTGCGAGTGGGCCGCAAAGACCGGCGCCGTGATCACCATCGAGGACAATGCCCGCCAGGGCGGTTTCGGCTCGGCGGTGCTCGAGCTCCTCAGCCGCCGGGGGCTCACGGGCATCAAAACAAAGGTCCTCGGTTACCCGGACAGCTTCGTGGAGCACGGCCCCCAGGAGACTCTCCGCAAACAGCACCACCTGGACAGCCCGGCCATCACCCAGGCCGCCCTCGATCTGCTCGGCTGAGCCGGGGTAATCGCCGCCTCCTCCGTACCTCTCGCCGCTCCGCCGTCCCTTCCGGCGCTGCCGAAGAATGGGCCTCCGTCCCCTTCCCGCCTCAGTCGGTCTTTTCATGCCCCGGCCTGGAGGTGAAAATCGTTTGCAGTGAAATGGCAGCCAAAGGCTAAGGCCACCAGTATGCCTTTCTGCTCCATGATTTCACAACCCAGGGAATCGACCAAACCTGCTTCACACCGCTGAAAGGCGGAGAGGCGCAGTGCCGCCCGGTTGCGCCAAGCCGGGTGGACCGAGATTACCTCAGACGACACAAAAGTCGCTACTCATCCCCCCCCGCCACCCCCCAGGATACCGGCCATGGCCCGCTGCAGATCCTCGACCCGGTATGGCTTTGGTATGACGCCACAGAAGCCGTAGGAAGCATAGTTGGCCATGATCGGGTCGGTGGCGTAGCCCGACGAGGCGATGGCCCGCACCTCCGGGTCAATGGCGCGCAGGATCTCGATGGTTTCGACGCCGCCCATGCCGCCGGGAATGGTGAGGTCCATGAGCACGGCGTCGAATGCGGTGCCGTTGTCAATGGCTCGTTTGTAGAGCTCGATGGCCTCCACCCCATGGTGGGCGACCGCGGTCTGGCAACCCAGGAGTTCGAGCATTTTCACCGCCACCTTCTGCACCACCGGATCGTCGTCCATCACCAAGACGCGGCCGCCGGCAGTGATGCTGGCTTTGTCGGCGGCGGTGGGTTCAGACCTCACCTTCTGGGCGGAGGATGGAAGGAATATCTTGAATGCCGTGCCGCGACCAAGTACGGAATCGACTGTGATCACGCCACCGTGCTTCTTGACGATAGAGTGGGCAATGGCCAGGCCGAGCCCGCTGCCCGTGCGTTTGCTGGAAAAGTAGGGATCGAAGATGCGCACCAGGTTCTCGGCCGGGATGCCACTGCCGTGGTCTTCAACTTCGATGACCACGTAGCGTCCCGGGGCGAGTGAGAAGGGGCTCTGGTAGTTTGCCGTCAGATTGCGGGCCCGTACCGTGACCACTCCTCCCGCGGGCATCGCCTGGGCCGCGTTCAGCACCAGGTTCTGGGCGACCTGACCGAGTTGGCCCTCGTCGGCCTCCACCGGCCACAGATCGATGGCCAGTTCGAAATCGAGGCGCACGTTGGAGCCGCGCAGGGCAAAGGTAGTGCTGTCCCGCAACAGGTCGGCAATCGCCATCGGCCGCTTGATGGGCTCGCCACCCTTGGAAAAGGTGAGAAGCTGCTGAGTCAGGCTGCGGGCTCGAAGAGCGGCTTTTTCCATGTCGGCGAGCAACCCGTGCACTTCGTGCTGGGAGGAGAGGTAGAGCTTGGCAAGGGAAGCGTTACCGAGGATCGAGGTCAGGAGATTATTGAAGTCGTGGGCGATGCCGCCGGCGAACACGCCGATCGACTCGAGTTTCTGGGTGCGGATCAGTTCCTCCTCGAGCTGTTTCCTCTCGGTGACGTCCCGCAAGATACACTGGGTGGAAACCGGCCTGCCGTTTTCGAACTTGCACAGGGCGTTGCCTTCGATCAGTACCCGCCGTCCGTCCCTGGCCTGGAAGACGGTTTCGAGGTGGTGTACCTTCTCCTCGCTGAGAATCTTGTGAAAAGTTGCTTCACAGTGGAGCAGGCAGTCTGGCGCGATGATGTCGAAGATCGAGATATTTCCGGCTAAAGCTTCCTCCCCGAAACCAAGGGTTTCCTTCCAGGCTTGGTTGGCGTAAAGAATACGGCCATCGGGCGCCACCATCTGGATGAGGTCGCTGGCGTTCTCGAAAAGGTCGCGGTAGCGCTTTTCACTCTCTCGCAGGGCCTGCTCCTGGCGCACCCGCTCGGTCATGTCGCGAAAGATGCCGGTCATAGCCACCGGTCTGCCGTTCACAAATTTGGTGGAGCAGCGGCCCTCCACCACCACCCGGCTGCCGTCCCGGGCCACAAAGGTGGTTTCGTTGCGATCGACACGCTCGCCGGAGATGAGTTTGTTGAAGATGACTTTGCACTTAGGCACACAGGCCGGATCGACGATGTCCATCAGGTTGAGGCGGCCGATCTCCTCGTCGCTGTAGCCCAGCGCTTCCTTCCAGGAGCGGTTGACATAGATAAACCTCCCCTCCG
>JBFHWX010000050.1:0-20145 GCA_041599275.1 Desulfobulbales bacterium | reverse complement strand
TCGCTACGGATTCTTTTCTTGTAATAAGCACTTTGTGTGCCAGAAATTTTCCCTCCATCCGAATCTGTGAAAGTGCTGGCGCAGTGGTACTGATTGGATCGGAACATCGGTATGTTCTGCAGGTTGAAAAATGGCCATGGTCCGCATCGGTGCCTGGTGTTTGCTTGCTCTTGTGATAAGGAAAAGAAAAGCGTACAACCTGTTTGGTTGTACGCTTTAAATTTAGTTGTTTTTTGTAGGAGAAAGAACGGCAAGAAGAGCAGCCTGAGGGAGAGGATAAAAAAAGGCGGCTCCCCGGGGGGAGCCGCCTTTTTTACTCCTGCTTCACAGATGACTTACCAGCGGGTCACCTGGAAGGTTGTGGTGTTGCTCTTGGTCCCGTTCACCGTCACGTAGACGCTGTAGGTGCCGGAGGAAACCGAGGGCACCGTGAAGCGCATCGACGTGGAGGAGAAGTTGGAGATCGAGCGGGTGGAGCCGTCGAAGTAGATCCGGACGTTCGAGCTCGAGGAGCCGAAGTTGCTGCCGGAGATGGTCACCGTGGTGCCACTGCGGCCGCTGGTCGGGCTCATGCTCGAGATGTACGGACCGCTCGGCGTGCTGCTGCCGCTGCCCGAGGTACCGGAGAAAGCGGGCACCGAGTAGTTGGCGCCGTTGTTGTTGACCGTGACCATCGAGTAGCTGATGGACGGCGTGCGCCAGTTGCGGTCGGTGCAACCGCTGTCCTCGCCGCAACCGGGTTCGCGACC
Organism: Desulfobulbales bacterium; assembly: GCA_041599275.1. Taxonomy (GTDB): domain Bacteria; phylum Desulfobacterota; class Desulfobulbia; order Desulfobulbales; family BM004; genus JBFHWX01. The sequence goes on along the minus strand of JBFHWX010000050.1, from coordinate 19,396 downwards.
TTCGTTGTCTTCGCCCGGGGTGCGGTGCCACTGGTTGTAGAACAGGTTGAAGGAGCCGCGGCCCGGGGCCTGGGTCTTGTTGCTGATCCGGTAGGGCGGCTTGCTGCCCGGCTTGGCGTGGTACGGCCTGATCTTCGGTGCGCCGGTGCCGAGGGTGTCGTAGTTGTGGCAGGCGATACAGGCACCGAAGTCCTGGATCGCGGCCTGGGTGTTGTAGTTGTGGCTCGACAGCACGGTGGCGAGATCCTTCTTGAGGAGCCGGCCCTGGCTGTCGGTGTGGCACTGGCGGCAGGCCGCCTGTACCGGGGTGTCCTTGGCTGCCGTGGGAACGGTGTGGCAGATGGTACACTTGCCGGTGCGTGCGTTGTCGTTGGCATGATGCTGCGGCGAGCCGTGGCAGGTGAGACAGGTCACGAAGGTGCCGTTCATACCGGCGCTGATAGCGTTTTTCACCGTCGTGTTGGTGCTGCTGTGGCAGGTGCCGCAGGTGAGTTTGCGGTTGGTGACGTGTTCGGTCACCATGTTCGGGTTGTGGCAGGTCTTGCAGCCTTCAGCCGGCACACCGGCTTTGTCATGGGCCGCGGTGTGGTCCACGTTGGCGTGACAGGCTGAGCAGAGCACCTTGTTGCCGGCCCGCCCGGAGGCGATGATGGAGTCGTAGGCCGGGTTGTTGTGGCAGATGGCGCAGTCGCGCTTGCGAACATCGACGTGCTCGATCACCACGTTGGGGTTATGGCAGGTCTTGCAGTCCGCCGTGGTGGTGTCGGTCATGTCGTGCTGGGCCGTGTGGTTCGGCAGGCCGTGGCACATGTCGCAGGTGACGGTGGTGCCGTTGGGGCCCTTGCCGGAGTCGATGATGCTGGTGTAGGCCGGGTTGGCATGACACTTGCCACAGGTCATGGTGGAGCCGTCCTTGAGCTTCAGGCCAGTGCCGTTCGGCAGGTGGACGTCCACCACGTTGTTGGCGTGGCAGCTTGCGCAGAGACTGCTCGGTACTGCGGTCATGTTGTGGGCCGCCTTGTGGTCGGTCACGCCATGGCAGTTCTCACAGGTCTGGTAGGTGCCGCGGATGCCGGCGTCGATCACTCCGGCCACCGCCGGGTTGACGTGGCAGACGGTGCAGGCCAGGCCGCGCTTGTCGACGTGCTCGGTGACCACGTTGGGGTTGTGGCAGTCGGCACAGGGCATCGTCGGGTTGAGGGGGAAGCCCGCCATGTCATGCTGCGAGCCGTGGGTTGAGATGGTGGTGCCGTGGCAGTTGGAGCAGCGCACGATGGTGCCCTGCTTGCCGGCGGCGATGGTCGCGTTGATGGTCGCCGCGGTGATGCCGCTGGCGGTGTCGGTGGTCACGCCATGGCAGGTGCCACAGCCGGAGGTCAGCTTGGCGTGGACCTGGGGCACGGCGCCGGTGTGACAGCCCGCACACTCGGTATCGGTCTGCACCGAGTCATGGGCGGTCGGGTGGCTGGTGACGATGGAGCCGTGGCAACGGTCGCAGGTCACCGCGTTGCCGGCCTTGCCGTCGCGGACGATGGGCCGCAGGGCCGGGTTGTCATGGCAGAGCGAGCAGTTGAACTTGTGCTCGCCGGTAACCACCGATTGGCTGCCGGTGTTGTGGCAGCTGGTGCAGGAGGTCTCGGTGACCTTGATCAGGGTATGGTTGAAGTGATCCGGGCGCGGGTTGTGGCAGCGGTCGCAGGAAACGTCGATGCCGTTGTCGCCCTTGCCGAGGTTGATGGTTTCGATGACCGTCGGGTTGCTCGAGTTGTGGCAGGTGATGCACTCGAGACCGCGCCGGTCGACGTGCTCGACCACCACGTTGGAGCTGTGGCACTGGTCGCAGACGCCAACCTGGGGCACTACCGTATGGTTATGAGCCGAGCTGTGGTCCATGTAGGGAACGAACGGACCATGGCAGTCGGTGCAGAGCACCGGCAGGTTGCTGCCGGTGGAGCGGCCCTTCTCGATCTGGTCGAGCACGCCCTGGATCGGGCTGTTGTGGCAGACCGTACAGCCGAGGCCGGCCTTGACCACGTGGACGTCCACCACATTGGCCACGTGACACTGGCTGCAGCCGTCGGAGGGCAGCAGGGTCTTGTCATGGGCCGAGGTGTGGTCGGCGGCGTGGCAGTTGGTGCACTGCACCGGCAGGCCGTTGCGGCCCATGGTGATGGTATCGATCACCTGGGGCCGGCTGGAGTTGTGGCAGGTGGCGCAGGAACCGGCGCCGTTAGTGGGCACGTCATGGGTGTCCATGAAGCCCTGGAAGGTGGTGAAGGGTGCGCCCACCACATGGCAGTCGGCACAGATTGCCGGACTGGTGCTGGCGCTCACCGTGTTGTGGACCACCAGCGGGTCATGGGTGGTCACGTGACAGGATTTACAGGTGACGTTGGTATCCCAGACGTTGGGCAGTGCGTTGATCGGGTTGGTCCCCATCACCGCAAGAACGGCGGGCTTCTTGCTGTTGTGACAGTAGTAGCAGATGCCGTTGTGGATGGAGACGAGCCCGTTCTTGTCCCAGCTCACATACGGTGTGGCCGTATGGCAGCTGGTGCACTCGGCGAGCAGTTGCACGCCGATGTGGTGACCGGTGTGGCAGGTGACGCAGTCCACCATGGTGCCGGCACGGCCGGCGGCGATGGCGTTCACGTAGGTGGCGCCGGTGGCCGAGTGGCACTTGGTGCAGTCGTTGTCATGGGCCAGCACGATGTCGGCCTTGGTGGTGTAGGTGTGGCACCCTGCGCAGGACTTCGCGACGCTCAGGAAGTCGTGGGCAAGCTCCACATCATGCCCGCCGCCATGGCAGTCGGAGCAGTCCACCGCCACGCCGTTCGGGCCCTTGCCTTTGTCGACGGTGGCAGTGGCCGGCAGAGTGGTGGTGGTGTTGTTATGGCACAGATTACAGTTGTTCTTGTGGGTGGTCACGATCTCGACGAAGGTGCCAACCGTGTGGCAGCTCGTGCAGACGGTGCTGCCCGCGGAGAAGTTGTTGTGGACGGTGCCGGCGGTGGCCGCATCGGTGCCGTGGCTCACGGCGCCGGTTCCGGTGCCGTTGTGGCAGGTGGCGCATTCCACAGCGGTGCCTTTTTTGCCGTCACTGATCGCTGAAACCACATCTGCCTTGGAGCTGTTATGGCAGAGGACGCAGACGCCGTGGATGTCGAGCTGGGCTGCCTTGTTGGGTACGGCGTGGCAGGCGGCACAGGTCGGGTTGGAGTTGAAGAAGTCATGGACCGTTGCCGCGGTTTCCGGCGTGGTGCCATGCACGATGGCGCCGGAGCCGTCTGCCACGTGGCAGGTTGAGCAGAGCGCCTGGGCGGTGCCGGCGGCGCCGGCGGCGATGGCGCCCTTCACAACCGTGTTGTCCTTGGTGTGGCAGGTGGCGCAACCGTTGTGGAAGGCGATCCGATCCACGGTGTCGGTGCCACCGTGGCAGACCACGCAGTAGTTGTCGTAACCGAACAGGTCGTGGCTCGGAGCAATGCCGGCCTCGTCAAGGGCATGGCTGTTGGCGCTGCCAGCGGTGCCGTTGTGGCAGTTCGTACAGTTGACCGCGGTGCCCGGGTCAGCCTTGCCGGCATCGATCGTATCGACCACGTCGCCCTTGGTGCTGGAGTGGCAGAGGAAGCAGTCGTCCTTGTGGGCCTTGACGATGTTGGCGAAGGTATCGACCATATGGCAGGCGGTACAGTCGGCAACCGCGCTCAGGTTGTTATGCACGCCACCGGCGGTATCGGCGGTGGTGCCGTGGCTGTTGGCGCTGCCATCGGTGCCGTTGTGGCAGCCGAGACAATCCACGGCAAGGTTGTTGCCGCGGCTTCTGCCGTCGAAGATGGTGGCGGTGACGTCACCCTTGCTGCTGCCATGGCAGAGCATACAGTCATTCTGGTGGGTGGTGACGATGTCGGCGAAAGAGCCCACGGTGTGGCAGGCCGTACAGTCGGCGGCGGCGCTCAGGTTGTTGTGAGCCGGGCCGGCGGTATCGGCGGTGGTGCCGTGGGTGATGGCGCCGGTCGGGCTGGCGTCGTGACAGTCGGCACAGGTGATGGCGGTGCCGGTGAGACCCTTACCGGTGGAGATGGTGGTCATCACGCTCTGCTTGCTGCTCAGGTGGCAGGTTTCGCAGGTGGCGTGGAGCAGGATGCGGGCCTCTGCCGTGTCGCTGGTGTGGCAGGTGGCGCAATCGGCAAAGGAGTTGAACATGTTGTGCACGGCAGCCGCCACGCTGGCGGTGGTGCCGTGGCTCGGAGCGCCGGCGGTGCCGCCGGTGTGGCAACCGAGGCAGTCAACCGCCGAATTGGCACGGCCGCTGCCGATGGTGGCGGTGACGTCACCCAGGGTGCTGGTGTGGCAGACCTGGCAGTTGGTATGCACCGTCACGATGCCGGCGAAGGAGCCGATCTGGTCGTGGCAGGTGGCGCAGGCGGCGGTGACGTTCAGGAAGTCGTGGACCGGGCCGGCGGTGTCGCCGGTGGTGCCGTGGTTCAGTACCTCGCCGCCCAGAACATGGCAACCGAGGCAGTCGACGGCCTGGTCGGAACGGCCGGTGCTGATCGTGGAGGTCACCGAGGCGAACTGGGAAGCAGCGGCGCCGTGGCAGACCGCACAGTCGTTGCGGTGGGTGGCCACGATGCCGGCGAAGGTATTCACCTGGTCATGGCAGCTCGCGCAGTCGGTGGAACCGGCCGAGAAAAAGTCGTGGGCCGGGCCCGCGGTGCCGGCGGTGGTGCCGTGGTTCAGCACTTCGCCGCCAAGGATATGGCAGTCGAGGCAGTTCACCATCTGGTCGCCGCGTCCCTTGATGATGGCGGCGATGGCGGCAGCCTTGGTGGAGTCGTGGCAGGTGGCGCAGTTGGTGTGCGCGCCGACGATGCCGGCAAAGGTGGTGACAGCGGTGTGGCAGCTTGCGCAGTCGGTGCCGGCGGCCGAGAAGAAGTCGTGGGCCGGGCCCGCGGTGTCGGCGGTGGTGCCGTGGCTCACGGCGCCGGTGGCGGCACCGTTGTGGCAGCCGAGGCAGTCGACGGCCTGGTTGGAGCGGCCTTTGGTGATGGTGCTCTTCACGTCGGCGGCGGCGCTACTGGAGTGGCAGACCGCGCAGTCGTTACGGTGGGTGGCGACGATGCCTGCAAAGCTGGTGACCAGTTCATGGCAAGACGCGCAGTTGGTGCTGCCGGCGGAGAAGTAGTCGTGGGCAGGGCTTGCGGTGTCGGCGGTGGTGCCGTGGCTCACGGCGCCGCCCGTGGTGTGGCAGCCCGAGCAGGTGACCTGGGTGCCATTGACGCCCTTGCCGGTGGTGATCACGCCCTTAACCACGGTGTTGGTGGAAGAGTGGCAGGTGGCGCAATCATTGCGGTGGGCGGTGACGATCTGGTTCATGTCGGCCACCGCGTGACAGCTCTTGCAGCTCGTGTCGGCAACCAGCTTGTCGTGGGCAGACACCGGATCGTGGCCGGTGAAGTGGCAGAAGGTACAGTCAACCAGAGTACCGTTGAAGCCCTGGTCCACCACCGCCTGCACGTCCTTGCCCGCCCGGCTGGTGGCCGTGACGTGGCAGAGTGCGCAGGCCGCTTCCTGTATGGACATGGAGTAGTTGGTGGTCACGTTGGCAGGATTGTAGCCGCGGTGCAGGGTGGCGATCTCTTCCATGGTGCCGAGGGCACCGTGGCAGCTCTTGCAACTGTCGGCAGCCGTGAAGGAATCGTGGGACTTGACGGCGTCGATCTTGCCGACGGCGGGAACGAAGTGCTCCCCGTGACAGGGCGAGCAGTTGATAAACTGGCCAGCCGCATTGAAATATGCTGGGTGGACGAAGGCCGGGCCGTGGCATTGGTTGCAGGTCTGTGCCGCCTGGGAAGGCGGTGGGGCGGCAAGCAGACAGCCCGCGACCAGGAGAAAGAGCAAGATCCCAGTCCTCCCCGGACTCCACCATCGCCCCCTCGGGTGATGCTTCGTTTTCTTCATGATGTTTCTTCTCCCCTATCGAGTTTTTTCTGCGAGACAAAAAACGGCAATGGACAACCACCGAAGATGTCTCTGGTTGTTTGTGCTGGTGACAAAAAATGGCAATAAAGTGACAATCAGTGCGCCCCCACGCCCTCATAGTATATCAATTTCATTGGAAAAAGGTCAAGAGACAAAAAAATGTCAACCAGCTCGGGGCGTCTTTTTAGGAGGGATCGCTGGGTGGAAAGGGGCTGGGCTGTTAGCTTACCCGTGAAAAAAAAGTCAAGAAAAGAAGTGGTTGGGCGTTGAAGAAGGAGGGCTGTGGGAACAAAATGTAGAAACAAAAAAAACGGCCTTCCGAGCGGGAAGGCCGTTTTTGAGCGTTTCTTTTTGGCGCGACCAGAGCTTCTCGCCGGTCGCGCCAAAAAGATCAGGAAAGGTGGTGTCTCACCGCCTCCACCACTTTTCCCACCATGGAACGGGAGTCGGGGTCGGGGTCGGGGTAGGGGTAGGTGTCGGGGTCGGCGTTGCAACCGTGGTCTGCGCCTGAGCGGCAGGGGTGAGGATAACGCTGTCGAACCTCTGGCCGAGCTTGGAAGAATAGAAATCCTTCATGGCCAGACCCGGCGTGATGCTGACCTTGGTGCCGACCGGCTTTTCCTGGTCAGCAGGAACGGCCACCCACTGAGAGGTGGTGCCGTCGGTGAGCCGCATGAAGGTGCGGTCGTCGGTTTTTTTAATCTCGGCCACCGTACCGCTGAAGGACGCGGTGGGCAGCGGCTGGTCGCCGGCGAAGACGGTCCCGGCGCAGAACAGCAGCGCGGAACCGGCCAGGGCGGCCACCAGCGGTTTGATGGTTTTACAGTGCATGCGCATTGGATGATACCTCTCGAGCTTCGTTTTTGAGCGCATCGCACGTGGCCCGAAGACCATGTTCCGTGCCGGCGCCCACGGTGAAAGAACTGTGCCGAACGCCGTCCTGCCAGGGAGCGGCGTCTTGTGGGGGTGCACTTTTCTTGCCGTTTCTGTCCGTCCAGCTCTTTGAGTGCCAATTGGCATGAAAAAAGTATGACCGAGTCAGTGTAGTGGACTTTGGTAAAGGCCGCAAGGAGAATTTTCAGATCCCCGCGGGGGGGGGGGCTGAAAACGAGTAGCCAACGGTCTGGCGCCTTAAGCCGGCGGGAACCGGCAGGGGACCCCGCTCTCAAGGCTTTGGTTGTTGTTTGTTGGCCAGCAGGTCGCCGCGCAAACGGTCCATTTTTTCCTTGAATATACGAGTGTACTGGTCGAGTACGTCCTCGGATTCGATGACGTACGGAGTGATCATGATCAGCAACTCGGTCTTCCTGGTGGTTTCCGAGGAATGCTTGAAAGCGGCTCCCAGGTAAGGAATGTCCTTCAGGAGTGGGATGCCGCTTTCGGAAGTGCTGATCTTCTTTTCGATGAGGCCGCCCATGAGAATGGACTGGCCGGCGGTCACCGCAAGCTTTGTTTTGAGTTGCCGGGAGAGGATGATGGGCGAATCGTTGACCCCGGTTTCGTTCTTCTGGGCCTCGCTCACCTGCTGGTCGATGTCGAGCAGGATGATGCCGTTGTAGTTGATCCGCGGCGTGACATTAAGGATAATGCCGGTATCCCGGTACTGCACGGTGCGGTTGACATTGGGGTTGTCGGCGTCGGAGTTCTGGTTCACCGTCTCCGAGGTGATGATCGGCACCTGTTCGCCGACGTTCACCGTGGCGGTTTCGTTGTTGAGCACAAGAACCTGGGGCGAGGACAGAATAGAGATGTCCGACTCGCCGGCCAGGGCTTTGAGGAGCCCGACGATGTCGTTGTTCTTGTCGGTGAGGGAAAAGGTGAGTCCCGAGGCGATGTCGTCGAGTGCCGCGAAATTGGTGCCGGCCACCACGTTGTAATCGGCGTGGTTGATGTTGATCTTGTTGTTCTTGATCGCCCATTCGATGCCCAATTCCCAGTTGTCGTTGAGCTTGACTTCGGCCACCAGCACTTCGATCAGTACCTGGCGGGGCAGGTTGTCGAGGCGTTCGAGGATTTTCAGCAACCGGTCGTAATCCGTCGGATGCGCCCGGACCAGGATGATGTTACGGGAGTCGTCGGCGATGAGTTGGGGCTCGCCGGCGAATTCCAGGGAAGAAGAGAGTTGGCCGCTACCGGCCCGCCTGGGGCTGCGGGGAGCGGGCGGCGGTTCCGGGGTCGGCGGCAGGGGGTCGGAGACCGAGCGTTGCATCTCGTCGGGACCGGCCACCGGACTGGCCGTGGCGGCGGTGGGGGAGTCGTTGCCCAGCAGGTTGTTGACCAGACCTGCGAGGTCCGATGCCTTGGAGTTTCGTACATTATATATGAAAATGGAATCTCTGCCCTGGGTGGGCACCACGTCGAGTTGGCGGATCCAGCCGACCGTGGTGTCGAGCACTCCGTCGTTGCTGCCCACCAGCAGCAGGCAGTTGATGCGCTCCAGGGGCAGGACGGAAATTGCTTTGCTGCCCTGGGGGTTGAGGCGCATGGCATCGATAATTTCGACCAATTCATCGCGAAGGTCAAAGAGCGGTGCCTTCTTGACTTTCACCAGCCGTACCCGCAACGAAGACAGCGGTGAGACGTCGAGGTGGGAGAGAATGGTCAGCACGTCGAGCACCGAGCTTTCGAAATCGGCGATGATCAGGGTGTTCTGGCTTTCGAGCACCTCCACCGTGCCCTTGGTGGACAGGTAGGGGACGATCAGGTTCCTGGCCTCGCCGGCGGAGATGTGCATGACCGGCACGATCTGCATGATCAGGCGTGAGGATTCCGACAGGGAGCCGGCCTGGGTGCGGCCGTAGATCAGCCGGGTGGAGGGCTTTTCCGAGGGGAAGACGTAGTTGTAGTCGCCCTCGGAACGGACGTCGAGGCCATTGATGGCCAGAATTTTCTTGAACAAAACCGGTAGCCGGTCCATGGGGATTTTGTGCATGGAGCGGATGTTGACCGTGCCCTTGACCTGGGGATCGACGATATAGTTGCCGCCAAGGGTTTCGCCGATCACCTGGATGACTTCGTAGATATCGGCGTTGTCGAAATTGAGCAGCACGCCGGAACCATCGGTTTTTGAAGTTTTCACCGCAGGTGGTGCCGGGCTGCCGGTGGGCAGGAGGGGGTTGCCGATGGTGGTGGTCACGGAAAGGTCGGTGGTGTCCGCTTCTGTGTCCATGGTGTCCGGGACCGGTCCCTCGGAAACCGGACGGGCCTGGGGCTGTGGAAGTTGGGAAATCTGTTGGCTGACCTCGGCCAGGTCGACCCTGGTCTGGATGCCAGGAGAGCTGGGGGTGCAGCCGAAAAGGAGAAAGAGCACCGCAAGCGGCAGATACGTAACGAGATGTCGGAATGGCATGGGAAAGTCCGTTGCAAAAGGGCCGGGTGCCGTCATGGCGTGGGGGCTCCCGTCTGGGTAGGATCGACCCGGATCCGGATGCCGTCGGGAGTCACCGGAACCGCTCCCGGGTTCGGCGGAACGGGAACGGTGTCCCGGCGGTCGAGCACGGGCAGCCGTGGTGGTCCCATGTCGGGCCGTTCCGGAGCCGGCGCCCGGCTCTGAAACATTCCCGCCGGGCTCATCGGGCCGGCGGGGGGGGCGTTCCGTGTCTTGGCCGGATCGAAGAGCAGTTTTTCCACGGTTTCGCCGTTTCGTTCGAAGACGATCTTGTCGGGGGCTATACTGCTCACCCGATAGTCGCCCAGTTTTTCGTCCACCCGCACCTGCTTGTGGGGCACACCGCCGCGGCTGTCGAGAGGTTCGAAAATCGACGGCAATTCACCGGCAGCGGGGGAAAAATATATTATGCCGGTGGTCTGTTGTCCAGTAATTACGGACCCGGCATAGAGTATACCCGCCAGGTCGACGGTGGTTTCTTCGCTGGCTGGGGCTTCGGTTTCTTGGCCGGCCTGCAGGGGTGGCAGGAAGCGGTTGCGGTTGAACAGGTAGTTGTTCCGCAGGTCCGGCAGCGGCTCGGGGATCTGTGGGGTGAGGGCGACTTCTGCCTGCTCGGTGCCAATTCCGGTGGCCGCCGGAGAAGATTCCTGTGGCCCAGTGTCCTCGGTCATCCTTGCGGGATCGCTGGAAAAAAAGAATACTCCCTGGGCAACCAGGAGAAGCAGCAAGGCGGCGATGAGCAGTGGTCGGAGCATAAAGGCGGGTCTGGGTTACGGCACAAAAGAAAAAAGAAAAACACCGGAATCCAGGGCGCGGTGCCCAGGCCGGGCAGACGGCCGATCGTGCACAGTGTGGAAAATGTAGTGGTTTTTTGCGGGGTTGGCAATTCTTTTCGCCTTTTTTGGCAAAAGGCAGTGACGATTTTGCATGGTCAGTTCCAAACTGGCAGGGCTGTCCCGACCCGAAAAAGAAAAACCGCCAGGGCTCAGCCCAGACGATAAAACCCCTTGAGGTCGAGACTTACCTTGACTTTGTCCTCGGAATGATACTGAACGGAAAAACTCTCTACCTTGAGAAACTGCTCGGCTCGGTAGAGTGCGGCCAGAAAGGAAGTGAAACCGTCGAGGGGCCCCACCGCCTGCAAGGTCATGGCTACCGTCGAGAAGTCGGCGGTGGGTCCGCCACTGGCGGATTCCGGGCGCGGCCGCAGGGATTCGAGGGTGAGATTGGCGGCGGCCAGTTCGCGCTGCAGCATGACCTGGATGGAGGAGGAGATCTCTTCCTCGCTGCGGCCGCGGAAAAGAAGTTTTTCAAGCTCCCTTCTCTGGGTTTCCTGCAGGAAGAGCTTCTCCTTGATCAGTGGCAGGCGGGCCGCCGTGACGCGTTGCCGGGCGAGGAAGCTCTGTCGGTTGTCGATGGACACGAGCCGCTCGCGGTAACGGTCAAGGCCGTAGGTGGCGAGATTGACGAGGAGCAGGAGGAGAGCCACGCCACCCAGGATGAAGCGGGTTCGGTGCAGGGCAAAGGCGTCGCGCAGTCGTTCGATCATGGCAGTTTGACCTCCATCTGGAAAAAGGTCTGGTCCTGGCGCCGGCGGGTGGACTTGAGCTGGGTGTCGCCCAGGGTCTGGAGGGCCGCCGACAGTGCCGCGATGTTGTCGGTATAGCCGTCGATCTGCACCAGCCGCGAATCCCGCGGCAGAGTGAAGCGCTCGAGGTAAGAGGTGACCGGCAGGTTGGTGGTGAGCTCGCCGAACAGGCCGATGAGGTCGGGATTTGGCCCCACGGCGGCGAATTGGTCGATGAACACCTGGCCCTGGCGATGTTGTTCGTAGAGGGTCTTGACTTCCTGGACCTGGGGTGCGACTTCGGCAAGCTCCCGGTCGAGCCGCTGTTCGAGGGCGGTGAGGCTCTGGAAGCGGGACGCCACCAGAAAAATCAGGAGCAGGCAGTTGGCAACCGCCAAACCCGTGAGGATCGTCCGGGTGTAATCGGGCCGCCGGTAGGAGACCGGCAGCAGGTTGAAACCGGGATCGGGTTGCGGAGCATCGGTGCCCAGGAGGGCCAGTTCCTCGAAGGGGCTGTCGGCGGGTGGTTTGAAGTGGTAGATGGCCTCGGCCCGGGTCAGGGAGGAGAACTCGCTGAAGTTCGGCTCGCTGCTGCACAGAAAGCGGTCCTCGAGCTGCAGGCCCGAGAAGACGAGGCCCTTGCCGAAGCGGCCGGGCAGGATCATGGCCCAGCGCCGCCGCCGGTTGCGGCGGGTGACATAGCGCTGGCTCTCCGGGTAGAGGCCGTCAACCAGGAGGCCGCTCGCCCGCACCCGATCCACCACCGGCAGGATGCTTTCCGCCCGGCCCGCCACCAGGTGGATCAGGTGGCCATTGCGGCCGCGGGTGGTGGTGTAGCCATAGAGGATCTCTCCCTCTGCGAAGGGAGTAAGGAGTTCGAGCTGGTACTCTATGGTTTTCCGGAGATCCGGGGTTTTGGCCGGCAGAGTGAGCTTTTTGAAAAAAAGCAGTTCTTCGCTGACAAAGAGCAGGGCGGTCTTGCAGCGCAGGCCGTGCTCCCGGCAGAAGGCCGTGATGGTGCCGGCGATTTCCTCATCCGGGCCGACGGTGCGCTGGGTCACCGGCTGGCTGGGGTGGGCGAGGAGCAGGTCATCCTTGCGGATGGTTATGACGAGTGGCTGCCTGGTCATATCGTGCGTTCCTTCCAGAGGAGATAACGAAAACCCATGCCTTCGAGCTTGATGAGGGCAAAGATCCGGTTGCCGGTGGCAACGGCCTGCAGATCCTGCTGTTTGCCGGTCTCGGCCACCACTGAATAGTAGAGACCGCCCGGTGAGTCGAAGGAGAGATAGGGCGCGATTTCGAGAAAACGCTGGTGGCCGAGGATAACGGCGGCCTCCTGCTGGTCGAGGAGCGGCTTCTCCTGCCGCGCCTCGTGGTAGGCCGCCACTCTGTCGGGGTCGCCGCCGGCCACGAAGTCGAGGAGCAGGGGTGGCAGGCAGTTGAAGTTGAGGGTGCCTTTTTGGTTGTAGACGGTGAACACTTCCTCGGGCTCGAAGCGGCCGGCCAATGCTTCGCTGCCGCGAACCAGAAAAAATTCGGCGGGATCGGCGAGCGGCCTGTTGCGTGGTCTGTAGGGCGGCTGCAGATTTTCATAGTAGGAGTCTTCGGCGCCGCTCAACCGGTGCAGGTCGTCCTCGTCCTGCCAGTCGGCAAGGGAATCGGCGAGGGTGGCGGTTGCCGCCGCCGAGAGGCCCAGGTGCTGGCAAAAGAGGGCGAGAAGGCCAGGCGGTGCGGTGTTGAGGTCGATCTTGCCCATCTCGCTCACCGCATAATAGGACACCCGGCCGCCGCCGACTTCGGCTTGGTGGACCTGGCCCTGGCGGAAGACCACATCCTCTCCTTCGCCGGGGTCCAGCGGCAGGTCGAAGATCCGGAAGAGACCGAGGTTGATGCCGGCTTCGGCCAGGTAGCGTTCCGCCGCCTTCTGCTTCTGGTTGAAGGCGACCTGCAGTTCGGTACGCACCTCCATGACCAGGTCCGAGGCCACGAAGCTCGCCACCAGCAGCACCATGATCACCACCACGAGGGCGAAACCGTCCTGGCCGCGATGGCGGAAAGTGGTAGTGCTGGAGGAAAGGGGCGGGCTCATTTCTGTTCCTGGAGCATCTGTTTCTTCAACTCGGCCAGCGGCCCTTGCTCGAGGCGCGGTGCGTTGATCAATTTCAGGGTGGTGAAGGAGCCGGCGGCGCTGGTGCGCGGGGCCACGGCAAAAATCCTGCCCTCGGCGAAGAGGAGGCCGGCGTCGTCGCCGGTGGGCGGGGCCACGGGCGGGGTGAGTGCAGCCTCGAACTCCAGCTGTTCTTTGAACAGTTGTTTCCTGGAGTTGTCAAGCCTCACAATGTTGCGCAGGGACGACGAGTAGTTCTGCAGGATGGCGACGTAGGCCAGGCCGAGGATGGTGACGGCGGCCAGGACCTCGAGCAGGGTGAAGCCTTTCTGCCGGGGGGGACGGTTCTGGCGGCGGCTGCTCGGTATGAGAAAGAGGCGAAGGAATGGCATCGGGTCGTTCTCGGGCCCCGGGGGATCAGCGGCAACGGGCCCGCAGGGTGAATTCCTCGCCGCCCAGGGTGATGGTGACCGAACCCGCCTCGTCGCCCGGCGTGATGAACAGATGGCGGCGGGAAGTGAAGAGCAGGGTGGTCTCTTCCATCGGTGGCCGGTAGGTTTCGTCATAATCGGGGTTATAGTAATCGATTTTCTCCGCGTAGGAGATTGTTTTTTTCTCCGGTTCGTAGAGGTAGAAGGCCAGAACCATGGGTGAATCCAGGTTGAGCAGGGGCCGCCGGGTGACCAGCCGCAGCATGTCGGGTTCGGCGGCCATGGCAACCTGCTGCTGCTCGGGGTCGAAGTAGGCGCTGCGCATCTGCTCGGCGAGCAGCATGAGGAAGGCGGATTCCCGTTCCGTTTCCAGGATGCGGGCACTGCCCCGGTCGGCGAAACGCAGGCCGGAGTGGAGCACCGAATAGACCATGGCGCTCATGATGGCGAGGATCACCATGGCCACCAGCAACTCCAGCAGGGAAAAGCCGGCGGCGCGCGGCCGGTGCGGCGAGGGAGAAGGCGGAGAAACATTCATGGCGACTCGGCGGTAACCGACAGGCCGGTGAGCGGGTCGATGGCGTAGCGCCGCACCCGGTTGCCCTGGCTGACGGTGATCCGGTTGGAGGTGGCCATGCCCTCGGGATGGAAGACCAGCTTGGCAGGTTCCAGCACGATGCGGGCCTCGCCCTGGAAGGGCAGGGGGCGCACTTCGTGGGTCCGCCCGGCAAGCTGCAGGGCCGGCTCGCCGCCTTTGGCCGCAGTCACCAGCACCGGATGGCGGCTGGCTATGGCCTGCAGCCGGGCGTAGCGCAGGGTGTTCAGCACTTCCTGGGTGCCGCGTCGAAACGAGAAGCTTTCCATGAAACGGCCCACCGTGGGCAGGGCGATGGAGGTGGCAAAACCAAGCAGCACAAGGACGATGAGCAGCTCCATGAGGGAGAAGCCCCGGCGGTCGGTTGGGCGGGCAAGCTTCACGAAAGCGTCCTCCCGTTCAGCCGGCGATCTCGTTGATGGACAGAATCACGGAGAGCATGGAAAGCACGACGTAGCCGGCAACCACCGCGATCAGGAGAATGAAGAGCGGTTCGACAAGGGCGATGAGCCGTTTTACCTGGACCTTGAGGTTGGCCTCGAAGTGGTCGGCGATCTGGGTGCAGATGGTGCCCATCCGGCCCGACTCCTCGCCCACGGCCAGCAGTTCCATGGCGAGGTCGGGGAAGAGTCCCGCCGCTTTGAGCGGGGGAGCGATGTGCTTGCCCTCCTTGAGGGCCTTGCCGGCCATTTCCAGGAGCCCCCGGAATTCGCCGTTCACCGCCACTCCGGTGGCGATCCGCAGGGAAGTGGCGAGATGCACTCCGTTGTTCAGCAGCACCTCCATGGTCCGGAAGATGCGGGTGGTTTCCAGGCCGCGGACGAAGCCGGAAACCACGGGCAAACGCACCAGCAACCGGTCGAGCCGGCGCCGGCCGGCGGCGCTGCGGAAGAAGAGGGCGACTAGAAAAGGCGGCAGCAGCAGAACGAGGAGGGTGACAAGCGGGTGGCTCTTGATGAACAGGGCGGTTGCCATGAGCACCCGGACGTTGGCCGGCAGGTCCTGGCCCATGCCCTGGAAGAGGACCTCGAACTTGGGCAGGATGGTGGTGACCAGGATGAGCACCGCACCAAGACCCACCAGCATGAGGACCAGCGGGTAGATCGAGGCGGAGACGATGAACTGCCTGAGTTCCCGGAAGGAACGCTGGTAGTCGGCGAGCTTGGCGAGCATCACCGGCAGGATGCCGCCCTCTTCGCCGGCCCGCACCATGCTCACGTACATTGGCGGAAATTGGCGGGGATAGGCGGTGAGCGCCTCGGAGAAGCTCTTGCCTTCCTTGAGCATCTGTTCGAGGCGGCCGGCAAGCTCCTGAAAGGCGGGCTTGCGGCTGTTCTGCCGCAGGATGCGCAGGCAACCCGCCAGCGACAGGCCGGCGTTGAGGAGAAGCGTCAGCTGGTCGGTGAAGAAATCGATGTCGGCGGTCACCAGCCGTTTGGCGCGGAACGGGTTGCCAAGTGCCAGGCGCGCCGACGGGGCGCTGTAGGGGCGGATGGAAAGGGGGCGCAGTCCTTCCCGGAGCAGGCGGCGGGCAACGGCGCCTTCGTCGGCCTCGTCGACGATGCCTTCCCTGACCGCGTTCTGGGCGTCCACCGCCTGGTAACTAAAGAAGCTCATGCTCCATGCCCTTGCTGACCCGGACCACCTCCGCGAGAGTGGTGACGCCGTCTCGCACTTTGTCGAGGCCGTCCTCGAACATCGAACGGAAGCCGGCGTCCGCGGCCACTTTTTTGAGGATGCCAAGGTCGCTGCCCTGGGAGATGGCGCGGCTCATGGCGTCGTTGACGGCGAGCAGTTCGAAGATGCCCTTGCGGCCCGTGTAGCCGGTCTGGGAACAGGAATGGCAGCCGCTGCCCTTGTAGATCCGGAAATCCTCGCCGATGGTCCGGGTTTCCAGAAATTCCGAGATCATGCCCCGGGGCGAGCGGCAGTTCTGGCAGATGCAGCGCACCAGACGCTGGCCGAGGATGCCGCGCAGGGAGGCGGCGATCAGGAAGCGCTCGATGCCGATGTCGACCAGGCGCATGATGGAGGAGATGGCGTCGTTGGTGTGCAGGGTGGAGAACACCAGGTGGCCGGTGAGCGACGACTGGACGGCGATCTCCGCCGTGTCGGCGTCGCGGATCTCGCCCACCATGATGACGTCCGGGTCCTGCCGCACGATGGAGCGCAGCCCCCGGGCGAAGGTGAGGCCGATATCGGGCCGCACCTGGATCTGGTTGATGCCCTCGAGCTGGTACTCCACCGGGTCCTCCAGGGTGATGATCTTGTTCATCCCGGTGTTGACGTGGTTCAGGGCGCAATAAAGGGTCGTGGTTTTGCCGCTGCCGGTGGGGCCGGTGGCCAGGAAAATGCCGTTGGGCATGGAAACGAGGTCGAGAAAACGGCTTTCCATCTCGGGTTTCATGCCCAGGTGGCCGAGATCGAGGACGATGTTGCCCTTCTCGAGGAGACGGACCACCACGCCTTCGCCGTGCACCGTGGGCATGGTGGAGACGCGCAGGTCGATTTCCTTGCCCGAGATGCGCATGGAAATCTTGCCGTCCTGGGGCACTCGCCGTTCGGCGATGTCGAGGTTGGCCAGGAGTTTGGTGCGGCTGACGATGGCCGGCTGCATGGGGGCCGGCGGGATTTCGAAATCGTGGAGGATGCCGTCGACCCGCAAGCGGATGAGCAGCCCCCGTTCCAGGGGCTCCAGGTGGATGTCGCTGGCCCGCCGGTTGATGGCGGTGTCGATCAGGTTGTTGACGTATTTTATGACCGGCGCCTCGGAGGCCATGTCCTTCAGACGGTCGATTTCCGACTCGGTGCCGACGATGCTCGTCTCTTCTTCCTCGGGGGCGAGATCGTATTCGGCGGCGGTGATTTTCTTGATGTTGGGCTCGGTGGTGAGCAGGATGTCGAAGGGGCCCGGTGCCACCATGTCGGCGCTGGAGACGATGTCGCTGTCCAGCGGGTCGCTGGTGACGAGGTAGAGTTTGTCCTGCCGGCGAATCAGTGCGAAGGGGTGTTCTTTATGAAACGGCTTGGAAATATCCAAAGGCAGGAATTCGTCGCCGGTGGCCGGGGCGTAGACCCCGAGATCCATGCCGCTGGCCATGGCCTGCACGAGATCTTCCTCGCTGATGAAACCGAGGGAGACGAGGATCTCGCCGATCCGCCGGCCCACCGTCGCCTGGTGGGCCAGGGCCCGCTCGAGCTGCTGGGGCTGGATCTTGCCCTGTTTGACCAGCAGATTGCCGATGATTTCCTTCTTGGTGAAAAAAACGGGGCTTGACATGCGGGCCTCCTCCGGCCGCTGCGGGTTGCCGGCGCGCTGCTTTTCCGCAAGCGAGTTGTCAACGGATAAGGGCAGGGAAGACGCCGAAATAAGCAGCAACCACTATACGATAGAGGAGACGGAAAGGTCAATGGCCATGGCGGCAGGGCGGTCGGCTCCGTTTTTCGGGGAAAGGGAAAGGGCGTGAAAAAGAGCGGCGGGTTGCTGTGGCGTTTCGCCGGAATATGGGCTATAGTTTGCGGCTGGCCGGCCCGGGAGAGGACCGGTCTTCATGCAGGGCTCCCCACTCCGGGTCGACCGTGCCCGGACCTGCCCGCATTACCCCAAACGCCAAGGAAGCGGCCGAAGTGGCCGGACAAGGAAACGGAAATGGATCGCACCGACAAACGAAACACCCGCAGGCAAGGCGGCTTTTCCCTCATCGAACTGCTCATCGTCATGATCATCCTGGGCCTGATCGCCTCCCTGGTGGGGCCGAGGTTGTTCGGCAAGCTGGAGATGGCCAAGCAGAAAACCGCCAAGACCCAGATCGAGATGCTGATGGCCGCCCTCGACACCTTCCGCCTCGACGTCGGGCGCTATCCTTCCTCCGACGAGGGACTCGAAGCCCTGGTCCGCAATCCCGGCGCCGACGGCTGGGCCGGACCCTATCTCGCCAAGGCCCTGCCCGCCGATCCCTGGAACCACCCGTACCGCTACAAGTCCCCGGGCGACCACGGTGATGTGGACCTCTATTCCTACGGGCTCGACGACCAGCCCGGCGGCGACGGCGAGAACACCGACGTCACCAGCTGGTAGGGAAGAGCGGCGTTGGCTTTTCCCGCATGGCTCCAGCTCAGCCCTTCTTGGTGGCATTTCCTGCTTCTGCGCAGGGAATGCAGAACAGACCGCCGTTCTGCTCGTGGGTTCTGGTTTCCATGACCTTTTCGCCGCAACCCAGGCAGGTGCGGCTCTCGTAGATCCTGGCCGGCTTTGGCAGTGGCTCGTCGCTTGTGCTCACCGCGAAGAGTTCTTCGTCGGAAGCGGCCAGGATAGCCTCCATTTTCTCTTTCTTGCGTTGCTGCACCCCACCCATCACATCCGGCGAGCGATCGCCCTGGAGGTAGCGTTGCCAGTGCGACCGCGTTTCCGCGCTCTCCTCGGGGCCCTGCCAGCGTACCGCGATCCGCAGGCCACCGCCCGCAGGACGCCTGAGAAAGGTGTAGACCTGCTTGCCGTAATCCCGGAAAACGAGATTGCCCTTGCCGAAGGTGCAGCCACAAAAAAACTGGATGGCGTCCACCGCGCAGGAGTTGTTCTCGACCACCGCCACCAGTTCTTCGTCCGCCGCCCGCACGGGGCCGAGCTTTTTAAGGGCGAGGGTGGCTACCCGAAAGCCGAGGGCGAGGCCGGGGCAGGCATGGCCGTGGAAGGCGACTGCGTCTTGGAAGTCCATGATCGATGATACCATTGCCGAGAGTGTTGAGGGATGCAGGATTGTCCAGGTCCCCAGGGATGGCCGTCGGGGCGATCCGTCGCGGTCAGCGGACGATAACCTCGACCCGGCGGTTGCGGGGCTCGGCCACGTTGTCGGCGGTGGGCACCACCGGGTTCTCCTCGCCATGGGAGCTGACCTCGATCCGCTCGGCAACTGCGCCGCCGGCCAGAAGCCGCTCGCGGACGGCTTCCGCACGCTGCAGGGAGAGGGTGACGTTGCGGTCTTTGTCGCCCTGGCGGTCGGAGTGGCCGATGATGCTGACGTCGGCCTTCTCCCGGGCCAGGATGTCCTGGATGATAGCCGGCACAAGGAGTTCTGCTTCCGGCAGCAGAGCGGTCGAGCCACTCTCGAAGTGAAGGGTGTGGGTGGCGGCGGGGGCCGGCTCGGCGGCGAGCACGGCGCCGAACATCTTGTCGATGGCCGCCTTGTCCATCACGGCGGCTGGGCTGGGGGTGGCCGAAGCCGAGGAGACGGTGGTGGCCTGGCCTGCCGCCGAAAGGGATTGGCTGCCACCCTGAGTGGTTACCTCCACCTGGCCCACCCGGCCGTCGGGATCGGGCACC
>JBFHWX010000049.1:0-20268 GCA_041599275.1 Desulfobulbales bacterium | reverse complement strand
GCCCCACCCGGCAAGGGCCTTCATCAGCGGCTGGATTGGTCGTTCCTCCATGCGTGGGTCGCCGGTTATGGAGAAGTGTCCGTTTCCCAATGCGGCCACCGAAGTAAGGAAGCGGGTGGCAGTGCCGTTGTTTCCCAGGAAAACAGCTTCTTTGGGGGTGGCTATTTTGCCTCCGCAGCCCTGAACTTTCCAGCATTCCTGGTCCTGGCTGTCAATGTTGATTCCCATGGCCTTTAAGGCGCTTGAGGTGTAATGGGTATCTTCACTGGCCAGGGGGCCTAAGAGTTTGCTTTCGCCGTCAGCAAGAGCCGCGGCAATGAGGGCACGCTGGGTGATGGACTTGGAGCCGGGAACCCTGACGGTTTTATCGATATGGGATAACGGTTTTATTTCTTTCATTTGATTTTATTAGGCAAAAAATGTTTTTTCAGCACTCAGCACTCAGCACTCAGCACTCAGCTTTATTTGTTTTCGTGACTTGGTGCCTTTGTGGTTAATAAAAGCATTATCTAACCGAAGTTGCAGTAACAGTTCAACCACCTAACTTTTCAAGCAACGTCTCCCGCATTACATCCACCGGTGCTTTCAGGCCTGTCCAATGCTCAAACTGCGACACGCCCTGATATAAGAGCATGGCAAGCCCGTCAATGGTTTTGCAGCCTGTTTCTTTTGCTTCACGCAGCAGCCGTGTTTCCATGGGCGAATAAACGATATCCATGACCACGGGAAAATTATCAAGCGCTTCCCGAGGTGCCGGTGAAATATCATCATCGGGCGCCATGCCGGCAGAGGTGGCATTGATCAGTCCATCTGCAGCGATTTCGGCTATATTAGCAAGCGGCAACCAGTCACACGCGAGATTTTTTGCAAGGAGCTTGCCTTTTTCCGGGGTTCTGCTTGCCAGAACAATATCCGCTCCGGCCGCCTGCAGTCCGAAACCGATGGCCCGGGCCGAACCGCCGGAGCCAAGCAGCACCACGGTGCGGCCCTGGCCAAGCTCCATGGCCCCGGCCAGGGCCCGGTTGGCACCCAGCCAGTCGGTGTTCAGGCCGTGGATGCGGCCCTCGTCGAAGACCAGGGTATTGACCGCGCCGATCCGCTGGGCCACCGGGTCGATGGAGTCGAGACAGGGGATCACCGCCTGCTTGTGGGGGATGGTGACCGACAGGCCCCGCACCCCTGAGACCCGGAAACCGGCCAGGGCCTTGGCCACGTCGGTCACCGCAAAGGCGACGTAGACCTTGTCGAGACCGAGGGCGGCAAAGGCCCGGTTGTGCATGGCCGGGCTGAGGGAATGGGCAACCGGGTTGCCCATGATGCCGTAGATTTGGGTCTTACCGCTTATCTGCATGGCCAAGCTTGATGGCGTCGCGAAAAGGCCGATTTCCTGAGCCGTGGCGGGATCTCGGGTGCTCGACATACCATATGCATGCCTCCGCGCCCTCGGCACCACCACTCCTGGCATATCGAACTTTTCGCTTAGCCATCTTCAGTTGTACGATGGACTTTTGCGGGTCCATCAAGCTTTGAATAGATGTCGCGCATGACCGCCACCGGCAACTGGCCCGGGGCGGTGGCCGAGGCCTGGTCGGCGGCGGCGTAGGTCATGAAGCCGCCCAGTTCCAAGGTGGCCAGCCGGCTGATCGCGCCGGCCCGGCCCATGGCAAAGGCAATGAGCGGGAAGCCGAGTTCACGGGCCCTTTCCTGCAGGGAGAGGACGCGGAGCACTTCCTGAAAACCGTGGGCCGTGGTCACCAGCTTGCCTATATGGGCGCCGCTGGCCGCCATCTGCTCGACCACCGCGGCCAGCTCGGAAGCTGCCGGCGTGCCGATAAAGTCGTGCCAGGAGACGACGAGCTTGGTGGGGGTGCCGGCTAAAGCGTCGAGCAGCCGGGCCCGGGAGGACCCGGGGGCCCTCAGTTCGAGATCGACGTAGGCCGCCCCCTGCCGGACCGCCTCGACGAGAAGATCGAGCCGCTTCTCCTCGGCTCCGCGCCAGGCCCCGCCCTCCCAGGAGGGCCGGTTGGTGAAGAGCAGCGGCTTGCCGAGCTCTTCGAGAAAAACTGCCACCTCGGGGCAATCCAGGGAATCGAGCCGGATCTCGATGACGTCGGCCAGAGCTTCGACCCGCTTTGCCGCGGCCAGGCAAGTGGCCAGGGAACCGTCACTGGAAGCGATGGAGACGCAGATTCTGTGTTGGTGTTCGCTCATTTTTTTTCAAAAGCCGCCTTCGGCGGCCAGTTCCGCGGAGTCCTCTGCAAACCGGCAAAACGCCTTGCGCTCCTCCGATGGCCAGTGCCTGAAAAAAACGACCTGCACCAATGGGGTCGTGCTGCCCTCAGGCCCCCACCCCGGCCCCGGAAAAAAGATCGCCAAAGGGCACGCCGCGGATCGGCACCTGCCAGAGACGGTCGAGAAAGTCCCGCACGTCCTCGCCTTCGCCCGGCTCCACCAAAAAACCCGGCAGCGGCAGGGCGGCCAGCAAGTCGGCGGCCTTCGGGGCCTCCTCAACGCCGGCGACAAAACGTAATATTTCCAGAAAATTCCCCCAGCGGCCGCCGCAACGGTCGAGGTGCTCGACAAGCTGCAAACAGACGGTATTGACGGTGAGCAGCAGGGGCGGCACCACGGCGCTGCTGCCGGCGCCGCAGGGCTCGAGGGAGCCGAAAGCCCGGCAGCCGAAGGGCCGTACCGGATAAATGGAGCAGGCCTTCTCTTGCAGAAAGGGGCAGGGCTCTAAATGCCAGCTTTCCCCTTCACTGCCCTCCACCGCTTCGCTGCCGGCCAGACAGAGCCTGGCGAAACCATTGGTGGTGTGCGCATGCCTGCGGGCCACGGGCGCCGCAGCAAGGGTCGCGCCTATTTCATGGCCGCGGCCGCTGCGCTCTAGGAAACCGGCCACCAGCCGCGCTTCCAGGCTGGTGGCGGTGACCATCCGGGTGCAGCAGGTGGCGCAGCCCCGCCGGCAGGCCAGGGGCAGGCGGGCGGCCCAGCGCTCGTAATGCTCGTAGAGGGCGAGCAGCAGGGCGCTCTGCAACTGGTCGCCGGCCCGGGCGCTCATGACTTCTTCCCCCCTATCTCCCGGGCCAGCCGCTCCGCCACCTCCTTCGGTACCAGCCGGTAGGCCAGCGTACCCAGGATGAGCGCCACGGTGGCGTCGTCGAACCAGCCGAGCACCGGCACGGTGTCGGCCAACAGATCAAAAGGCAGCACCATGTAGAGCAGGGCCACCGCCACCAGAAGCTTGCCGGTCCACGGCGTCTGCCGGTCGGTGAGGCAAGCCAGAAACCAGCGGATTCGCGCCAGGAGCCCCATGCCCGCTCACACCCGCAGCCCGCCGATCACTTCGCGGACGGAGGAAACGTTCTGTTCCCGGCAGTAGCGCTCCAGGCCGGCGACGATATCGGTGGTGGCGGCGGGATTGACGAAGTTGGCGGTGCCCACCTGGATTGCGGTGGCGCCGGCCAGCAGGAACTCGGCGGCATCCTCGGCGGTGGCGATGCCGCCGATGCCGACCACCGGGATGCTCACCGCCCGGGCGGTCTGCCAGACCATACGCAGGGCCACTGGTTTCACCGCCGGCCCCGAAAGGCCGCCCACCACGTTGGCCAGCCGCGGCCGCCGGCTGCGCGCGTCGATGGCCATGCCGAGCAGGGTGTTGATCAGCGACACCGCGTCAGCGCCGCCGTCCTCCACGGCCCGGGCGATTTCCGTTATATCGGTGACGTTGGGCGAGAGCTTGACGATCACCGGCTGGCTTGCCACCTGCTTCACCGCGGCGGTCACCGCCCGCGCCATCTCCGGCACGGTGCCGAAGGCCACTCCGCCCTTCTTGACGTTGGGGCAGCTTATGTTGACTTCGAGGGCCGCCACCCCGTCGATCCCGGCCAGCTGCTCGGCGAGCTGCCGGTAGTCGTCCAGGGAGTCGCCCAGGATATTGACCACCACCGGAGTGGCCAGGGTGCGCAGAAAGGGCAGCTTTTCGGCGATGAAACGCTCCACCCCGACGTTTTCGAGGCCGATGGCGTTGAGCATGCCGCAGGCGGTCTCCACCACCCGCGGCGGCGGATTGCCCGGCCGGGGCGCAAGCGAGATGCCTTTGACCACGATGCCGCCAAGGCGGGCGAGGTCGACAAAGGGGGCAAACTCCTCGCCGTAGCCAAAGGTGCCCGAGGCGGTGAGCACCGGATTCTTGAGGGCAAGCGAGCCGATATGCACCTGCAGGTCGGGCTTCGTCACAGCCATGCCACCTCCTCGGCCGCGAACACCGGGCCGTCCTTGCAGACGTGCAGGTAACCGCCCTCGGGGCGCGACACGGCGCAGCCCAGGCAGGCGGCCAGCCCGCAGGCCATCATGGTCTCCAGCGACACCTGGCAGCGCCAACCGGCGCGGCCGCAGTAGCCGACCACTGCCCGCATCATGGGGTGCGGTCCGCAGGTGAAGACGGTCCACGGCTTTTTCTCTTCCAGCCGGTGCATGAGGTCGACCACCGTACCATGGTGGCCCAGGGAGCCGTCATCGGTGGCCACGGTGACCTGAACGCCCAGGGCTTCCATCTCGGCGGCCAGGAAATCGAGTTCGGCGGCGATCCGGGCGCCGAGCAGTACCCGGGGAGCGGAAGCCGCCTTCTCCCGGAGCATCTCCGCCAGCAGAAAATGCATGGGGGCAATCCCCATGCCGCCGCCAACCAGGCAGGCGGGCCCCACGCCCTCGAACCGGAAACCGCGCCCCAGCGGCCCCACCAGGTCGAGCTCGTCGCCCTCGCCAAGCAGCGCCAGCCGCCGGGTGCCCTTGCCGAGAACCTTGAAGAGAATGGAAAGATTACCGTCGCCGCTCAGCCGGTGAATGGAAAAAGGCCGCCGCAGCAGCGGATCGCTGCCGGGACCGGAGAGCACCATGACGAACTGGCCAGGCCGGGCGACCCGGGCGATGTCCGGGGCATGGAAAGTAAAACGGACGATGTCCGCCGCAAACCGCTCGGCCCGGACGATGACCGCCTTTTTCTGGAAAGCCTGGATCATGAACAAAACCGTAGCGCTTTTCCGAAGGAAGGGCCGTGGAAACCAAAGACGGTGCAAACCCTCCCCTCACCTTGTATAGTGAGCCGGACCGCCGGGTCACGCCGGCCCGAGCCGGCACCCTCCGGCAGTGCCCGGATGCGTTGCGTCCCACTCTATCTCACCGGTGCCGGGCTGTAAACAGGAAAGGAAAAACGCTTCTATGTACGAGACCATCCTCGCCGCCTTCGCCGCAGTGGTCGGCGCCGTGGTGGGCAGCTTTCTGAACGTGGTGATCCTGCGCCTGCCCGAGGAGGGGGCCTCCATCGTCTTTCCCGCTTCCCACTGCCCGAAGTGCAAAACACCGCTCCGGGCCTGGGAGAATATCCCGATTCTGAGCTACCTTGTCCTCCGCGGCCGTTGCCGCAGCTGCCGGGCGCCCATCTCCATCCAGTACCCGCTGGTGGAGGCGGCCATGGCCGGTCTCTCCTTCGCCCTCTTCCGCTCCTTCGGCCTCTCGGCCGCCCTTGCCATCTATTTCCCGTTCTGCGCCGCCCTGCTGGTAATCATGGTCATCGACCTCTACCACCAGATCATCCCCGATGTCATCAGCCTGCCCGGCATCGTCATCGGCTTTGCCGCATCCTTTTTCAACCCGCTCGTTTCCTGGCAGGACGCCGCCCTTGGCATCCTCTGCGGCGGTGGCGCCCTGTTCGCCGTAGCCTACGGCTATTACCTGTTTACCAAACGGGAAGGCATGGGCGGTGGCGACATCAAGCTCCTGGCCATGATCGGCGCCTTCCTCGGTTGGCAGAGCCTGCCCTTCGTCGTCTTCGGCTCCAGCCTGATCGGCGCGGTGGTGGGCATCGGCGCCATGATCCAGCAGAAAAAGGGCGGCAAGACGGTGATCCCTTACGGCCCCTTTCTGTCCGGCGCGGCGCTCGGTTATCTCTTCTTCCGGGAAGAGATCGATCTGCTGCTTCGCCTCTACTTCCTGCCCCCCGCCTGATGGGACACGCCGTGGAAAAAGGACTTCTCCTCGTCTATACCGGCAACGGCAAGGGCAAGAGCACCGCCGCCCTTGGCCAGGCACTGCGCGCCATCGGCCATGGCCAGCGGGTCTGCATCGTCCAGTTCATCAAGAATCTGCAGACCACCGGCGAAGTGCGGGCGATCACCACCCTGCTGCCGGAACTCATCGAGATCCACCCCACCGGCACCGGTTTCACCTGGAAGGAAAAGGACGAGGCGAAGCTTCGCCGGGCCGCGGAAGAAGGCTGGCGCCTGGCTCGCGACAGAATGAACTCGGGCGATTACCAGCTGGTGATCTTCGACGAGCTCACCTATCCCCTTTCCTACGGCCTGCTGGACGAGGCCGAGGTGCTGGCGGCGATCGCAGCCCGCCCCCCGGCCTGCAACGTGGTGGTCACCGGCCGTGCCGCTTCGGCCGCGCTGCAGGAGATGGCCGACCTGGTCACCGAGATGCGGGAGGTGAAGCACCACTACAAAAACAACATCGCGGCGCGAAAGGGTATCGAATTCTAGGCTTCTTCGGGGGGGGCTTCCGCAGGCAACAGACTGCAGAGGCGGAGTCAGGAAAGAGGAAGAGAATAACTCAGGGAACAGCGGTGGGGGTGTGGAAATCAAGACCGGCCAGATCGCGGCCCTGGCGGAGGGCATCGCCCAGCATCAGCCCGAAGCGCCAAGCCTCGTCGCGCTGCTCCTTGGAATGGCCGTACCGCCGGTAGAAACGGCCGATGATCTTTGAGAGTTCCGGATTTTTGCCGGCCAGCTTGAGAAAGACGCCCAGGGTCCGCCAGGGTTCGGTGCTCGGGTGGGAAAAAACGATGCAGTTGGGCACCGTGGCGCCGCATCTGCCAAGCAGGTGGCGCAGCCCATACCAGTGCATGCGCCAGTACCCCCGGCAGGAGATGAGCGGCACCACGGTCTGGCCGGCGAAAAGCGCTTTGCCATCGCGGTCGATGAGAGAGAGCACGGGCCCGCTGGGGTTGTAACTCCAGGTGGGACCGGCGAGGATGATGCAGTCATACCGGCTTCGGGCGAGTTCGGAAAGGGGTTGGATGGGTACCCGGTTGCGGAAAAAGGTGATGAGCATCATGGCCAGGGTGGCAGGCACGTTACCGATGGGAAACCGCAGGGGGGTCACCGGCTGCAGCTTTTCGGTTTCCACCACAACCCCCTGCTCCTTGAGCCCGGCCGCAAGATGGGTGAGGATACCGCTGGTCTGGCCACTGAAAGAAAAATAAACCACGAGCACCCGTGGCGCTTCTTCTCCTGCCTGCAGCTTGTCTGTCGCGTCCGCCATCCCCATCCTTTGCCGGTCCCACCATTGCAGGGGCTCGATCGCTTTGCCCCTCCCTTTACAAGTAGGCTATTTCTACCACCGACTGCCTCGAATTGCACAAAAAAAAGCCCCCGGCGAACCGGGGGCTTTCTGTTTGCATGCAGCGGCAACAGCGGATCAGAGCCCGGCTGCCTTCTCCTGCTTGACGGTGACGCCGATCTTGTAAAGCACGGTGAGGATCAGGAAACCGGTGGCCCAGACGGCCAGGGTGATCATGATCTCGACGAAGGATGGGTAGTAGGCGGTGATCTCCTCGAGCGGGTTCGGCACGAAGCCGCCGATCACCAGACCGATGCCTTTGTCGATCCACAGGGAGATGAAGAGCAATATGGCGGCGATGCCCAGAGTATCATCCCGGTGACGGGTGGCCGGGATGGCGAAGAGCGCCAGAGCCACCACGCCGAAGAGCACCGAGGTTCTCATCCAGGGCACCAGCTGATCATGGCCGTGCAGCCCGAAGAAGAGGTAATCGAGGGTGTGCATGTGGCCGGGGATCTGGCTGTAGTAGGCCACGAAGAGTTCGAGCCCGATGAAGAAGAAGTTGATCAGCCCGGCGTAGATGACGATGGTGACGAGCTTCTGGATCGCTTCCTTGCCGGCGTCGAAATTTGCGACCCGCTTGACGATCAGACAGAGCAGGATGAGGAAGGCCGGGCCGCCGGCAAAAGCCGAGGCCAGGAAGCGCGGGGCCAGGATGGCGGTGAGCCAGAAATGGCGCCCGGGCAGACCGCAGTACAGAAAGGCGGTGACGGTATGGATGGAAACAGCCCAGGGGATGGAAAGATAGATAAAGGGCTTGATCCACTTGGGCGGCGGCACGTCCTTCTTCTCGGCGGTGAGCACGACCCAGCCCACCAGCAGATTGAGGAACAGATAGCCGTTAAGTACGATCATGTCCCAGAACAGGATGGAGTTCGGGGTCGGGTGCAGAAGCACATTCAGGGCCCGGATCGGCTGGCCGAGGTCGGCGAGGATGAACATGAGACACATGGACACCGAGGCGATGGCCAGAAACTCACCGAGAATGGTTATTTTTCCAAAAGTCTTATAGTTGTGCAGATAGTAAGGCAGCACCAGCATAACCGCCGAGGCGGCGACGCCGACCAGGAAGGTGAACTGGGAGATGTAGACGCCCCAGCTCACGTCGCGGCTCATGCCGGTGGCGCCGAGACCGTAGTTGAATTGGTAGATGTAACAGAGGCCGCCGATGGTGATCACTCCCATCAGAAGCGCTAGCCAGCCGTAGTAACGGGCATCGCCCTTAAAAGCTTTTTCAATCATATCATCCTCACACTATGTAGAAGATGGAAGGCTGAGTGCCCAGTTCCGGTTTGCGCTGAATGGTGAAGTTCTCAGCCAGCACCTTGTTGATCGCCGAATTCTTGTCATTCAGATCGCCCCAGATGATCGCCCCGGTATTGCCGGCGACTTCGACGCATTTGGGGATACCGCCCTTTTCGACCAGTTCCGAGCACATGCTGCATTTCTCGACCACACCACGCATGCGGGTGGGGAATTCGGGATTGATCCTGGCGATGAACGGGCGTCCCGTTTCCTTGTCAACACCCCGCGGGTCGCGCCAGTTGAAGGAACGCATGCCGTAGGGGCAGGCGGCCATGCAGAAACGGCAACCGATGCAGCGGTGGTAATCCATCAGCACCATGCCGTCATCGTTCTTGAAGGTGGCCTTGGTGGGACAGGCCCGCACACAGGAGGGGTTGGCGCAGTGGTTGCAAAGCACCATGAAGTTCCGCTCCTCGACGTTGTGGGCGAGGTGCGGATTCTCGACGGTGAAGGCGTTGTGGTACTTGGTCTCCCAGATCCACTTGATCTCGTCCTTCTTGTTCTGGAAGTCCGGCACGTTGTGGATCGAGTGGCAGGCCTCGATGCACTTGTTGGCAAGGCCGGGCATATCGGCAAAGACCTTGGTGTTGATCACGAACCCGTACTGCTTGCCGGCGGGGGCCGCAGCCGCAGCGCCATGGGAGGGAGCGGATGCCAGGGCGCTGCGCGGCGCCTCACCCTTGAGCAGCATTTCAAAGGCGGCCGGCGCACCGAGTCCTGCGATGGTCGACAGCCCCGCGATTTTCAGAAATTTTCTTCTATCGTTATCCATTACAATTTCTCCCCCTTCAAAGTCTCGCCGAAATTGAAGTGACAGTCCCAGCAATAGGGTTTCACGGAAGCATACGTGTGGCACGTGTCACAGAACTTTTCCTTGTTGGCGTGGCAGTGCATACAGCCGTTCTGCAGGCTCTTTTCGTAGTGGACGCCGTCGATCTCTATCTTCTGCCGCTTGCCCTCGCGGATCACTTCGTCCCGCCAGTCGTTGAGCAGCACCATGTGGTCGGTGCGCATGAACTTGGTCTCGGCAACGCATTGCCGGGCGCCGTTGGCGGGTTTTTCGGGGTTGGGGATTGTCCCTGCGTTGCCCATGTTGTACCAGATGGGGAACGTCATAAAGAGTACAAAGATGATGAGCCCAGGAATGATCTTCCCTGCATCGTATTTGATGTTCATTATTCACCCTCCGTGCCAGCTAACTCTTCGAACCGCAGACCGGTCGTTCTCTCTTTTTCCCCTTCCATGACCAGGGCGTTGCCCACCAGCTCCGAGACGCCGCACACCGCCACCCCGGGGTTCCAGTAATCCATCAGGGCGGAGAGGGTGGCGCGGTCGATGGCGCAAACGCAGGACAGAGTGTCGACCCCGTGCTTCTCGCGCACGTGTTTCACCGCGTTGGCTCGCGGCAGGCCGCCCCGCATGCGGAGCTCCATGATCTCGCTGGTGTTGAGGCCGGTGCCCGAGCCGCAGCAGAAAGTCTGTTCCCGGGTGCAGTTCTCCGGCATCTCGTGGTAGTTGTTAACCACCGCCTTCAACACCTGGCGCGGCTCGTCGAGCAGGCCCATGCCGCGGGAGGTGTTGCAGGAATCGTGGAAGGTGACCTTGCGGTGGTCGTTGCGGCTGGGGTCGAGTTTCAGCTTGCCGTGCTGGATGAGGTCGGCGGTGAACTCGGAGATGTGGATCATCTTGGTGGAGGCCGCGTTGGTGAAGCGGGTGCCGGTGATGGGTGAGACCGGCATCTCCAGGAAATCGGCGGGGCCGTTCATGGTGTCCATGTACTGGTGGAGTACGCGCCACATGTGACCGCACTCGCCGCCGATGATCCATTTGACCCCGAGGCGCTTGGCCTCGGCGTACATCTTGGCATTGAGCTTTTTCATCATCTCGTTGCCGGTGAAGAGGCCGAAGTTGCCGCCCTCGGAGGCATAGGTCGACCAGGTGTAGTCGAGACCGATATGCTCGAAGAGAAGGAGGTAACCCATGGCGGTGTAGATGCCAGGGTCGGCGAAGGCGTCGGCCGACGGCGTGATGAAGAGAACCTCGGCACCCTTGCGGTTGAAGGTCGGGGAGATCTTGATGCCGGTGATGGTCTCGATGTCGTCGCAGAGAAACTCGACGTTGTCCTTGAAGGTGTGAGGCTGCAGCCCCATGTGGTTGCCGGTGCGGTTGGAGTTGGCGGCCGGCTCCATGATCCAGTTGGTGTTGATGCCCACCAGATGCAGGAGCTCGCGCATCATCATGGTGATCTCGGCGGTGTCGATGCCGTAGGGGCAGAACACCGAGCAGCGCCGGCACTCGGTGCACTGGTAGGCGTACATGAACCATTCCTTCAGGACCTCGAAGGTCATCGGCCGGGCACCGGCGATTCGCCCCAGCACCTTGCCGAACTTGGTGAAGTCGTTGCGGTACACCGAGCGGACCAGTTCGGCGCGCAGCACCGGCATGTTCTTGGGATCACCGGTGCCGAGGTAGAAGTGGCACTTGTCGGCGCAGGCCCCGCAGCGTACGCAGATGTCCATGAACAGCTTGAAGGAGCGGAACTTGTCGAGACGCTCGCGCATGCCCTCGAAGATGATCTCCTGCCAGTTCTCCGGCAGGCCCCAATCCTCGTTCTCCACTTCCCACTCGCGGGCCACGCCGAAGAGCTTCGGGAAGTTCTTCAGGTGGTACTCCATGATCGACTTCTTGCCCGGGTAGCAGTAATTCCCTGGCTTGAAGATGGCCGGCACGTCCATCCAGTCCTTCCGGGGCTCGGCCCCGGTCATCATGGAGGGCTCGGTGGCGACTTTGACACCTAGTTCGTTCGCTTTTGGTAATGACATATTCGTTATTCCTTATCAGCTGGTGTTTGTACCCTACACAACTGGTGTGCTTAGCCTTCCGCCTCGGCCTCGGCCGGCAGTTCCTTCTCCACCGGCAGGCCTGCGTCGACCATGAACTCACGGAATTCATCCTCGTAGGCCGCGTAAGAGTGCGGCTTGATGCTCGGGTCGTTCCAGGGATTGATGTGGCGGACCATACGGCTGTTGTTGGCCAGATTCCGCGTGGGGCTCAGAAACACGCCGCCCAGATGCATGAGCTTGCTCATCGGGAAATAGGCAAGAAGCGCGCTGACCAGGAAGATGTGGATGAAGAAGATGGTGCCGATCTCGCCGCCGCCGAGGGTCGGCTGGAAGGTGGCGAGCCCGGTGGTGAGCTGCTTGATGGCCACCACATCGACCCGGAACACATAGCGCATGAGGATGCCGGTGATGCCAATGGCGAGAATCAGGAAGAGGGGGAAGTAATCGGCGGCAAACGAGATGTAGCGCACCTTGGGGTCGAGCACCCGGCGCAGAAAGAGGAAGGTGAGCGCCGCGATGAACAAAATGTTGGTCTGGTAGAGCACCGGGGCGCCGACCTGCATGAAGCCGTCGAAGAACTCCAGCACCGGCACGAAGAACGGCGCCGGGTTGGTGAACAGCCGCAGGTGGCGCAGAACGATGATCAGGAAACAGTAGTGGAAGAGAATGGCGAAGAGCCAGAGGAACTTGGCCGAGCCGTAGACCAGCTTCGGTCCCTGGTGGACTTCAGCCTTGGTGTTGCGAAACAGCGACCGGAAGGCGAAGACCTCGAGCAGCATGCGGACCACCACGCCACCGGTGGTGGAGGGGTTGTCCAGTTTGTCCTGCTTGATCCAGGGCAGCGACTGCTGCTGCCCGCAGGTGGTGGGGATGCGGTACGGCACCGGCGCTTTGGCCCACTGGGCCACCCGGTACCAGAAGGCACCGATGAACCAGGCGAAAGCCGCGTACGGCACCAGGATTCCCAACACACTCTGCAGACCTGGAATCTGCGCCAACAGTGCCGGAACCGCCACCAAGACGAGAACTGCGAGGAAAGCATGCTTCATTTATGTTACCTCTTTTTCAAGTTAACAATGACAGTTGTTTTCCGAAGACTCTTCATCAACCTTCCGCAGCATGGCGGAAGGGCATTTAGCGCGATCGGTGATGAGATGCGTGCGCCGTTCAAACTCCTTGAGGCGGACTTTGAACAGCTGCTCGCGGCAGGACATGTAGACGTTGAAACCGGTGAGGGCAGCCTCGTCGACCCAGGCGTCGATCTGCTCGAGAACGGAGGCAGAAACGGCAAGATCCCTGCGCTTGGCAAGGGACCTGCGGATGAGCGTCTTGAGCTCGAAGAGGAACCCGACCGCCTGGGCCGGGGTGAAATCCTGAACGGCGCGGATGCGCACGATGCCGTCGATGGCCGGGACCAGATCGGCCACCGGCTCACCCTTGCGCAGCCCAACGTAGAGAGAACGGAGCCCATCGGCGATGGTGGTGCCGACGGGATTGGCGATATTATTCTTCTGGGACTTCAGGGCATGCGGCTCGATGTAGGTATCGAGCACCCTTTCCACCCAGGCGGCGATGGTTGCTTCCTGTATTTCCGCAAGAATCTGTTCCACTCCTCCCCCTTCCCCGGTAGAAAGACGACCGCCGGCAACTGATTGAACGGTCATTCATAATTGCTGAGTTTCCTATCACGTTTATTTTTATTTTTCAACAAGAAAAAAGTACGGTGGCCAATAAGAACGATGCCGTTCGCCTTGCCGCGCAAAAAGCGCGGCAATGGCCTCGGGCCGGCGTCGGACAGGAGCGGCCGTGCCCCCTGCCGCAACCACATTGTGGCAGGAATGATTACCAGCGGCAATTCCTCGAAGAGCAAAAAGAGGGGGGGCCTAGAGCACTATCTCCTCGCCCTCGCGGGCGAAAAAGACCTTGAGCTCGCCGTACCTGCCGGGCGTGCAGTATTCCCTGGCAAGCTCCTCGATCTGCTCGTCGCTGCGCATGGGATCGTGGTGGAAGAGGGCGACGGCCTTGACCTTTGCCCGGCGGGCCGCCTCGATGGCGTATTCGAAAGAGGTATGGCCCCAGCCCTTTTTGCCGTTTTCGTACTCCCGGGTGGTGTACTGGCAGTCGTGGACCAGGAGGTCGGCGCCGGCGAAAAAGCGTTCCACCAGCGCGTTCTGCTCGGCGGCCACGATCTCGCCCTCGGTGGCCATCATTTCGTCGTAGGACGGGTCATTGGGGTCGGTGCTGAAAAGATTGAGAAACGGTTCGGTGTCGTAGGCGGTGCACAGCACCTTGCCGTTGCAGGCGAAGCGATAGCCAAGGCAGAGCACCGGGTGGTTGAGGTACTTGGTGGTGAGGGTGATGCCATCGCCGATGTCGAAGACACCTTCCTGCAGGTGGTGGTACTCGATCTTGGCGGCGAGTTCAGCGTCCCGCACCGGAAAATAGCGGTAGGTCATCTGGCCGCCGACGATCTTCTCCAGGGTGTCTTCTTCGTGGGTGACCGGCCCCCAGACCCGCAGTTTGGTGGTGGGAAGGTAGATGGGAACGAAGAACGGGAAGCCAAGGATATGGTCCCAATGGGTATGGGACAGGTAGAGATCGGCATTGATCGGCCCCTTGGGCAAATCGTGGGCCATGATGTGGTTACCCAACTCTCGGATGCCGCTGCCGGCATCGATGATAATCAGCCGGTCGCTGCTGGAAAAGCGCAGCTCCAGACAGGGGGTGTTGCCGCCGTAACGCATGGTCTTGGGACCGGGACAGGGAATGGAACCGCGCACCCCCCAGAATTTGAGCCGCATGGTCTTATCCTCTCGATACCTGGAGAAACATCTGGGCCTTTTCGATTTCCTCGTGCACCGTGTCGCCGAGGGCAGCCACCTGCTCCCACTCGAACCCCAGGATGTCGAGCAGTTTGTCGATTTCGCCCTTGTCGGGGTAGGGGTCGCCGGCCGAGCCGATGTCGCTGGTGTTGACGTACATGTTGGCGAGCCCCACCGCCGCCACCAGAATCCGGTGCTTTTCCTTGGCCTGAGCGGGATCGTGATGCCAGGCCAGGCACTCGACGATGGTTTCGGAGAGCTGCCACTTTTCGACGATCATCCGCCCCACCACGCAGTGGTCGAAACCGAAAAGCAGCTCCTCCTCGGCCCGCAGGCCCAGCATCTCGTCCTGGGTCTTGACCAGCACGTTGCGATACTCTTCAGGAAAACAACCGTTTAAAGTAACCTTGCCGAGATCGTGAAGAAGGCCTGCGACGAAGAACTCTTCCCGTTCGGCAAAGGGAATTTCCCGGGCCACGGCCAGAGCCTTGGCGGTGACCCCGACGCCAATGGAATGAGCCCAGAACTTGTCGGCAGAAAGGGAACGATAGGCATCCTTATTCCCCATCACCCCGAGTACCGCGGCGGACAAAGCCAGGTTCTTGACGGTGTTGAGGCCGAGCATGATGATCGCCCGTGTCAGGGAATTGATCTGGTTGGGCAGGGCGTAATAGGCGGAGTTGATCAGCTTGAGGACCTGGCCGGTGAGCACGGGGTCGAGGGAGATGACCCGGTTCAGGTCGTTGGGTGAAGTGTCGGGACGGTTGCAGATCTCCAGGACCTTGGTCACGGTAGTGGACAGCACCGGCAGCCGGTTGATGAAGTTCTGAATCCTCTTCAGACGGATTTCAGGGGTCAGCACAACGCCGAGCATTTATCCCATACCTTTCCTGAAAATGAAGTTCACCAACCGGGCCGCGTCGTTGGGGTATCATAGCGGATGCACCGGGAGTGGTCAAGAAAGGAAGGTTAACAGCCGTTTTTGACTAGAAAATCACGCACCATCTCAGCCATCACCTCAAGCTGGTCGCGACCCGTCTCATGAATAATCATCCAGGTGCAGCGCTGGTAGGCGCGGGCCAGATCCTCGGGCAGGAGGAGGCGGATCTCCCGGAGTTCCCCTTGCGCAGCGCAGGGGCCATCGCCGGCAAGGGAAAGATCCTCAGGCACCGGCGCTGTCCTGACGGGAGCGATGAAAGCTCACCGCCTCGGCATAGGTGATGCCGGTGCCGCCGAAGATGTCGAGGGAGCTGCCGATGGTGAAGTCGAGGCGGCCGGAGCCCACATCCTCCAGGAGCAGAAGATCTTCGAGGCCGCGGATGCCGCCGGCATAGGTGGTGGGGATGGAGACCCAGCGGCCGAGATCGGCGGCCAGATCGACGGCGATGCCGGCGCACTTGCCCTCGACGTCGGCGGCGTGGATCAGGAACTCGGCGCAATGGCTGGCGAAGAAATCGAGGGTGGCGGGACTCACTGCCACGTCGGTGAACTTCTGCCAGCGGTCGGTGACCACGTAGTAGCGATGGTCACGCTTGCGGCAGGAGAGATCGATGACCAGCCGCTCGCGGCCGATCTTTTTGACCAGAGCGGCCAGCCGGTCGTGAAAAACCTGGCCGTCCTTGAAGACATGGGAGGTGACGATGACCTGGGCGGCGCCCGCATCGAGCCAGCGACCGGCGTTGTCCACGGTGATGCCGCCGCCCAGTTGCAGGCCGCCGGGATAGGCGGCAAG
The DNA here is from genome assembly GCA_041599275.1 of Desulfobulbales bacterium. GTDB lineage: Bacteria > Desulfobacterota > Desulfobulbia > Desulfobulbales > BM004 > JBFHWX01. Next base: position 4,165 of record JBFHWX010000049.1, on the reverse strand, counting down.
GGCCTCGGCGGCGGCCGCTTCGTTGCCGGCACCGAGCATGATGACATGCCCCCCGGCAAGGCCGTCGGCGGCGTAGAGGGATGCGAAGTGGGACGGGGGCTGGGCGGCGGTGAAGTTGGTCCGCAGGGTGTCGGGCCTGCCCTCCTGGAGGGTAGACCCGACTATCTGCTTCACCTTGCCCTCATGCAGGTCGATACAGGGACGGAATTTCATCGTTAGCCCCGGCGTCACCCGAAAGACAGCTACTGCACCATCATGGTGGAGGGATCGAGAACAAGGGCGGTGCCGGCGGCACGGCCGGCGGTGTCCTTCAGAATGTTGAGCTTGATGCCGTCCTGGGCCGCCTTCAACTCGAGCACCGTGTCGAACAGCTCACCCACTTCATGACAGGGCGCGGGAATGGCATCGGCGCCGACCCGGGCATCGTCCCGGTGGCTCAAAGCGGTGAACCAGACCTGAACGTTCATCGCTTCCATGAGCTCCTTGACGTCGGCCACTGCCGCCCGGTCGGTGGCGGTGAAATCGAGACCATCGATAACCACCACGGCGGGCCGGAAAATATTCTGGTAGACCAGATCGTTCAGCCGCTCCTCGAGCTTGGGCCGGCTGAAGGAACTCTCCTTGAAGGTCATGATCATCCGCCGTGCCATGAGCTCCTCCTGCATGGAGGCGGCCTGATCGGCGCCACCGGCGAGATGCTCGCAGACATTGTCATACCAGACCTTGGCCTTTTCGATCCCCTCGCCGATGCTCACATGCAGCACCCGGTTGCCGCGCAGGATGGCATCCATGGCGAGCTGCACCAGCACCGCAGTCTTGCCGAGCCCGGCCCGGGCAATCACCAGCCCCATCCGGTGCTCGATGGGCTGCTCGCCGGCGGCGGGGTTGAGGACGCGCAACGGACTCTTCTCGATCAGTTCCTCTCGTTTCATACCGTAACTTCTCCTCGTCTCTCTATTTCTCTTTTTCTCTCAATTCTTTCTGGTACGCGGCCTGGACTTCTTCGGAGACACTCTTCGGCACCGGCCGGTAGGCGGCAAACTCCATGGTGAACTCCGCCTTGCCCTGGGTCAGAGACCGCAACACAGTGGAATAGCCGAACATTTCAGAAAGGGGAACCTCGGCTTCGACAACAGTATAATCCCCCTCATCGGAAGTTCCCACAATAATGCCACGGCGCTGGTTGAGGCTGCCCATGATGGCGCCCTGGAACTCCGAGGGTCCCTCCACTGCCACCTTCATCACCGGCTCCATGAGTACCGGGCTCGCCTTTCTGAAGGCCTCGCGGAAGGCGCCGAGGGCGGCCTGCTGGAAGGCCATGTCCGAGGAGTCGACGGCGTGGAAGGCGCCGTCTTTGATGGTCATGCGCACCCCGGTGATCGGCGAGCCGGAGAGCGGCCCCTTTTCCATGGCCTTCTGGAAGCCCTTGTCGCAGGAGGGAATGTATTCACGGGGAATGACGCCGCCGACGATGGAGTCGACAAATTCGTAATCACCCTCTTCCATCGGCTCCATGGTGCCGGCTACCCGGCCGTACTGGCCGGAACCGCCGGTCTGCTTCTTGTGGGTGTAGTTGAATTCGGCCGGGGCGGTGATCGCCTCGCGGTAGGAAACCCGGGGCTGGCCGGCCTCGACCTGGGCCTTGTACTCGCGGCGCATGCGCTCGATGTAAACCTCGAGGTGAAGCTCGCCCATGCCGCTGATGATGGTCTCGCCGGTTTCCGCATCGACATAGGTGCGGAAGGTGGGGTCCTCCTTGGTGAAGCGGTTGAGCGCCTTGCTCATGTTCACCTGGGCCTTGTTGTCCGAGGGCACGATGGCAAGGGAGATGACCGGTTCGGGCACATGCATGGAGGTGAGCGAGTAGGAGACCGCGTCGTTGGTGAAGGTATCGCCGGAGGCGCAATCGACGCCGAAGAGGGCGATGATGTCGCCGGGCCCGGCGGTATCGATTTCCTCCATCTGGTTGGAGTGCATGCGGCAGAGACGGCCGACCTTCACCTTTTTGCCGGTGCGGGAGTTGTAGATGGTATCACCCTTGCTGACGTTGCCCTGGTAGGTGCGCACATAGGTGAGCTGCCCGTACTGGCCGTCCTCGAGCTTGAAAGCGAGGCCGACGAAGGGATCGGCGGGGTTGGAGGAAAGGATGACCTCGGCCTCGTTGTTGCGCAGATCGAGGGCCTTGGTCTCGATCTCGGCCGGGCTCGGCAGGTAGCGGTTCACCGAGTCGAGCAGAAGCTGGACGCCCTTGTTCTTGTAGGCGCTGCCCATGAACACCGGAACGAACTCCAGCGCCAGCACGCCCTTGCGCACCGCGTCGTGGATCATCTCCTCGGTGGGGGTACCCTCGAGCACCGCCTCCATCAGCTCGTCGGAGAACATGGAAACCGCGTCGAGCATTTCTTCGCGCTTGGCCTCGGCCTCGTCGCGCAGGTCGGCGGGAATTTCCTCCAGCCGCACCGTCTCGCCGTTGTCGCCGTCGAAATAGACGGCCTTCATGGTGACGAGATCGACAACACCCTCGAGATCGGCCTCGAGACCGATGGGCATCTGCATCATCACCGCGTTGAGGTTGAGCTTGTCGCGCACCTGCTGGGTGACCTTCATCGGGTTGGCGCCGGTGCGGTCGCACTTGTTGACGAACACGATGCGGGGCACGTTGTAGCGGGTCATCTGCCGGTTGACGGTGATCGACTGGGACTGCACGCCGCCCACCGAGCAGAGGATGAGCACGGCGCCGTCGAGCACCCGCAGGGCGCGCTCCACTTCAATGGTGAAGTCGACGTGGCCAGGGGTGTCGATGATGTTGATATCGAACCCCTTCCAGTTGCAGTAGGTGGCGGCGGACTGGATGGTGATGCCGCGCTCCCGTTCGAGCTCCATGTGGTCCATGGTGGCACCCACGCCGTCCTTGCCGCGCACCTCGTGAATGGCGTGGATCCGGGCGGTGTAAAAGAGAATGCGCTCGGTCAGGGTGGTCTTGCCCGAATCGATATGGGCGCTGATGCCGATGTTGCGGACTTTAGCCAAATCTTTGCTCATTGCGTCTTCCTCTGGTCTTCCGAGTTCTTGCGTACAACCTGTCCGCCGGCCATCGACCACGTCTCGTCTCCGGCGTCCAACATTCCCGTGGTTCCGGCACAACTGCCGGGGGGCCCATTCACCGCCCGACGGCGCACCATCCATTCCCCCTCACAACGTTTCCTGCAGAGAAATGCACGGCTTGGCCGGCTTGGCAGCACATACCGAAAAAAATAAAAACGCCCCGCCGGGGGTCGAACGAAGAAGACCCCGCGCTGAAGGGCAACGGATCCAATGAAAAGAGGGAAATTTTACCTTCAAGAAGTAAAAATGCAACAAAAAAAGGAGCCGCAAAAAATGCGACTCCTTTTCAGAAACGCAAAGGTGGTGCCGAGACCAGGAATCGAACCAGGGACACACGGATTTTCAGTCCGTTGCTCTACCGACTGAGCTATCTCGGCACGCTCAAGAATGCGAGCCACTATAGAGAGCGGCTCGAGCTTTGTCAAGCTCTTTCTCCGGCCATGGCGGCCACCGCTCCGACCCGCCATGAGGCTCCAAAAACACTAAACACAGAAGCAAAAATCGGCCTGAAAACGAGCTTCGCCCCCCCTGGCCCGGGGCCGCAACGACTATTCGTCGTCCTCAAGAGTGAGAACGAAATCCAGGTCATCGTCGGCCGCATCACTTGGCTTGCCGGCCGACGGTTTCTCCTCGAGGCTCAGCACCAGATCCTCTTCGTCTCCAGCACTGGCTGGCTGCTTCTTGCCAGGTCCAGCCCCGGCCGCCGCCTTTTCCTCCGGCGCCGCCACCAGGTCAGCATAGTCGAGGTCGCCAAAATCGAGTTCGATGGCATCATCGTCCCCCGCCTGCTCAGGGCTCTTTTCCGGAGCCGCGGCCATGGCGGCATCCTCTTCGCTCCGGGATCCCGCGGGCTCCTCATCGAACTGCAGATCGAATGCCGCTTCTTCCTCGTCGGCCTCGGTCTCGACCACGACCGCTTCCTCCTCGGCTTCCACCTCCAGCACCAAACCAGGCTCTTCCTTGTCCAGTCCGGCCTGGATCTCTTCCTCTTCGAGGCCAAGGGTGAAATCGAATCCCTCGTCGCTCTTGTCTTCCTCCGCCGCAGTTTCCTGCCCGGCTT
>JBFHWX010000048.1:0-20426 GCA_041599275.1 Desulfobulbales bacterium | reverse complement strand
GGGCCGGGCGTCTCAGAGCTTGTCCGTGGAGAGCCGGCCCCGATATTTTGTACTTGTCTTGCTGCGTTGTGTTGGTGAAGGGGCCGGGCGTCTCAGAGCTTGTCCGTGAAGAGCCGGCCCAAAGATATCGTACTTGTCTTGTCGTTTGGGGTCGGCAGGGAAGGGTGGTGAACCCTGACCGATCGATACACTGGCTGCCGCCTGGCTGTGCCGGCAGACAAGGCGCCGGTGTTCCTTGCAGCAGGGGGGATCGGCAGGGCGCGGTCCTCTGGTTCAGGCCTTTTCCCTTGCCACCATTTCGTAATAGTCGTTGCCGCCCAGGTCGTTGATCACCACCGCCGGGAAGTTCTCCACCTCGAAACGGAACAGAGCCTCGGGGCCGGCGTCCTCAAAGGCCACCAGTTCACTCTTCACGATGCATTTTGAGAGCAGGGCGCCGGCGCCGCCGATGGAGGCGAGATACACGGCGCCGTGGCGCAGCATGGCTTCGCGAACCGGGGCGGAACGGGCACCCTTGCCCATGGTTCCCTTCAGGCCCAGTTCGAGAAGGCGCGGGGTGTAGGCATCCATCCGGTAGCTGGTGGTGGGGCCGGCGGCGCCGATCACCTGGCCAGGCTTGGCCGGCGACGGCCCCACATAGTAGAGGAGCTGGCCGGTGAGGTCGACGGGCAGTTCCAGGCCCCCGTCGAGCAGAGCGCAAAGCCGCCGGTGGGTCTGGTCGCGGCCGGTGTAGAGCGAACCCGAGAGGCTCACCAGGTCGCCGGCTTTCAGGGCTTCGAGGCTTCCCGGTTCAAAGGGCAGGCGAAGGGGCCGGAGGCCGGTGAGAAACGACAGGTCGGAGCGCAGCATGGACATTTTTCACTTTCCGTGGAGTTGTCTGGGCGGGGAGAAGAAACCCGGCAGACGGATTAGAGAACGATCTCCTTGTGACGGTGGGCGTGGCACTGGATGTTCACCGCCACCGGCAGACTGGCGATATGGGTGGGGAAGGTTTCGATATGCACGGCGAGCGCCGTGTTGACGCCACCGAAGCCGTGCACTCCGGCGCCCTCCCGGTTGATCCGTTCGAGGATCTGCTCTTCCAGGGCAGCAGCGTCGTCCCGCCGACTCTTTTCGCCCACCGGCCGCAGCAGCGATTTCTTGGCGAGAAAGGCCGCCTTTTCGAAGGTGCCGCCGATGCCGACGCCCACCACCACCGGCGGGCAGGGGTTGGAGCCTGCGGCCAGCACCCGGCCCACCACGTAGTCGACAATTCCCGCCGGACCCGCCGAAGGGGGCAGCATGGCCAGAGCGCTCATGTTCTCGGACCCGCACCCCTTGGGCAGAACCACGATCTTGAGCCCGTCGCCGGCCACCATTTCAAGGTGTACCACCGCCGGCAGGTTGGTGCCGGTGTTTTTCCGGACCAGCGGGTCGCACACCGATTTTCGGAGATACCCGTCCCGGTAACCCTCTTCCACCCCTTGCTGCAGGGCTTCCTGCAGGTCGCCGTGTACGCGAACCTCCTGGCCCAGTTCGACGAAGAGAGCGACGATGCCGGTGTCCTGGCAGACCGGGGTCTGCTCGCGGCTGGCGATGTCGGCATTCACGGTGAGCAGCTCGAGAACGTTTTTGGCCAGAGGATTGGTCTCCCGGTCCCGCGCCGCCAGCAGTTTGTCGAGGATGTCGGGCTCGAGTTCGCAGGCCGCCTCGATGCACAGCCGCCGCACCGCCGCCGTGATATCGGAACTTTCGATTTCGCGCATTTTTCTGTGGTTCCTTTGCTTGAGGGATGCTTGTCCGACAAGTCGGCCTGGTCGGGCCAGCCGGACCAGGCGGGTTAGCCGGACAAGCCTTCGTCCCGCAGGACTTCGGCGAGATCGGTCTGCATCGCAAAGCTCTGCTCGGGGCCGGGGAATGTCCCTGCCAGTACTTCATTGCGGAAGGCTTCCACCGCGTCCCGGATGGCGGGGGCGAGGTTGGCGTATTTTTTTACGAAACTCGGGGTGAATTTCTCGAACATGCCGAGCAGGTCATGGGTCACCAGCACCTGGCCGTCGCAGCCGGCTCCGGCGCCGATGCCGAAGGTGGGCACGGTGATGCGGCGGCTGATCTCGGTGGAGAGCTCGGCCGGGATGCATTCGAGCACGATGCCGAAGACCCCGGCCGCAGCCAGCGCCTCGGCCTCGCCAAGGAGCCGGCGGGCGGAGTCGAGGTCTTTTCCCTGCACCTTGAATCCCCCCAACTGGCTTGCGGTCTGCGGGGTGAGGCCGATATGCCCCATGACCGGAATGCCGGCCCGCACCATGGACCGCACCGTGTCACAGATCTCGAGCCCGCCTTCAACCTTCACCGCATCGCAGCCGGCATCTTTCAGAAAACGGATGCCGTTGCGGATAGCCTCTTCGGCGCTCACCTGGTAGGAGCCAAAGGGCATGTCGCCCACCAACACCGCGCGCTTGCGGCCCCGGGCCACGGCCCGGGCGTGGTGCAGCATCTCCTCCATGGTCACCGGCACAGTGGAGTCGAGCCCCAGGAGCACCATGCCGAGGGAGTCGCCCACCAGCAGCAGATCGATGCCGCAACCGTCCAGGAACCGGGCGAAAGAGGCGTCGTAGGCGGTGAGCATGGTGAGCCGCCGGCCTTCGGCCTTGCTGTCGATGATATCCTTGATGGTGAGCCTTTTTTCCATGGTTGGTCTCCTTTACCGCAGTGAGGAGGGAGAAGTCAGAAGTGAGGAGAAACTGCGGTGATTTGTTTGAAGCTTTTTGCTTCTTACTTCTTACTTCTTACTCAAAAAAGCTGTTCCTGTCTCCTGGCCATGGAGCGGCCGAAATGTTCGTAGGCGGCGGTGGTGGCCATGCGGCCACGGGGGGTGCGGACCACGAAACCGATCTGGATGAGGTAGGGCTCGTAGACGTCCTCGAGGGTGGTCTTCTCCTCGCAGACGGCGGTGGCCATGGTTTCGAGCCCGATGGGGCCGCCGCCGTACTTGTCGATGATGGTAAGGAGTATTCTCCGGTCCATCTCGTCGAGCCCCAGGGGATCGACGTCCAGCATGTCGAGGGCCCGGGCCGCCACCTCGCGGGTGATCAGCGGCTGTTGGTCGACTTCGGCGAAGTCGCGCACCCGCTTCAGGAGCCGGTTGGCGATGCGCGGCGTGCCGCGGCTGCGGCGACCGAGCTCGATGGCGCCCTCCGGGTCGATGGCCACGCCGAGCAAAGACGCCGAACGGCTGATGATCCGCACCAGTTCCTCGGGGGAATAGAAATCCAGGCGGAGGATGACCCCGAAACGGTCGCGCAGCGGCGGAGTGAGAAGCCCTGTGCGGGTGGTGGCGCCCACCAGGGTGAAGCGCGGCAGGTCCATCTTGACGCTCCGTGCTCCGGGGCCCTGGCCAATGACCAGATCGAGCTGGTAATCTTCCATGGCCGGGTAGAGGATCTCCTCGACCACATGGTTCAAGCGGTGGATTTCGTCGATGAACAGCACGTCGCCTGCCTCGAGGCTGGTGAGGATGGCGGCGAGATCGCCTGGCCGCTCGATGACCGGCCCCGAGGTGACCTTGATGTGAGAGCCCATTTCGGAAGCGATGATATAGGCCAGCGTCGTCTTGCCGAGGCCGGGAAAGCCGTGGAAGAGCACATGGTCGAGGGCTTCGCCGCGGCCGAGCGCCGCCTTGATGAAGACATCGAGATTGCGCTTCACCTGCTCCTGGCCGATGTACTGGCTGAGTTTCTTCGGACGCAGGTCGCCTTCCTGCGGGATGTCCTCTTCGGCCATCCTGGCGCTTACGATCCGTTCGTCATCGAGCCCTTTCTCGTACATTACGCAAGTGACCTCAGGGTTTTACGGAGCAGGTCCTCGACCCGGATGGAATGAAGCTCTTCGGCGGAAAGCTGCCGGCGCACGGCGCGCAGCGCCTCCTGGGCGCGGGCCGGCGGGTAGCCGAGGTTGACGAGACCGGAGACCACGTCGGTGAAGAGCGGGTTTTCGGCGGCCACCGGTTCCTCGTCCGAGGCGGCTGACAGGCCTTCGACCTCTTCGGGACTGAAGCCGACCTTGTCCTTGAGGTCGAGGCAGAGCCGTTCTGCCGTCTTCTTGCCGACCCCGGGAAGCTTGGTGAGCCTTTTCAGATCTTTTGCAGCCACCGCCCGCACCAGCTGGCCGGGGGTAATGGCCGAGAGGATGGACATGGCCAGTTTGGGGCCGACGCCGTTCACCCCGATCAGCAGGTGGAACATCTCCTTTTCGCGGCTGTCCGCGAAACCGAAGAGCAGAAAGGCGTCCTCGCGGACGATGGTGGCAATGTGCAGGAACGTTTCGCGGCCGGTGGCCGGCAGTTCCGCCAGACAGTTGAGGGAGACGAAGACTTCATAGCCGACGCCGCCGGCCATGATAATGACACGATCCGTCGATTTATGGAAGAGTTCTCCCTGCAGGCAGGCGATCATGGCGGGCGCTCCTTGCGGCTCCGGTTTGAGGTCGACCCCGGCCAGGAATTGGGGCCATCAGGCAGGGGCGGTTGAGGGCGCCCCGCCGATTGCCGGCGGCGGCACGCTCTGGTGGGCGTGGCAGATGGCCACCGCCAGGGCATCGGCGGCGTCTCGGCTCGGGGTGCCGGAAAGATTGAGAAGGACACGTACCATCTGCTGGATCTGGCCCTTCTCCGCCTGGCCATAGCCCACCACCGCCTGCTTGATGAGGCGCGGGGCATAGGCGTGGATCGCAAGGCCGTGCTGCACCGCGGCCAGGATCGCCACCCCCCGGGCATGGCCGAGTTTGAGGGCGGCGCCGGGGTTCACCGCCACGAACATGTCCTCGATGGCCGCCACGTCGGGGCACTGCTCTTCGATCACCAGGGCCAGTCGCTCGTGGATCACCCGCAGCCGGTCGCCCAGGGCGGGCAGCCGCTCGGTGCGGATCACCCCGCAGGCCACGAAGTGCAAACGCTGGCCTAGTTTTTCGATGATCCCGAAGCCGGTGGCGCGGCTGCCGGGGTCGATACCCAGGATGCGCTGGCTTGCCTGGCGTTTCATGGTCGCCGTCTCCATGCGCCGGCCGGAGCGGCGATCAGGAACAGGCCTCCAGCAGTTCCGGAGCGATGTCGAAGTTGGCGTGCACGTTCTGCACGTCGTCGTGGTCCTCCAGGTTCTCCATGAGCTTCATCAGCGACTTGACGGTCTTCTCGTCGGTGACCGGCACCGTGTTCATGGGAATCGGCGCGATGTTGGCCTCCACCATGGGAATGCCGGCCTCTTCCAGGTGCTCCCGCACCGTCTCGAAGTCACCGGTGGCGGTGAGCACGGTGAAAGTATCGTCCTCCTCCACCACGTCCTCGGCCCCGGCCTCCAGAGCGAGCTCCATCAGCTTGTCTTCGGAAACGGTCGATTTTTCGATGATGATCGACCCTTTGCGCTCGAACATGTAGCTCACGCAGCCGGTCTCGCCCATGTTGCCGCCGCTTTTCGCGAAATAGTGGCGGACGTCGGCCACGGTGCGCACCCGGTTGTCGGTCATGCAGTCGACCAGCACCGCCACGCCGCCCGGACCGTAGCCCTCGTAGGTGATCTCCTCGTAGACCTGGCCCTCGAGCTCGCCGGTGCCCTTCTTGATGCCGCGGTCGATGTTGTCCTTGGGCATGTTGATGGTCTTGGCCGCGGCGATGGCTGAACGCAGTCGCGGGTTGGCAGTCGGGTCGCCGCCGCCAAGGCGGGCAGCGACGGTGATTTCCTTGATGAGCTTGGTGAACATCTTGCCGCGTTTCGCGTCCTGGGCCCCCTTGCGGTGCTTGATGTTGGCCCATTTGGAATGACCTGCCACGGATACTACCTCCTGAAAAAATAGACTTTCATATTTTTGAGACGGCGAAGAGGCGAAAGCCGCCGCCGTCAAACATCAACCTGTTCCAATCCAGTGCCGGGGCGGGCCAGAAAGCCGAGTCCGAGAATGAAGATCTCGCGGCTTTCGTTGCGCGAGCTCTTGGGGTTCACTATCCTGGTGCTTTTGAAATGGCCGCGCACCTCGTCGATGAACTCCTTGACGTCCTCGCCCTCGAAGACCTTGCAGTAGAAGTTGCCACCTTTCTTCAGAAGTGCGGTGGCGATGCCGAACACCGTGCGCGACAACCGCAGGGAAAGCTGCTGGTCCACCCACTTGTTGCCCGAGGTGCGGGGCGCAATGTCGGAGAGCACCGCGTCGTATTCGCTGCCGATGGCCCTGATCCGGGCCAGCATATCGGCGTCGGTAACGTCACCCTGGAAAAGGTGCACCGTCGCGCCGCCGGCCACGGTAAACGGTTTGCACTCCTGCAGGTCCACCCCCACCACGGTCCCCTGGGGGCCTACCGCGCGGGCCGCGTACATCGACCAACTGCCCGGCGCGCACCCCAGGTCGAGGACAGCATCGCCGGAATGCAGGAGCTTGTGCTTCTGCTGGGCCTCTTCGAGCTTGTACACCGAACGGGCCGGGTACTTCTCCTTCTTGGCCTTCTTGAAATAGTAGTCCTGGACCTTGCGCACGGCGGTGATGACTCCTGTGGGAGCTGATGCAGTGGTCTGCGAAAAAACCGGAAATATACCAGATAGTCTTTCGTATTGCTCGATTTCTTTACAGTCCGCGTCGGCCCAGGCAAGGGATGCGGCTCGTGGTCAAAGGCTGCAGAATTCCGGGTCTTCCGGGGAGATGCCCCAGATGTCCTGGGCGTATTCGGCGATGGTGCGGTCGGTGGAGAATTTCCCCATGCGGGCCACGTTGAGGATGGCTTTTCGGGTCCAGGTCTTCTGGTCCTTGTAGGCCTTGCCCACCTCGATCTGGCACCGGATGTAGTCCTCGAGGTCGCGCAGCACCAGATAGGGGTCGTGGGGGTTCATGATCGAAGCGACCAGCTCCTGAAAGACCGTGCGGTCACCGCCGGTGAAGGAGCCGTCCAGGAGGCTGTCCACGGTGCGGCGGATTTCAGGGTTGCTGCGGTGGATGGACTCCGGAGTGCGGCCAGGGTGAAGCCGCTCCCAATCGACCCGGTCGGCGGTGAGGCCGAAGATGAAGATGTTCTCCTCGCCCACTTCTTCACGGATTTCGATGTTGGCGCCGTCCAGGGTGCCGATGGTAAGCGCCCCGTTCAGAGCGAATTTCATGTTGCCGGTGCCCGAAGCCTCGGTGCCGGCGGTGGAGATCTGCTCCGAGAGATCGGTGGCCGGGATGATCTTTTCGGCCACCGACACCCCGTAGTTGGGCACGAAAACCACCTGCAACCGCTCGCGGCTGCGGGGGTCTCCGTTCACCACCTGGGCCACCGAAGTGATCAGCCGGATGATGTCCTTGGCCCGCCGGTAGGACGGGGCCGCCTTGCCGGCGAAGATGAAGGTGCGGGCCGGCAGGTGCTCCCACTTGCCACTGAGCAGCCGGTGGTAGTAGGTGATGACGTGCAGGATGTTGAGGAGTTGGCGCTTGTATTCGTGGATGCGCTTGACGTGGACGTCGAAGATCGATTTGTGGTTTACCGCCACCCCGCACTCGTCGAAGATGAAGCGGGCAAGGCGCATCTTGTTGTTCTTCTTGACTTGCCGCCATTTTTTCTGGAACGTCAGGTCATCGGCAAGCTTTTCCAGATCACGCAGCCGGTAGAGATCGGTGACCCAGGCGTCGCCGATGGACTCGGTGATCAGGGCGGCAAGCTGGGGGTTGGCCTTCAGGAGCCAGCGCCGCTGGGTGATGCCGTTGGTCTTGTTGTTGAATTTTCCCGGGTAGAGTTCATGGAATTCCGGAAAGATCCTGGTGCGCAGCAGATGCGAATGGAGTTCGGCCACCCCGTTCACCGAGTGGCTGCCGACCACTGCCAGGTGAGCCATGCGCACCTTCTTCACCGGCCCTTCCTCGATGAGCGAGAGACGCCGCAACCGCTCCAGGTCGCCGGGGTACCGGCGGTTCACCTCGTCGAGGAAACGGCGGTTTATTTCATAAATGATCTCCAGGTGCCGGGGCAGGATGCGGGCGAAAATTTCCACCGGCCAGGTTTCCAGGGCCTCGGGCATCAGGGTGTGGTTGGTGTAGCCGAAGGTCTTGACGCAGAGGTCCCAGGCCTTGTCCCAGTCGAGGAGCTCGATGTCCACCAAGAGCCGCATGAGCTCTGGGATGGCGATGGCCGGGTGGGTGTCGTTCAACTGCACGGCGATGGTGTCGGCGAATTCGTCGAAGGTCTTGTTTTTCTTCTTGTAGCGCCGGAAGATGTCCTGAAAGGTGGCGGCCACGAAGAAATACTGCTGCTTGAAACGCAGTTTTTGGCCCTCGCGGATGTCGTCGGAGGGGTAGAGCACCTTGCTGATGGTTTCCGACTGCACCTTGTTCTGGACGGCGGCCACGTAGTCGCCCTGCTGGAAGGAGGAGAGGTCGAGTTCCCGGGAGGCCCGGGCAGTCCACAGCCGCATGTTGATCACGTGGCGGTTGCGGTAGCCCGGCACCAGGAAATCGCAGGCCATGGCCATCACCTCTTCGGTGTCCACCCAGGCGGAGCGGAACCGCCCCTGCTCGTCGACGTATTGTTCGGTGTGTCCGAAGAACTGCACGGGGTGCAGGTGCTTTGCCCGGGCGATCTGCCAGGGCGAGCCGTAGCGCAGCCAGTTGTCGGGCAGTTCCACCTGCTGGCCGTTGGCCAGTTTCTGGAAGAAGATGCCGTATTCGTAAAGGATGCCATAGCCGTAGGCCGGAATCCGCAGGGTGGCGATGGAATCCATGAAACAGGCGGCGAGCCGGCCGAGGCCGCCGTTGCCGAGTGCCGCATCTTCTTCTTCCTCGCGGATTTCGGAAAGATCGTAGCCCAGTTTGGCCAGGGCTTTCTCCACCTCGTCGTAAAGGTTCATGTTGACGAGGGCGTTGCCGAGGGAGCGGCCGATCAGGAACTCGAGGGAGAGGTAGTAGACCCGTTTGCGGCGCTTGGCGTAATACTCCTTCTGGGTGCGGATCCAGCGGGTGACCAGGATGTCGCGCAGGGTGTAGGCAAGGGCCAGGTAGATTTCGCGCTTGCCGGCCATTTCCGGGTCGCGGCCCAGGAAGCGCAGGATGTTGTGGGTGATGTCCTGCCAGAGTTTTTCGTGGTCGATGGGCGCGCAGGTGTCGAGAAAAACGTCCTCGGCCCGGGTGTGAACCGTTTCCGGGGTCGCTTCGCTGCTGGCGTCGTGCTCGCTCATGGGCTCTTCCTGGTGGTCGAGGGGACTCCCGGCGGTTTGCTGGCCGGTGCCGAGCAAGGCCTGGGACGGATATTGATTTCAAGCAGGTATGTTTGGCTTTCAGCTTAAATCGGCGAAGCCGGGCAGGTCAAATCCTAAATGGCGGGAATGCAAAAAGACGTTGCTTCTGGTTCAGTGGAGAGACTTCTAGTTTCCCGTCGTTTCGTTTCTTTTGGCCAGCAGCTCGGCCATCCAGTCGATGGCCTGCTGGCGGTTTGAGACCTGGCCATCGACCACGGACCGTTCGAGCTTTTCGAGCAGGGTGCCGATCTCCGGGCCCGGCTCGAGGCCGAAGAGTTGTTGCAGATCGTGGCCGTTCAGCAGCCGGGGGCCGGCAAGAACCGGTTGTATCCGCTTGCGGCGCGCTTCTTCTACCTCGGCGTAGAGGCTCAGGAGGGAATCCTCCATGCCGTCGGGTTTTCCTTCTCCCTCTCCGGCCAGGCTGTCGGCCATTGCCAGCAGGAAGAGGCCTGCCAGATCATCGCCGGCCGCCTTCACCAGTTTGAGATAGGCCCGGGGGGTGAGGCGGGTCCGGCGCCGGGCGTTATTGAGGTGAAAGGGCCACATGTGCATCTCGATCAGACCCCGCACCCGGCGGCCGTCCTCCCGGCTCCAGCGCAACCGGCAAGCGATCTCCTCGAAGAGCCGGCCGCCGGCGAGATCATGGTTGTAAAAGGTGATGCGGCCGCCGAGATCTTCGCGGATCTTGCGGGTGGGCACCTTGCCAAGATCGTGGCAGAGGGCGGCCCAGGCCAGCAAACCCCGCCGCCGCGGGTTGTCGAGGTATGCGGAAATTTCGTCGCCGGTCGATGGAAAGTGCAGAGCCGGATTTGTTAAAATATCCTCGAGACGTGCGAGGGTGGCCAGGCTGTGCTGGAAGACGTCCAGGTGGTGGCTGGCCGGCTGTTTCATGCCCTGGGCGTCGAGGAATTCCGGAAAGAGCACGAAGAAGACGCCGGCATCCACCATGGCGGCGATGGCCGCCGCGGCCCGGCCCGATTCCATGATGAGCCGCAGTTCGTAAGCCAACCGCTCCGGCGCCGGGTGGCCGGCAAGCAAGGAAAGTTCGGATATCGCCGCAAAAGTTGCGGGCTCGATCCGAAAACCAAGGGTCGCCTGGAAACGAAAGGCGCGCAGCAGGCGCAACGGGTCGCGCTCCAGACTCTCACGGCTGGTAACCCGCACCACCCCCTCGGCAATGTCCCGGAGGCCACCGCAGGGATCGATGAAGCCGCAGCCTGCCGGTTGCAGTTCTTCGCCTCGCGTCTCCAGAACGAGGCCCAGGGCATTCATGGTGAAATCCCGGCGCCGGAGATCTTCTTCGATGGTCTGGCTGTTTTCGCGGAAGGAGGAAAAGTCGATGGTAAAGCCGTGAAACACCACCCGGGCCACGTCCTCTTCGGGATCCAGGGGTACGAAGGCGCCGGAAACCATGGCGGCAAGGTCCCGTGCCCAGGCCGTGGCCGAGGAGGGAACGGTGAGGTCGAGGTCGTTGAACCGCCGCTGGAGCAGAAGATCGCGCAGGGGGCCGCCGGCGACGAAGAGGGGCTGGCGCCGGCGGGCCATGAGCCGGGCCAGGGCGCGGCGCACGGGTGAAGGGCAGACGGTGAGGACAGAAGTTGGCTCGGTTGTCATTATGTCACTGAGGCATCTTCGGGCAGAACGCGGTGGGGCGGTGGACGGATTTGAATCCCGCTGGTCGATGATATATGGTATCATGGACGTTTTTTGAGCGCTTTAGGAAAAACCTGCCGCATCGTTCCTCTTGTTTCAGGATGTCCGGCATCGCGTCAACAGACAACAGGGTTGAACCATGGAAGAGGCACCTTTTCAACGCACCATGAAAATAGGCCGGGCCAGCGTCGGTTTGATCGGTCTCGATCAGGCTTTGGCCGAAGTCATCGGCCTCGCGCTCCCGGAAAAAGAAGCCGCCGACCTGCTTTTTGAAAAAATAAGCAAACAAAACTATGTACCCGAAGGCGGCGACCAACTCTATCGCGATGCCCTGCTCCGGGAATACCGGCGGCGGCGTGGTGAGGCGGTGAGCGCCGAGGAGGGGCTCGTCATCCGGGTGCTGGGTCCCGGGTGCGTGAGCTGCAACAGGTTGAAAACGCTCCTCATCGAGGTGTTGTCCAATATGCGGCTGGCTGCCGACATCGAGGACGTGCACGAACTCGACGAAATCTGGCGCTACGGAGTGCTGAACACCCCGGCCCTGGTGGTGAACGGCCGGGTCCTTTGCGAGGGCCGGCTGCCGACCAGGGCCGAGGTGGAGGAGTGGCTGCGGCGGGAAGTGGAGTGACCTCCTTTGCGGTGTCTACTCCACCGGGAAGGGAAAGTCCGGCTCGTCGAGGAGTTTGAAGAGCCGCTGCTTCTTGCCGGTTTTCTCCTGGTGGTAGTCCACCAGCCGGCCCACCGCCACCAGGATTTCCTCGGCACTGAGCCCTTGGGCCAGGCGGCGGCCGACCCGGGGCAGGGGGCCGCCCTTGCCACCGGCGTACAGATCGAGGCCACTGCGGGTGGCGACGATGCCGATGTCGGCCAGCAGGGCGCCGCCGCAGTTGGCCGGGCAGCCGGAAAGGGCGATCTTGAGTTTGGGCTTGAGGCCGGCGCGCTTTCCGTAGCGGGCGGCCATCGCCTCGGCCAGTTCGAAGGTGTCGGCCTGGGCCAGGTTGCAGTACGGCATGCCGACGCAGACCTTGGGTGAGGGAAAGAGTCCTGGTACCTTGACCGGCACCCCGCGGTCGAGGAGCTCCTTCTTCACTTCGTCGATGTTGTCGTCGTTGAGGCCAAGGAGGCGCAGGTTCTGCAAGGTGGTGAGATAGGCGGTGAGCCGGTATTTCTGGGCCACCTCGTTGACCGCCTGCAGGAGAGCCGGAGCCAGGAGGCCGCCGGTGAGAAGTACGGTGAGGTGTCTGCTGTTCGGTGCGGTGCTGCTCATGGTGTTCTCTGCTCGTTTCGGTTGGGTTGGTCTTGTCTGCCGCCGGAAACAACCGGCCGGGGAGATATGGGGGGCGGCCGCATCCGGTGGCGGCCGGCCTGGATCAGGATTGGAAGATAAACGGAAGCGGCCGCTTCGGCAACCGTAAGCTGAACGCCGCCGGCGCTTCCCCCGCAAAAGGAAACAGTCGAGATGATCACGAAACTTGCCGAAATTCTGAACGCCCTCGGGGTGCCGCCCCAGGCCGCCACCTCCCTCGGGGTGGCCGTTGGTCTGCTGGTCATACTTCTTTCGGCCCTCATCGTGCACCGCCTGGCCCGCGGTTTTGTGGCCGCTGCTCTGGAGGCCGCCTTCCTTAAAAGCAGCAACAAGTGGGACGACGTTCTCGTCCGCCACGGTTTCATGCGGCGGCTTGCTCTTTTCGCTCCCCTGGTGGTGGCTTATCTGGGGGCGGATTTTTTTCTGGCCGAGGCGCCGCTTGTTTCTTCGTTCTTCAAGCGGCTGCTCACCGCGCTTTTCGTGGTGGCCGGCGTACGCACCCTCGACTCCCTGCTCTCCGCCGCCCGCGACATCCATTCTTCCTCGGAACTCGCCCGGGAACGGCCGGTGCGCGGCTACATCGAAGCGCTCAAGATCGTCATCTATCTGCTGGGCGCCATTCTGGTGGTCTCCATCCTCACCGGCAAATCGCCCCTCGGGGTCTTTTCGGTGCTGGGTGGCTTTACCGTGGTGCTCATGCTGGTCTTCAAGGACACTATCCTCGGTTTCGTGGCAAGTTTGCAGATCGCCGGCCACAACATGGTGCGGGTGGGGGACTGGATCGAGATGCCGAAATTCGGTGCCGACGGCGACGTGATCGACATCTCGATCCATACGGTGAAGGTGCGCAACTGGGACAAGACCATCACCACCATTCCCACCTATACCCTGGTGTCGGACTCTTTCAGAAACTGGCGGGGCATGAGCGAGTCGGGCGGCCGGCGGATAAAGCGCAATCTGCTCATCGACCTCGATTCCATCCGCTTCTGCTCAGAGGAAATGCTTGAACGTTTTTCGAAAATCGGCCTCGTCGCCGGTTATGTGAACCAGCGCCAGGCGGAAATCGAGCGGTATAACGACGGCCTTGGGCTGGATACCACTTTGCTGGTGAATGGCCGCAGGCAGACCAATATCGGGGTGTTCCGGGCCTATGTGGTGCAGTACCTGCGCCATCACCCGAAAATCCACCAGTCGATGACCTTTCTCGTGCGCCAACTCGAACCCACTGGCCAGGGCCTTCCCTTACAGATCTACGTCTTCGCTGCGGACCAGGTCTGGGCGAACTACGAAGCGATCCAGGCCGATATCTTCGACCACCTGATCGCCGCGGTGCCGGAATTCGGTCTGCGGCTCTACCAGGCGCCTTCCGGGTACGATCTGCGCGAGACTGCAAAGGGGTTCGCGCACCGGTCCATTGCCGCCGGTTGAAGGCATGGCGCCGTGGCAGCGCAGAAAAAAAGCCACCGGACCCTGGTTCTTGGCCCGGCGGCTTTTTCCTGCAGTGGGGTGGGGGAGGAGAATCAGTGGATGGAGTAATCCATGGAAGATCCGCCGATGGCAGCGCAGACCCACTCCATGAGTTCGCGGTTCAGGCGATGGACGCCGACCCCGGGCCGGTGGCCGTCTTCTTCGATGGCCTTGTCGAAGAGCTCGCGGGGAACCTCGACCTTGGCAATCTCTTCGGCGCCGGCGGTGGTGCGCCGCAGCAGGGTGACGCAGGGCGGATCTTCCCAATCGTAGATCACGAAATAGACCGAT
Organism: Desulfobulbales bacterium; assembly: GCA_041599275.1. GTDB lineage: Bacteria > Desulfobacterota > Desulfobulbia > Desulfobulbales > BM004 > JBFHWX01. The sequence goes on along the minus strand of JBFHWX010000048.1, from coordinate 6,485 downwards.
TCCTGCCCCATGTAGGAGACGAAGTCGTTGCCGCGGATCCAGCCGGTGCCCCACTCGAGGTACATCTCGATGGCCTTCTCGGGGGTCATGGTCCAATCAATGGTGTTGACGAGCTGCCGGTCGTTTTTCAATTCCTGCATTCCAATCATAGAACACCTCCCTCGGAAATTTTGATGATAACTATTCTTAACAAAATCTTTTTGAAGGTGTCAAGACAAAAATAGTCTTATTTGTCGTCTTTGGTGGCCGGGCAGGAGTGGTGGGATGGTCTTCGGGATCCAGTGCCACTGTGGCGCTGCTTTTATGGGGGGGAGCGATTTTTTCGAAAGGAAAGAAAAACCGTGAAAGTGCCCTTCTGGATGATGTTTCAGGTGGGTAGCTGGCCAAAGAGCTGTTTCCGCAGTTATCTCTTGAGATTCCTTCTTCCTAGCTCTATAATGCGGCACGAGCAGCGGCTGAGTTGCTCTTTTCGACTCAACTCCCCCTTCTCCTTACTTTATCCTTCGCCAAAGACCGCACAAACCTTGCGCAACCTTGGGTTAACCGCATAGAATATTTTTTCCGATGAATCCAGTCCGCAAGAAGATTTTTTCCTTCTTTCCCAGCCCGATCGATACCTGATCGATAACCTTCATCGGCCGTTTCCCCCTGTGCAGTTTCCCCGCGTCCGTTGTATGCCTCGACTCCCGAGAGTTTTATGACCAGAGCCAATTTTCTTATCGCCATTGCCATTGCCGTTGTCTCCTTCTGTTTCTGGGCACTTCTCAACCAGCCCGAGCAGGAGGCTCCCTGGCCCGAGCGGATCCAGGGCTTTTCGTTTTCGCCGTTCCGGGAAAGGCAGAGTCCTCTGGAAGACATCCACCCCAGCGCCGCCGAGATCAATGCCGATCTCGCCCTCCTTGCCAACCGCACCAACGCGGTGCGTACCTACACGGTGGCCGGCGTGCAGGCCGAGATTCCGGCCATGGCCCGGGAGCACGGCATCAATGTCTGTATCGGCGCCTGGCTCGACAAGGATCTCGAAAAGAACGAAAAGGAGATCGCCGCCCTCATCCGGGTTGCCCGGGAAAATTACAAGAACGTGGTGCGGGTGATGGTGGGCAACGAGGTCATCCTGCGGGGCGATCTCACCATCGAGGAGCTCGGCGTCTACCTCGACCGGGTGCGCCGTGCCCTCGACGTGCCGGTGGGAACCGCCGAGCCCTGGCACGTCTGGTACAAGAATCCGGAAATGGCCCAATACGTCGACTTCATCGGCACCCACATGCTTCCTTACTGGGAGGGGGTGCATCTCGACCGGGCGGTGGACTACGTGGTGGACCACGTGAATCTTCTGAAGACCACCTTTCCGGACAAGCCGGTGGTGATCGCCGAGGTCGGCTGGCCCAGCAACGGCCGCACCAGGCATTCGGCCGTCGCCTCGCCGGCCAACGAGGCCACCTTTCTGCGCCGGTTTCTGGCCCGGGCCCAGCAGGAGGGTTTTGTCTACTATATCATGGAAGCTTTCGATCAGCCCTGGAAGCGGGCCACCGAAGGCGCGGTGGGCGCCTACTGGGGGGTGTACGACGTCGAGCGCCAGCCCAAATTCCCTTTCACCAAGCCCATCGTCGAGATCCCCGAATGGCGTTTCCTGGCCGGCATCTCGGTGGCCATCGCGCTTATTACCTTCGCCTTTCTGGTCATCGACAGCTCCACGCTTCGCAAGCGAGGCCGTTCCTTTCTCGCCACCGTGGCCTTTGCCGCCGCCTCGGCGGCGGTATGGATCGTCTACTCCTATTCCCAGCAGTACCTGACGGTCTCCACCGTGGCGGTGGGTGTGCTCATGGTGCTCGGCATGATGGGGGTGGTGGTGGTGCTTTTGGCCGAGGCCCACGAATGGGCCGAGGCCATCTGGGCGGCCCGCTGGCGCCGGCCGTTTACTCCGGTGGCGGTTCCCGACGAGGAACTGCCCATGGTGTCGGTGCACGTGCCGGCCTACAACGAACCGCCGGAGATGATGACCGAAACCCTCGATGCCCTTGCCCGGCTCGATTACCCGAAGTTCGAGGTCATCGTCATCGACAACAACACCAAGGACCCGGCGGTCTGGCAGCCGGTCGAGGCCCATTGCGAAAAGCTGGGGCCACGGTTCCGCTTCTTTCACGAGGACCCGCTGGCCGGGTTCAAGGCCGGCGCTCTCAACTATGCGCTGGCGAGAACCGCTCCGGAGGCCGAGGTGGTGGCGGTGATCGACTCCGACTACCTGGTCACTTCCAACTGGCTGCGGGATCTCGCCCCCCAGTTCTCGCGGCCCGAAGTCGGCATCGTGCAGGCTCCCCAGGACTACCGGGACGACCGCGACAACCTGTTCAAGGCCATGTGCTACGCCGAGTACCGCGGCTTTTTCTATATTGGCATGGTCACCCGCAATGAGCGTAACGCCATCATCCAGCACGGCACCATGACCATGGTGAGGCGCTCGGTGCTGGAGGAGGTGGATGGCTGGGCCGAGTGGTGCATCACCGAGGATGCCGAACTGGGCCTCAAAATCTTTGAAAAGGGGTACGAGGCGACCTATATTTCCCAGAGCTACGGCAAGGGGGTGATGCCCGATACCTTCATCGACTTCAAGAAACAGCGCTTCCGCTGGGCCTACGGCGCCATGCAGATCATGCGCCGCCACGCCAGGGCGCTCTTCTTCGGCGGCAAGACCCGGCTCACCATCGGCCAGCGTTACCATTTCGTGGCCGGCTGGCTGCCATGGATCGCCGACTCCATCAATCTCCTGTTCACCATCGCGGCGCTTCTGTGGTCCTCCGCCATGGTCCACTGGCCGCGGCTGATCGATCCGCCGCTGGTGATCCTCTCGGGCATGCCGCTGACCCTGTTTATTTTCAAGATCGCCAAGATGTTCCACCTCTACCGCAGCCGGGTAGGGGCCACGGTTTCCCAGACCATGGCCTCGGCTCTGGCCGGCCTCTCCCTCTCCCACACGATCTCCCACGCCATTCTGCAGGGCGTGTTCGTGAAGAGCAAACCCTTTTTCCGCACCCCCAAGCTTGCCAAGAGCCATGCCCTGTTCCGGGCCCTGATGGCGGCCCGCGAGGAGGGGTTGATCATGATCGCCCTGTGGCTGGCGGCCTATCTGGTCATCCGGGTGCAGGGCACCGACACGCCGGACCTGCAGGTCTGGATTCTGGTGCTCTTCGTGCAGTCCATTCCCTATCTTGCCGCGGTGGTGATGGCGCTGGTCAGCGGTTTTGCCAGGATGCCCAAGAAAATCATGACCAGCATGACCTCGACCCCGGAAGCCGCCGAAAACCCGGTGGAGACCGTGTCGGAGACCGGAGGGCCGGCATGAGGGGTGGGGTTGGGCCGTTGTACCGTTGCCGCCGCATGGGGGAAAGACCGTGCGTATACTGAACTGCCTCGACCGGCTGTTCGCCGGAAAGCCAACGGTCTTGATAGGCTTTTTTGCCGTCCTCCTGGTCCTGGTGCTGGTGGTAATTGACTACCTCACCGGCACTGAGATTTCTTTTTCCATTTTCTACCTTCTGCCCATTGCCCTGGCTTCCTGGTACGGCGGCAAAAACAATGGTCTGGTGCTCTGTGTTGTCTCCTCGCTTGCCTGGCTCGCCGCCGACCTGGGCGACGGCATGCATTACAGCTCACAACTTATCCCATACTGGAACGCGCTGGTGCGGCTCGGTTTTTTCGTGTTGACCTGCAGTCTGCTGTCCTCGGTGCGGAATCTCATGGCCAGGGAGGAAAAACTCGCCCGTACCGACCCCCTCACCGGCCTGTTGAACGGCCGGGCCTTTCGGGAAAAGGCCGGTATACTTTTTGGGCTGGCCCGCCGCCACCAGCGTCCCTTGGCGCTTGCCTACATCGATCTCGACAACTTCAAGACCGTTAACGACACCAGGGGCCACAACGAGGGAGATCAGGCTTTGACCGCCGTTGCCGCGGCTCTGAAGAGCGGCCTGCGCAAAACGGATCTGGCTGCCCGCCTGGGCGGAGACGAGTTTGCCGTCATGCTGCCCGAAACCGATGCCGAAGGAGCGCGGGTCCTTTTCAAAAAGGTGAGGGAAGAGCTGGCAGGAGCGGTACGGGCCGGTGGCTGGCCCATCGGGTATTCCATCGGCGTCGTGACCTTTTCGAAAGCAGCGGTTCACTTCGAGGAGGCGCTGAAAGAGGCGGACCGGCTCATGTACCGGGTCAAGAAAGAAGGCAAGAACCAGACGTATTTCGCGGCACTCTGAGGCGAGCCTCCGGTCAGGTCGACGGGGGCTGTCTTTCTTTTTGGGGCAGGGGTGGCTGTTTTGCCGATCGGATCATGACCGTCGCCGTCAGGGTGGTCGCCAGCACGACGGCACCTATGAGCGGGAACGACCAGTGCAGGCCGAGAAAATCGGCGCCGCTGCCGGCGGCCATGGCGCCCAGGAAGACGCCGCAACTCATGGCCAGGTTGAAGACCCCCATCATGGTGCCCTGGCCGTAGATCCTGCCCTCCTCGGCGGCCATGGCGCCGAGGGCCGGCCAGATCATGGCCTCGCCCATGCCGAGGATGATGAAGAGGACAAGCAGGGCCCGGAAATCGGCGGCCAGCGGCACCAGGCAGATCACCGCCGCGATGATCGTGCAGCCGATGCGCAACAGCCGCACCTTGTCGTGGCGGTCGGCAAGCCGGCCGCAGGGGGTCTGGAGCGCCGCGTTCACCAGGGTACGGCAGGCGATGACCATGCCGATCTGGGTGCCGCTGGCTGCGAACATCCGGTGCATGAGCAGCGGCAGAAAGGCCATGGTCGGCACCATGATGATCATGGTGGCCATGCGGGCCAGCAGGATCCCCATGGTGCGCCGGCTTGCGCTCATGGCGCGGAGAGCCTGGCCGAGACGGAGCCTGTCGCCTGCCGCTTTTTTTCCTTCGGAGTCCGGCAGCCGCAGAAGCACGAGAAAGAAGGCAAGCGCCGAGAGGCAGGCCATGGCGAAGAAGGCCGCCCGCATGCCCCAGAGATCGGTGAAGAAGCCGCCCAGCACCGGCCCGGCGCCGATGCCGGAAAAAATGGCGATGTTGACCATCCCCATGGAGCGGCCCTCCTGGCCGGCCGGCGCCAGATCCCCCATATAGGCCATGGCCACCGGCACGATCATTGCCGAGCCAAATCCGTGCACGGCCCGCACCGCGATCAGGCCGCCGATGGAAGAGGCCTCGGGCAGCAGCAGGCCGACCAGACCGTAAACCAGCAGGCCGCCCAGCAGAAAAGGCTTGCGGCCCCAGCGGTCGGAGAACGATCCGGCAATGGGCTGAAAAAAACCGCGGGTCACCGAGAAGGCGGCGATGATCAGTCCCAACCCGATGCCGGTGGCACCCAGGCTTTCGGCGAAGACGGGCATCACCGGCACGATGATGCCGATGCCCAAAAGAGCGATGAAGACCGAGAGCAGGAGGATGGATTGTTGCATGGCCGGGAACGGGTGATGGTCCGGTGCTGCTGAAAAAAAACGGCGGAAAACGACAAAAGGGAGGCCCGGTGGAGTGAAGGGCCTCCCTTTTTCATTGAGAGGGCATATGCCTTTGGGCGGGATTCGGGACAGCGAGCCCGGCCCGGACGCATCCGTCCTGAAAACAGAAATTATTACAAGATCGGCTTCATGGCGGACATGTGACCGCGCAGTTCCTCGCCGATCATTTCGATGGCGGTGTAGCGGATCGCTTCATTCACCGCGATGAGCTCCTTGTTGTCCACCCGGAGGTCCTTCAAAGCGAGGCCGCGACCGATGACGTCGGTGTCGATGCCCTTCATGAAATCGGCCAGCAGGGGGACTGCGGCGTGGGAGAAGAGGTAACAGCCGTACTCGGCGGTGTCGGAGATGACCACGTTCATTTCATAGAGCTTCTTTCTGGCGATCAGGTTGGCGATCAGCGGCAGCTCGTGGAGGGATTCGTAGTAGGCGCTCTCTTCCTTGATGCCGGCGGAGACCATGGTGTCGAAGGCGAGCTCGACGCCGGCCTTGACCATGGCCACCATCAGGATGCCGTGGTCGAAGTACTCCTGTTCGGAGATATTTTCAGTCGTGGCCCCGGTCTTCTCGAAACCGGTTTCGGCGGTGGCGGCACGCCAGGAGAGGAGATTCTTGTCTCCGGCGGCCCAGTCCTCCATCATGGTGCGGGAAAAAGTGCCGCTCATGATGTCGTCCATGTGCTTTTCGAAAAGGGGCGTAAGGATGGCCTTCAACTCCTCGCTCAACTCAAAGGCCATGATTTTCGCCGGGTTGGAGAGACGATCCATCATGTTGGTGATGCCGCCGTGCTTGAGGGCTTCGGTCACCGTCTCCCAGCCGTACTGGATGAGCTTGACGGCGTAGGGGGCGCCGATGCCGTTTGCGGTCATCTTGTCGAAGCAGAGGAGGGCCCCGGCCTGGAGCATGCCGCAGAGGATCGTCTGCTCGCCCATGAGGTCGGATTTGACCTCGGCGACGAAGGAGGACTCGAGGACGCCGGC